>CAMBGQ010000017.1 GCA_945866215.1 Opitutus sp. GAS368 | reverse complement strand
CCGGATACGATTAGCCCGCCTCCCCGAAAAGGGCGGCGGGCTGGGAAAGTGGTGAGGAGGGCGGGACTCGAACCCGCGACCGGCGGCTTAGAAGGCTGCTGCTCTGAATCCAGCTGAGCTACCCCCTCATGAAAGTGACCGTATGACGGTCACCCCAGATGGGCAAGCCGTCAGCAGACTAGCAGATCAGGTCTCTAAAATTGCTGAAATCCGCTGAAAGGCCGCTCGGCATGCCCTTGTTGATGACCGAGACGGCATCGTGGGAGTGCAGGGACTCGAGGTGCGAGCAGGCGATGACGAAGTCGCGCACGCGGGCATCCCCGTCGAACTGCTCGTAGACGACGCGCGCGGCATCCTCGACGAACTTGGAATAGGCGCCGTTGAGCTCGGCGAAGGCCTGCTCGTCCTCGCGCTTCACCATGACCTGAGTCTCCGTCTGGAGAGCCTTGAGGCAGAGCTCCTGCATGTCCTCGATAAAGAGGGAGCGGCCAGGTGAGACCTCGGCGACGACGCGGGCCTTGGAGCGCTGCGAGTGCGGGATGCCGTAGACGGAACGCTCTTCGCGGGCATGCTCGGCGAGCTCAGCGGAGCAAGGGCAGGCGGACGAGTAGACGAAGTCGAAATGGACGTAACGGCGGAGACGGTCGAGGTCATCGATGCTGCCTTCGAGGATGGCACGGTAATACTGCCAGCCTTCGAGGCCGGAACGCAGCGACTTCTGCAGGATCGGGTAACGGAACTCGACGAGGATGCGGGCCCGACTGCAATCAAGGTCCTTCTTATAGCGGACCAAGACCTCCTCAAGGAGCTCGTGCGACAGGACGCGATCCTTGAATTCGTAGAAAGTCCGCAGGATGCGGGACATATTAATACCCTTACGGTCGGCGGCGAGGGACACTGAGCCGGTCACCGTGCACTCAAGCGGGGCGGGCTTGCCGTCGCGCGTGGCGACGAGCATCGGCAGGTGGAAGCCCGAGATACCGACGTGCTGGATCGGGACATTAGCCCCCTGGATCAGGGAGGCGTCCTTGTTCTGCATGTCCGGCAGCGTCGCCCGGTAGGCGTCGTCCGGCCGGAAATTCCGGTCATAACGACGGGACAAATCCTGTTGGCGGGAGGGTGGATCGGCTCGGCTCATGGCGAGAAGGTGGGTGAAAAAGCCTGACGGGCAAACAGGTCGGTGAAAAATGTCCCCTGCGCTGGAGCCACCTGCCGGATTTGAACCGGCGACATTCTCATTACGAATGAGATGCTCTACCAGCTGAGCTAAGGTGGCGGCGCAGAGGAACGTTGACCATGGGGCGGGCGGGACGAAAATCAAGCCTTGGCGATACGGGAATGCCCTCGCCAGCCCGGCGACATGCCACAAATTGACGCGAAAGCCCCATGCGAGCCGCCCACATCGCCCGCCAATTCGACGTCCAGGGACGCCTCGTGACCGTCGAGCCCTACGGCTCAGGCAACGTCAACGATACCTACCTGGCGATCTTCCGGACGACCTTTTCGGAACAGCGCTTCATCGTGCAGCGTGTCCGCAAGGCGGTCTTCCCGCAGCCCGAGGTGATCATGCAGAACATGCGCGTGCTCACCGACCATTGCCACTCTAAGCTCGAGGCCGAGGCCGACGGGGCGGACCGTATCTGGCAGCTTCCGAAGATCATCCAGACCAAGTCGGGCGAAGACTGGGTGACCGACGCCGACGGCGACCTCTGGCGCGCGATCTCACAGATCGCGAGTGCGCAGGCCTTCGAGAAGGTGCGCAACCCCGAGCACGCCCACGAAGCGGGCATCGTGCTGGGACACTTCCACCGCATGGTCAGCGACCTGCCCGCCGAAAGACTCGGCTATGCCCTGCCCGGCTTCCACGTCACGCCCGGCTACCTCGCCAAGATGGACGCGGCGCTCGCGACGCCCACGGGTCAGGAACGCCTCGACGCCTCGCTCGAGGCCAAGCGGGCCGTCCGCTTCGTCGAAGCTCGTCGCGCCCGTTGTTCTGTGCTCGAGGACGCGCGCGCCCGCGGCGACCTCGGCCTGCGCACGACGCACGGCGACCCCAAGGTGGGCAACATCATGATCGATGAGGCCACCGGCCGGGGGACCTGCATCGTCGACCTCGACACCGTCCAGCCCGGCTTGGTGCATTATGATATCGGCGACGCCATGCGCTCCGTGTGCAACCCGGCCGGAGAAGACGCCGCCGAGCTCGGGGCTGTCGTCTTCGATCACGAGCTTTTCACCATGATTTACAGGGGATATCAGACCTATGCGCGGGACTTTCTCAGCCAGGCCGACCACCGGTATCTCTTCGACTGCATCCACCTGATCCCGCTTGAACTCGGCATCCGCTTCCTGGCCGACCACCTCGCCGGTGATGTCTACTTCAAGGTCCGTTATCCTGGCCACAATCTCCGGCGCGCGCTGGTGCAGTTCAAGTTGGCCGAGAGCATCGAAGCCCGTGAACCGTCCATCCGCAAGGTGCTCGGCGAAGCCGGATGAACCCCGAAGCGCCTGACCTCTCCGGGACCCTTTGGGTCGCTCTCGTCATCCTCGCGCTGCTGATGATTCGCGGGGCGTGGCGTGGCTATCGACGCGGCCCGCTGCGCCAGCTCGCCGGACCAGTGGCGCTGGCCAGCGGCGTGCTCGTCGGCTGGTTCTTCGGCTCCGACCTAGGCTTGGCGTGGCTCGAAGGCACCACTTATCCATGGATGCTCCGCGGCCTCACCGGCGTAGTGGGCCTCGCCTGCGCGACCGGACTCGTCTGCTATGCCCTGCTCTGGCGCCTCGGCCGGTCACCCACGGACCAAAAGGAGGCCGAGAGCCCCGTCATGGGTGCGCTGGTGGGCTGCTGGACCGGTCTGCTCTATTTCCTAATTCTCCTCGCCCTGCTCGCGACCGTGGCCTCGGTCTACGACCTGTTCGAAAAGCCCGGCGACAGCCGGCACCACTGGTCGGTCGAGATCCGGAACGACTTGGCCGCCACCCCCTTCACCGCCGACCTTAAGGACTGGTCGCCTATTCCTGCTAAGCAACGGACCCTCATCCGGCAGACCCGGCAGCTCATGGCCAACCCGGAGGCCCGGCGCCGGCTCATGGCGCAGCCCGAGATACGTGCCCTGGCCGCCCACCCCACCCTTTACCAAGCCTGGGAAGATAAAAAAGTTCGTGAGTTGTTGAATAACAACGATTTAACTGGATTCATCGACCACCCAAAGGTGCGAGCGGTCTTGGCCGACGAACCACTCCAAAAAGAGGCCGAAAGGGTAGATTTGACCAAGATTATCGAGCAATCCTTGCAGGCGCCGAAAAAGTGAGGGGCTGACCATTTTTTGGTAGTCCAGAGGACGATTTTACCTATGTTTAATCCTCCCTCCCCACTCCCATGAACAAGTTCTCTTTCCTTATCGCTGCCCTTTGCGTTTCGCTGAACGCCCAGGAAGCCAAACCGGCCGGCACCAAGCCCGCCTCGGCCCCGGCGGCGGCGCCGGAGCTCAAGCTCTCCAGCGACGCCAAGGCCGAACCGAAGGCCTACTTCGCCGAAGTCTGGCTCGGTCGGAACATCAGCGAGTGCCTCAACTTCCAGAAGAATATCCAAGTCCTCCAGCAGCAAGTCGAGGAACTGAAGCGCCTCCAGATGTTCTTGGAAAACGCCCTCACCACCCCCGAGAAGGAAGCCCGGGGCCACGAGATCGCCGCCAAGCAGGCGAAGCTCAAGGGAGACAGCGAATCGATGACCAAGCTCTACAACGGCTTCAGCATCGAGCGCCCTTATCAATTCATCGCCACCAAGGCCGTGATCGCCACCCCGATCTCGAACGAACAGTTCACCACGCTTTCCGCCGCCAAGGATTTTAAGCCTGAAACCATCATCACGACCGGCGAAAAGAAATTCCAGATTCGCGACACCGTCACCGGCCAGGGTGAGGTCGAGGCCTTCGGTCTTGCCATCAAGCGTATCACCGACGCCAAGGCGCAGCTGCAGCAGCTCATCGAAGTCCAGCCCAGGCTGACCGTCGACAACGACAAGAAGAAGGTCGAAAAGGCCATCAAGGACATTCAGGACGACCTGGCCCTCAATCTCGAGGAGTTCAAGAAGGCCCGCGGCTTTGATTTCAACGCTGAGGCCATCACGCTCCCCTCCGAAGCCAAGCTCGCCGTTCAGATCACCGAAGAAGAAAAGAAGGCCATCGAGGCCAAGGCTCCGACCGCAGCCGATAAGAAGTAAACCCCCTTACCCCACCCCAAGCCCCCCACGAACATGCCTGCCACCGAACTCCCCACTGCTCCGACCGAAGCCCCTAAGGGACCAGTCATCGAGCTCATTCCGCTCGGCCAGAACCTGGCCCGCGTCGTTCTCACGATCTCCAACCAGGGTTCCCTCGCCCGCTTCCAGCAGGAACTGCAGACCCTCGGCCAGCACTTCGGTCGCATCCAGCAGCTCCAGCAGCGCATTCAGGTCGCCCTCACGACCGTCGAGCGCGACGCCCTGACCAAGGTCGGCGAAGCCGAAATTAAGGACTTCAACGAGAAGGATGCCGTCTTCGCGAAGGTCTGGGGTTTCAATGTCCCGGCCGTCGCCAACCGCCAAGCGACCTTCGTCAACACCGCCCTCCGCCTCTTCGCCGTCATCTCCGACGAAGAAGCCGCCAAGGCTCGCTCCTCCGCTGACTTCAAGGAAGAGCAGCTCGTCATTCGTGGTGACCGTCGCCTCCTGCAGACCGCCGAAATCCGCGGTCTCGACCTCGTCGTCCAATTCGAACAGTTCGCCAAGGTCCTCCAGGCCCGCCGCGATGCCGCGGTCCAGCTCACCGAGCTGCTGAAGCGCGCCGAAAAGGATGAAGACAAGACCCGGATTCAAGCCCAGCTCGACCAGACCGTCGAACTCCTGAGCAAAGGCAATAAGGAGATGGCCGAGAGCGTCGGTTACTCGATCACCCATAATTACGAAGTCGAAGTCCTCGAAGCCAAGTTCGTCATCCTGCTCAGCCAGGAAGAAGTGAACCAGGTGCAAGGCCTCATCGCCAACGCCCAGCAGCAGCAGGCCGTCGCTGCCGCCCCGGTCGTCGAGATGCCGAAGCTCGAGAAGAAGGCCGACAAGAAGAACTAAGCTCCCGCTGGTTCCTTCCCCCCAGGCCCGCCCTCACCGGCGGGCCTTTTTGTTGGCTAGAATAACTCGCCCTGCTGCGCGTCCTTCGGTGGTTTCGGCTTAGGCGCTTCGACCGCCGGCGCCGTCGGCGCGGGCCCAGCCGCAATCCGCCCATGCTTCGTCTGATAACGCCGGAGCGTCGAATGCATCTCCATCTCCGTCAGGAATGCTTCCACGCCGTCGACATCTTCCGCGACGGGCGTGCCGGGCGTGAATTCGAAGTCGGTCTGGAAAGTGACGAGCTTGAGATTGCCGCGGATGCGCTCGGCCTCGGCCTTCACCTGCTCGCGGAAGCGTTCCGGTTGCAGCGTGTCGGCGGCCGCCAGCACGCCGCCGAGGTCCCCGTATTCCGTCAGCCACTTCACGGCGGTCTTCGGGCCGACGCCTTTGAGCCCAGGAATATTGTCCGAGGCGTCGCCCACGAGCGCGAGGTAGTCGGCGATTCGCTCCGGCGGGACGCCAAATTTCTCGGTCACGGCCGCTGGGTCGAGTCGCCGCCAGCCGAGCGCGGGGTTGGCGGTGGGCGGCGGGGCGAGCTGGCTGACGGGACCGCCGACGCATTGGCCGAAATCCTTATCGGCGCTGACGATCACGCACTCGTCACCGGCTGCGGAAAGGATGCGTACGGCCGTGGCGATGAGGTCATCTGCCTCGACGCCCCGGCGCTCAAAGACCTGGAAACCGAGGAGAGCGGTGAGGCGTTTGATCTCCGGTAGCTGCTGGACGATCTCGTCCGGGGTCTCATCCCGTTGGGCCTTATATTCGGGCAGCACGGCGAGATGACGATCGGAGCCACCAAGATCGAAGAAGACGGCGCAGCGGTCTGGCTTCTCCCCTTCACGGAGGTCCTGCAAGGACTTCATCCACCCATGGAGCGCGCCGGTCGGGAATTGGTCGGCTTGCCGGCGGAGGTTGGAACGCTCCATCGCGAAGTGACTTCGGAAGACCAGGTTGAAGCCGTCGATCAGCAGCCAGCGCATGGGAAGAGTGTCGCTCGGCCAGGTCCGACCATCGAGAAAAAAGCGGGCCCGCCGAATGGCGGGCCCGTTGGCGCGAAACAGCGGGAAAGGCTTACTTCGCTGGCTCGATGACGACCGGAGCCGGAGCCACGGGTGCGGCGACTTCGATCGGCTCGCGGTAAACCGCACCACCGGGAGAGATGATCGTCGGGTTCGAGAAGGTGGAGCCAGCGCGCATGCCGGGATGGCTGCTCCGGAGGCTGGCGCCGCCCGGAGAAACCAGATTCGCGGTCACGAACACCATGAGGCTTCGCTTGCTGACGCTCTTGCCGGTGGAGCGGAAGGCGGCACCGATGAGGGGCATCGAACCAAGGAACGGTACCTTGTCTTCGACGGTCTTCACTTCTTCGCGGGTCAGGCCACCGATGACGACTGTGGCACCATCGAAGACGGTGACGTCCGTCTGGACTTCACGCGTACTGAAAATCGGCTGGAAGAAGCCCGAGGGTACGGTGACGGTCAACCCTCCGGAGATGGCGACAGAGGTCCCGCCGTATTCGACGAAGCCTTCAAACTCGGTCACCTTGGGCCTGAGGTTGAGCGCGATCGAGTCGTCGGCCCCGACGGTCGGGGTGACTTCCAGCGTCACACCGACTTCTTGGACGGTGAAGTCTTGGGGGGTGCCAGCCGTGATGGCCACCGAGCTGGCGGCCGTGGTGATGGTACCGCCGCCGCCGTTGCCGACATTAGACTGAACATCGCCGTAAGCCTGCGGGTAGCGCAAAAGCTGGGCCACCTTGATGACGGCGGTCTTGCCATCGAGAACTGTAAGGCTCGGCGAAGACATCAGATCGGCTCCATTGCTCTGCTCAATAGCACGAACAAAGACGCTGAGGTCATAAGAACCAAGGACCCCCACTCTCCCGCCAAAGGTGTAAGCATCATTGCCGAGGTTGGGCCCTCCTGGGAAGGCCGGAGCGTTCTGGGGGAATGTCTGGCTGGTGGTACCTGTGGTGACCACCAGTGCCTTGCCGGGAGTATTGTTCTGCTGGAAGACATTGTTGACGGAACGCAGGCCCGACTCCGCACGTGTAACCAATTGGCCGCCTTGGGCAGGAGAACCGTTATCCGTGAAGAAACGGGTTCCAGGCGTCCCGGCTGGCGAGCCAACGACAGGCGGTAAATCTACATACGTCGGAACTGTGCCCGTGACTCGAGGCGTGACGCCATTAATCCCCCAATTGACCCCGAGCTCGTTCAGGACCTTCTGCTCGACTTCCATGAACTTGGCTTCGATGTGGACCTGCTTGATGTCGGAGTAACGGCGGATGATGTTCTGGACTCGGTCCAAGTTCCTTCGGGTCTGATAGACAATCAGGTTCGTGCCGTCGTAGGACAAGGTAGCCGGAGGCTCGAAGGAGACGCCGGAGCGGGTGAGGAAGTTGCGGATGGCGACTTCTTCTGGACGCTGGCCGTCGCCGGCGCTGGCACCGCCGGCAGTCGCGCCGCCGAAAGGATTGGCCGGGGCACCACCACCACCGCCGCCACCGCCGCCCGCACTGAGGCCGGTCATCTTGAGGACAGCGGCCGTAGAGAGAGGATAGATTTCGGTCTCATTGAGGCTGTCGCCGGAGTCCTCGCGGACTTCCACGATGCCGCCGGAGCCCACGGTGAAGCTGAACCCGACGCGCTTACAGGTATAATCGAGGGCCTGATAGACCGAGACGCCGCGGAGCTGCAGGTTGACGGTGGGGTTCTTGTTAGCTGGGTCGAGGAGGACGATATTGACGCCCTTCTGATCCTTGTCGAAAGCGGCGGCCTGCGTCGACAGAAGGACCAAGGCGCGGTCGAGCGGCTGGTCGCGCACGATGAAACCTTCCGGAAGCTGGATGGACTTCATCTTCTCGATGACCGGATCATTGCCGTTAGTGGAATCGATCTTGGCGTTTTCACGATTGAAGACTTCGGGGAGCTTCCACGTTTCGTCGAGGAGTTCGAGGAGCTTGCCCTTGGTGACGCCGCGGTTCCACTGGCCGGAGTTGCTGGAGAGCATCTCGCGGATGCGAATCTGGTAGGCCTTGGACTCAGAATTGTTGGGCTGATACTGCAGGACCTCGCGGTAAGCTTCGAGGGCGCCTTGATAGTCGCCATAGAGGTAGCGGGCACGGCCCTTGACGAGCAGCTCGTTGACTTTGTCATCCTTCACGCGGAGTCCAGGGGAAAGCTCGTCGATATTACGATAGGTCGGGTCGTTCGCCTTGGACGTGAATTCCTTCTGGAGACGGACGACGGAGGCGTCGTCTTTGCCCTTGAGGTCGGCATACTGGCCGATGACGGCGGCGGCCTTGGACATATCACGGGCGGCAATCGCGACGAGGGCGCGGCGGGCGAGGGCGTTGCCTTTGGCGTCCTTGATACGCTCCTTGAGGCGTGCATTGGAGAGGCTGGCGGAACCGAGCAAGCGGTCGGCGGCGTCGAGCTGATCGAGGGCCTTGTCGATGGACTCGGCGGTGCCTTGGCGGATCAAGCTCTCGGCGGAGGAGACGACGTCACCCTGCTTGTCGAGGGAATCGGCGTTGGCCCGGGCGAGGCGATTGACTTCTTCCTTGGCAGCGGCGGGGCCACCGGCATCGCGCACAATAGTGATCGACTGCTTGGCGAGGGAAAGGGCATCGCGACGGGATTGGGCGGCAGGCGAGACGACCGTGGCAAGGGCATCACCGGCGGCGGCAAGCTGCTCCAGGGCGCCCGTGTGGTCACCGGCGGCAGACTTCTGGCGCGCTTCATTGATCGCCTTGTCGACTTGGGCGAGCAGCGTGTCGTTGGAAGCAGCTCCGTCGGCAGGCGCATCGGGCTTGGGAGCATCCGCAGCCTTCTTGGCGGCTTCGGCTTCAGCGATGGAGCTATTGACGGAAGCGAGGCCTTCGATGGCGCCGACATCCTTGGGGTCAAGGGAGAGGAGGGCCTCGAACCTGGCCTTGGCGGCCTGCAGGTCGCCTTCGTCGCGGGCCTTCAAGGCCTCGGCCATGAGCTTCGGCTTAGTAGCAGCCGCCTCACCGTCTTGGGCGATGAGGGAGCCGGCGGCGAGGGCGAAGGCGAAGGCCGCCCAGGCGAGCTGCGTGCGATGGAGTTTTTTCATGAGGGGTACGTTTAAATTTTTGATTTAGGGGCGGAGGATGGAGGCGTCTTCGGTTTCACGGCGGGAGGCGCCGGGGCCGGGACGGAAAGCGTCTTGGGATCGAACACTACCTTCTTCGGCCGCTTGGGGTTAGGGACGAAAGATTTATCAAAACTCACGCTTTTATTGGGAAGGTCAATGCCTTTGACCACGTAGTCGGCCCCGTTGTGGGAAAACTTATCCCCAACGGCCCGGAGGGTCAGGCTGAATGAGGGGTCGGAGGAGGAGGCGAGGATGATATCGGTGCGACCGGTGAATTCCGTAGGCTTCTCGTCATTAATTTCAACGATTTGGCCGAATTGACGATCGTCGACGGTCAGCAGATTGCGGGTAAACGGGACGCCGTCGGCATCCTTGCCTTTGACGACCCGGTAGGACTTCAAAGTCAGGTAAGGAGCATCCGGGATGGGCTTGTTCAGCTTACAGTCGTCGAGGTACTGCTTGGTCTTATGATTTTGCAGGGTGAAGAGGCGATCTTCCTCCTTCTTGCCGGGCCCCAAGGTGGACTGCACGAGAATGAAGGGGTAGGTCGGATGTCCGGCAAAAACCAAGGTGATGCCGAAGGGGGGCAGCTCCTCGATCTTGCGGCTACGCGGAACGTATTCCTTAAGAGCCGAATCCCAGACGACGTCGATGGTGGTGAAGAGGTCGTAATCCCAGTTGTCGTCGCTTTCTTCGGGGGTCGGCCAATCCTTAGCCTGGTCGGCGAGCGCGGCCCGCGCCGTCGCCTGATAGATTGCGCCACGCGGCTCAGCCTCCTTGAGGCCCTTGATGATGGCGGCCTTGCCCCCTTCGTCCGGGACGAGGGGCGCGACTAAGCCGGGGACAAGGTAGACCACTGCACCCAAAACGAGCAGGAGCGCACCGGAGATGACGAGGAAGATGTCCTTGCGGGTGTTCATGGCAGGGAGGCTGGTTACTTGGGATCGCCTTCAGCGGTGGCCGCAGGCTTCACCTCAGGGATGGAAAGATAATCGATCTGCACGATGAAAGTGGAGAGCTTCTTCGGGACGACGAGGATGCGCTGGTCCGCCGAGGGGCCAGCGGACTTCGCACCGCCAACGACCGGGACGGGGTCTTCGTTGCCGAAAAAACCGCCGGTGAAGGCCGGCGCGGCCGGATTGATATCCGCCGACGCAACGGCCAGCGCAACGGGGGCAGCGAGCAGTTTCTCCATCTCCTTAGAGGCCAGTCCGACCTCGACCAAGGTGATGGCGACCGGTCGACCGGAATTGCGGACCTTGTTCACGAAAGTGCGCATCGTCGGCGTGTAGCCCACGAAACGGACACGGAAGGAAAGAGCGTCGACGAGACCCGTGCGATCAAAAGTCCGGACAGGCTGGAATTCGTCCGCCTCGTTCTTAGCGCCGCCTTCGACATCCGGCACGAGCGAACCCGCGTTGGGCTTACCTTCAGGCACCACGACATAGGTCTCAAGAGGTTCGCGGTCGATCGACTCGATGAGAAGGGGCGACCCGGGCTGACGGGATTCAGCGAGCTGCTTGACGAGGAAATCGATGACTTGGCGCTGTTGATCGACTTTCTGGAAGTCGCGCTTAGGCGCCGTGCCTTGATTATGGATATAACGGTAGAAGCCGAAGGCGGTCGGCTCATTGGGGGCCAGCTTGATCCCTTGGTCAGCGACGAGCTTGCGCCAGCCATCCACAGATTCGCGGAGGAGTGCGCTCAGCTCGGCGGAATTGGCGGAAGCCTTACCGTTGATGGCCAAGTCCGAACTGCCGGCGATTTCGAACCGGAGGGTGCTGAGGTGGCCTTCGAGTTCCTTGACGTCGGCCGCAGCTGATTCGACGTTTTTTTCGTCCAGCGAGACTTTGGCGGCACCCGGTACGATTTCATGGCCACCCAGCAGGGCATCTTTATCCCTGAACTCACGCGTGAGTAACTCCGCCGAGGTTTTGCTCCCTTGATATGCCAGGAAAGCCAGCAGGCACCCGAAAAGGAAAAGCGCGCCCAACGCGACGAGCGTGAGGTTGAAGCCGAGATTTTTCTTGAAATTCTGCATGACTTAAAGGGCCATATCCTTTCGGATAACGAGCGTGAGGGTCGCCTTCGGGGTCATCCGAATCTCGGTCTTGTTATCGGCGGCTTTCATGGTTTGGTCGGTCACAACAATCTCGTTTTCCGGGACAGCGCTGACGAACGGGGACTGGCGGAGAGCTTGGAGCAGGCTGCTGAGGTGGGCCTTCTCGGCTTGCGAACGATATCTCTTTTCATCGACCGGGACTTCCGTGAAGAGGAAGCGGACGGAGATGACCACCTTGGTGACGAACTCCGGGGGAGGGATGGGCTGACCTTCGACGACCGGGGCGGCCGGCAGGGGCTCATACTTCACCCGCATTTCCTCGACCCATGTATTCTTGAGGGTGCCGACGCGCGATTGGAGATCGCCAAGGAAGGCGGGCCAATTCGGCCGGCCGAGCAGGACCTGCTCGAGTTCCTTGGTCTTCGCAAAGAGTTCATCGGCCTTCCGGCGAGACTCGTTGATGGCGGTCAGCCGGGAGACCAGTTCCGCCTTCCGCCCTTTGGCGATGTCGGTCTGGGCTTGGTTCCAGCCTTCGGCGGAAGCAAACGCAAGCCAGACGCAGAAGGGGGCGATGGCACCGAGGAGGGCGGCGGCGACCAAGCGCGGCTTACGCGCATCAAAGGCCTGCTGGGCGGCGATATCGCGCGGGATCAGGTTGACGCCGCTCGGCTGAGGCAAGACGAGGCGGGCGGCCTCACCGATGACCTCGGCGAGCTGGTACCTGGCGCGCTCGACCTGCGAGGTGAGTCCAGCGGCCAGCGTGACGAAGGAAGAGGGATCAAAGACTTCGACTGGGAGCCGCAGCGTCTCACAAAGCTGATCAGTCAGACCGGGCACCTGGGAGCCGCGACCAGTCACGAGAATACGGGCAGGCTGGCGACCGTTGGTACCGCGCCGCACATTGATCAACCGGCGGTTGATGTCTTGGGCGAGCCGGCGGATGAAAGTCTGGGAGTTGGCCTGCAGGATGGCGACTTGCGGGTCGGACTCGGACAATTGCACGAGTCCGGTGTAATAACCGACCTTGATCGCTTCGGCGACGGCGAAAGGCTGACCGGTGTTGTCGGAGATGCCTTGCGTGAGGAGGTTGCCCCCGAGATTGGTCGCCGACTGGATATTGACGCCGCTGGGGCCGACGAAGCTGAGCGTGGTCGACCGAGCGCCGATGTTGATGATGAGGACCTCCTCGGCGGAGGAACCTCCGGCGAGACGGAATGCCTGGCTGTCGAGCAACGGGGCGGCTTGAATCGACATCGGACGAAGGCCAGCCGCAGTGACCATGTTGGCGATCTTGGTCGCGACCTCGGTCCGCAGCGCGAAGAGGAGGACTTCCGCTTCGACGCCGTCGGAAGCCATCAGCTGGCTGTCCCAGATGACTTCATTGAGCGGGTAAGGGATGGCGTTCTGGGCCTCGAAGGCGACGATTTGGGCCTGACGCGCGCGCTCGACCTGCGCGACCTTGAGGGGTTTCTGCAGCAGCAGGAAAGCGGGGGCGATTACGGTGACCCGGCCTTTGAGCTCATGGGTGTTGACCAGATTCGCCAGCGCGGCGATCGCCGCATTCAACCAATCGTCATCGCCAAGCTGCCCAGGGGCGATTTCCTCGACGAACAATTGCTCCAGCACCAAGCTGCCCGCTTCGACGGAAAATTGCGACACCGAGACGCTCGAAGCGGCAAGGTTGACGATGGTCGCCTTTTTCTGACTCATGCGGAAACAGGGGGCAGGGAGGATTCAGCGAGAGTTTTCTTCTCGAATGAACTCGGGCTGAGGCGAACCTTGGGGAAGATTATCATAAAAGGCGGAAGGGACGAGATAATGCGGGCGAAGGATGCCGGAGGTGGAGTTGACCGCTCGGTCTGCTTGGGAACGGGCGAGGTCGAAATTCTTCTTATCGATAAAGAACTTGTGTAGGCCGTTAGCCATATCCGCAACAGGACGACCATTTTCACTGAACAAGGGCTGCTCCGTACCGGCGACATCGACTTGGACGTAGTAGTAGTCGGGTTGCATCTTCAGGCGGTCGCGCTTCACGATGTCCCCCGGGAGGTAGAAGTAGAGGGACCGATCGGTGTTCACTTCCATAGTCAGCACCGTCGCCGACGAACGATAATAGGCGAACTCTTCGGCCACCGAGGTGCCGATTGGCTTGAAAATGAGGGTCAGGGTGACCTTGATTTTATCGACAAATGTCTTGTTGATGGGCTTCTTCGGGCCAGCGGCGGGATCCGGCACGACTTTAGCCTCAGGGTTAAAGTTGCCGCTCAGCGTCACCTGCGTGCGAATCCAAGGAGACTGCTGACCGCCCAATTTGACTGGGTCGAAATTAATGGCGCGCACGCTCACGGCGCTTTTACCCGCCTGCGGGTCAGCTTTGCCGGCTTGGGCGGAGAGCCCGGCAACGGAAAGACAAAGGGCCGTTAGACTGAGTAAAACAGCACGAACTTGGGGCATGGGGTGTTAAAACTGCGAAACAGGGTCGGCTGAAGCAAACGAAAAATGCCCAATTGGGAACAACTCGTAGACGCAATTTTATTGCATTTGGCGTGGTCTTTCTTTATCAGGAAAGTTGTGTTTCGCCTTCGTCCGTTACTAACCGCCATCTTGGCTCTTTTCGGCTGCTCCGGCCAGGCTCCCGCACAGGATAAGCCCGTGGTGATCTCTAGCTTCTCCATCGTGAATGAATGGGTACAAGCCATTGGTGGAAAAGGATTTAAGATAGTAAGCATCATCCCTCCGGGCAGCGAAGCCCACGGATTTCAGCTCAGCCCTCGACACGCCAAGGAGCTCAGCGGCGCAGCTCTGATCGTCGGCATCAGCCCACAGTTCGAGCCCTGGCTCGACGCTTGGGCGAAGGCCAATCAGCGCACGGCTGACATGGTCTGGCTGCATGGGGGCGCCGAGCTCCCCTCCGAGCATGATTGTTCTGAAATTCCTCACCCCTGGACTGATCCGCGTGAAGTCAGAAAAATGGTGAAGCTCCTCAGCAAAAAACTGCAGTCATTGAATCCACATACGGATACGCAACCATTTCTAGAACAATATCTTAAAGAAGTTGATGCGGTGGAGCTGGAGTTGGGTCAACTCTTCCGAGCCATCCCCCCCGATAAAAGGGTCCTTATCTCGCATCATGCCAACCTCGACCAGTTCGCCGGTTGTTTCGATCTGAAAATCGCCGGTTCGATACTCGCCAGCGGCTCGGGAGAATCAGCCGACCCTTCCGCCCGTCATTTCTCGGCCTTGAGCGCTTTGATTCGCAAACAGAATATCCGGGTGATTGTCACCGATCTGGGTCAGAACGATGCCTTCGCCCGGAGGCTGGTCGAAGACGCCGGCCTCCCTCCCCCACTCGCCTTGTCCTTCGAATACCTCCAGCCTCCTGGTCGAAGCGGAGATACCTGGGCCTCAATGATGCGCACCAACGGTCGCAAGTTACATCAAGCGCTCCTCGCTCCGTGAGGCACTTTATTAAGAGCCTCTCCCCTCGGCTCGGTGAGGCGTTCTTCGCCGTCCTGCCCAGCATCCCTTATGCGTCCCAAGAGAAGGAGCGCTGCCCGGGCGAGGCTATCACCGCCCAGGGACTCTCCGCCGCCGCGCGCGTCGACGGTCCGGTCGCGTTCCACGATGCGACCTTTGAAATCCCCTGCGGATGTCGGGCCGCGCTCATCGGCCCCAACGGTTCCGGCAAGTCCACCCTCCTCCGCGTGCTCGCCGGGCTCACGCCGATCCGCTCCGGAGAGATTCGGGTCGCCGGCGAAACCCCGCGTCTCGGGCGGAGCCGAATCGCCTACCTCGCCCAACGCCCGCAGCTTGCCGAACATTTCCCGATCAAACTACGTCGCCTGGTCCAGATGGGTACCTACGCCCATCATGGCTGGTTCGAAGAGTGCCACCATGGCGACGAAGCCATCGACCGCGCCCTGGCCCAGCTCGGCTTGACGGAGCTCGCGGAGCGTCCCGTCCAGACGCTTTCCGGCGGCCAGCGACAACGCGCGCTCATCGCCCGGGCGGTCGTCCAAGGCGCGGAAATCCTCTTGCTCGACGAGCCTTACGCAGCCCTCGACCAACCGAGCCGTGAGATCATCGACCGTTTCCTCTTCGAGTCCGGCGCGACTTTCACGGTCCTGATGGCCACGCACGACCCAGCCGACCTCGGCCGCTTCGACCGTATCCTCGAAATGCGCGGTGGCACCGTCCTCACCCGACACGCCTGCTCCGGCCACGATCACCGCCATGCTTGACCTCATCGTCGCGCCGCTGGCGGAACCTTTCTTCTTACGCGCCCTGCTCGCAATCGCGCTGAGCGGCGCTGCCTGCGCATGCCTCGGCGCCTACGTCGTCCTGCGGCGCATGGCCTTCGTCAGCACCGCGCTCACACATTCGATCCTGCCCGGCGTCGTTGGCGCCCTGCTCTTGGGCTTCTCCCCTTACCTCGGCGCGCTGTTCGCAGCCCTGCTGACCGCGGCCGGCGCGGCGTGGTTGGCCTCGCGCAAAGGCACGAGCGAAGATAGCGCCGTGGGGGTGATGCTCTCGGTGATGTTCGCCGCCGGTATCGCCCTGATGCAGCAAGCCAATTCTTGGCGCGATTTCGCTGGGCTGCTCTTCGGCAGCGTGGTGTCCGTCGGCACGGAGGACCTGGTCGTCATCGGCCTCACCGCCGCGCTCGTGCTCTTCGGACTGCGGGCCTTGCACAAGGAACTTGAATTAGCCTCCTTCGACGAAGAATACGCCGCCCTGCTCGGCGCGCGGCCGGCGCTCATGCGCGTCGTGCTGCTCGGGCTCGTCGCCCTGGGTTCGGTCGCGTGCGTCCGCCTGCTCGGTGCCCTGCTCACGACGGCCCTGTTCATCCTCCCCGCCGCGACCGGTGTGTTGCTCGGTCGCACCTTACCGCAGGTGATGGCGTGGGGCTTCGGCTGCGCCTTACTCGGCGGTGTCGGCGGACTCTATCTCTCATATTACCTGTCGGCGGTGCCTTCCGGCGCTGGTATCGTACTCTGCTGCGCGCTGCCTTACCTGGCCGCCCGCCTCTTCGCCGCTCCCCGCTGATCAGTATCGCGGGCGACGTAAAGAGAGCGGCGGACCCAGCACCTCCCGGGCGACGATCGCCCGGCGGAGAGCGGATAATCCTCGGAACTGCGTCCGCGACTGCGCGCGGGCCGGCCGCGTGACCACGAGGGACGTGTCGTCGAGATGAACCGCGGCGACCGGGGCCGGGGCGACGGTTTCTGGTTCAGGGAGCGGCGCGTTTCGCCGGCGGCGCCCTTGGCGGGGAATTGGCGGCGGCAGCGGCGTCGGCTCGACCGAGGTCTCCTCCACAAGCTTCTTGAGGAAGCCGGAGCCAAAGTTGAAGAAGAGGAAGACGGCCAGACCGAGAACGGCCTTGATGATGAAATCCGAGTCCATGCTCAGGCCTTGGCGCCAGGCGCGGGACCGTCACCCGCGATACCCTTGCGCATCTCGGTGTCCGAGCGGAGATTCTCCAGACGCTGGAAATCCATGTAGCCCATGCGGCCGGAACGCAGCGCATCGGCGAGGGCCTGCGGAATCTGGGCCTCGGCTTCGACGACGCGGGCACGCATCTCTTCGACGCGGGCACGCATTTCCTGCTCGAGCGCGACGGCCGCCGCGCGGCGGATTTCGGCCTGCGCCTGCGCCATGTTCTTGTTCGCGTTGGCCTGGGCTTCCTGGAGCATCGCGCCGATGTTGTCGCCGACGTCGACGTCGGCGATGTCGATGGACATGATTTCGTAAGCGGTGTTGGCATCAAGGCCGCGCTCGAGGACGGTCTTCGAGATGCGGTCCGGGTTTTCGAGGACGATCTTATAGCTCTCGGAGGAGCCGATGGTGGTGACGATACCTTCGCCGACGCGGGCGATGATGGTCTCTTCCTGGGCGCCGCCGACGAAGCGATCGAGGTTGGTGCGGACCGTCACACGGGCCTTCACCTTGACTTGGATGCCGTCCTTGGCGACAGCGTCAATCGTGGTGCGACCGCTGGCGGGATTCGGGACATCGATGACCTTCGGGCTGACGGAGGTGAGCACGGCCTCGAGGACGGACTTGTTCGTACCGCGGGTGGCGATGTCAATCGCGCAGGCGCGATTCCAATCGAGGTGCAGGCCGGCTTTCTGGGCAGCGATGAGCGCCTGCACCGTCTGCACGATGTTGCCGCCGGCGAGGTAGTGGGCGTCGATCTTCTCCACTTCCACCGTGAGGCCGGCCTTAGTGGCGGCGATCTTGGCGTCGACGATCACGGCGTAGGGAACGCTGCGCAGGCGCATACCGACGAGGTCGAACAGGCCGACTTCGGCGCCGGCGAGGCGCGCGCGCACCCAGACCGCGAGGAAGGAGAGCAGGAAGAGGACGAACAGGAGCAGCGCTCCGGCGGAGATCCAAACGAGGATGGTGGGCATGGTGAGGTGGGGGGAGAGGGGTCAGCGGGCGCGACGGACGGAAACGCGGCCGGAGCCGGCTTCGGTGACGACGACGGCGGCATGGCGTTCGACGAATCCGTCGAGCGAAAAAGCGTCGAGCAAGGCGCCATCGACCTCGACGGTGCCCGAAGGAGCGAGCACGGTCACGGCTTTGCCCGTTTTACCGACGTACACCGCATACCCAGCGGCGGCGGGCACGGCGACACCCTCGTTACTGCTGGCGTTGATCATCGACCGGCCGATGCTGGTCTGCGGCAAGAGGCGACGGAAGGCGAAGAACTCGAGGGTCAAGACGGCGACGAAGACGACACAGAAAATAACGCAGGTGAGCGTACCGGCATCGGCGGAAAGGTAGATGCCGATGAAGGAGATGGCCGCACCGAAGAAGCCGATGAAGACGGTCGGCAGGAAGAACTCGACGCCGATCAAGACCAAGCCAGCCACCAGCAGGCCGATGGGCAGGAGCAAGGGAGCTTCATTCATGTCTTCTTGATGCCTCCCGCAGCCTGGTTTCCAACCTTTTACTCTCCCTCCGCGGTTACAAATTAAGCCGAAACCTATAAATCTGCCCAATGCTTGCGGAAAACGCCAGCCGCCCCCTATCTTCATCCATGGCCAAAAAACCGCCCGCCTCCCGCGCTACCCCCATCAAGGAGGCCCATCACGTCCTGCAGGACGCCTTGCTCAGGGCCGGCAAAAACGAAGCCGGCCGGCATGGCGAGATCGCCAAGGCCCTCGGAGTCTCTCCGTCGATGCTCTACAAATGGCGTGAGCCGACTGCGCAAGGCAGCGGACAACCGAACCCGCTGCAACGCACCGCCCTGCTCATCGAGCTCACCGGCGACACCCGCATCGTCGACTGGCTCGCGCAACGCGCCGGCGGCCAATTCACGCTGGTCGCCAGCGAAGCCCCCAACGGCAATCTCGACAGGGCCGCCAATGTCCTCGTGCGCGAATTCGGCCTGCTCATCGCGGATGTGGCCGACGCAATTGCGGACCAACGGATCACGGCGGACGAGACCCAGGCGCTGCGAGAGAAATGGGACGGCATCCGCAAGCGCACGGAAACCTTCGTGCGCCGTTGCGAGCAGGGCGACTTCGGGTCGAAAAGTTGAACGATTTCGCTTTCCCGCCCCCCGGGAAGAGGTAACCAGAAGCCATGGCCGAATTCACCATCTGCCCCTACGGCGACCCGATCCTCCGGGCCAAGGGCGATCCTGTGAAGGAGTTCGGCCCCGCCCTGCGGACACTGGGCGAAGCGATGCTCCGCGCGATGAAGGCAGCCAAAGGTATCGGCCTGGCCGCCCCGCAGGTCGGCCTCTCCTTGCAGCTTTTCGTCATGGACGTGCGGGACGAGGACTTCCTCCCGGTGCTCGACGGTAAGGCCCGTCCGCCGGCGGAAATCATGCCGATGCTTCTCGCCAACGCGACAGTGAGCGTGCCGGCCGGTGAGCCAGAGACCTTCACCGAAGGTTGCCTCTCCTTCCCCGGCATCACCGGAGACGTCGAGCGCATCGAGCGCGCGATTGTCCGCTACCGGGATGCCGACGGCGCGCCGCACATCCTCGAATGCACCGGCTTACTCGCTCGTTGCGTCCAACATGAGCACGACCATTGCCAAGGAGTGCTGTTCATCGACCGCATGACCCGCCCACACCAGCTGCTCACCGCGGCCAAGGTGAAGAAGCTCAAGCGCGCGACGACGATCGAGATGAAGGCCGCGCGGAAAGCGCCAGGTTGATCACTTCGCGGGTTCCGGCGCGACGAGCTTCAGCGTGAGCTGGCCGACGCCGACGGAGGCCATACCCGTAGCTTGGCTGCTGACGGCGAACGCCAGGTTGCCGGCGGCTTGGTCCTGGACGACGTTCCACTTCGCCCGGATACCGTTGGCCCCGGCCGGCCCGCCGCCAGCGACGATGACCACGTAGGGCGCAGCGGCGATGATGGCCTTGGTCTGGGTAGAGCTGAGATGGGTGAGCAACGCCGACCCAAGCGGATTGCTGGCGCGATCGAAGCCTAAGACCCATTCGCCGCTTTCCCCGAGCCGCGGCAGGAAGCTGCGCTCGTCGCGCAACGAGAGCGAGGCGGTCAGCGCCCGCGCCAGCGTCGGCGGCCCGCCGAGTTCGGTCAACGCGACCTCGGAACCGATAATCCGCATGGTATGGGCGTCGGCAAGACGGAGGCAGAGCAGCCCGATCGCCCCATCCAGGGCGTAGAATTCAGCCCAGACTACCGCGACCTGCTTCGGTGCGGTCGTCGGTTTCAACGTCTTGGCTAAGGCCGGAGCGGAGGCGCCAGAGGCGGGGACGTAAGTGTAGCCATCCGCCGGGACGGCCGCCAAGGAGCGCGCGTCCAGCTTGGTCCAAGCGGCACGCACCTCGGCCGTCACCGCTTCCGGACGACTGAGCTTGCCGTCGCCGAGTAAAGCGAAGCCGCCGATGAGATGGGTCTGCGGGAAGCCCGTGTCACGGACCTGTTTCTGGAGGCGGCCCACGGCCTGCGCGACGGCGGCACCCCAAGGCTGCTGCGGGAAGTCGGCCTTGAATTCGACGGGCTTGGTCAACTCCGCGGCGCGCGCGGCCGCCACGACCCGCAGACGCGATAAAAAGGGCAAGGCCTGCCGGATCTGCGCGTTGCCTTCATCGATGACCTTCTGCGCGCGGGCCTTGGCCTGCTCCGGGGGCTCAGTAAGGCTGCCGATCTTCGGTGCATTCGGCGAGGCGGACTTGCCCGTCGCGATGTTCATGATGCTGAGGCCCTGCTTCACGCGCACTTCCCCAGCGGTGGTGGTGAGCATCGCGTTGTTCCACTCGATGAGCTCGTAGGGCTGGAGGTAGCGTGCCACTTCCTCGTCCGAGATGGTGGGCGGCGGAGCCACCTCGCCGGCGGCGAGGAAAATCAGGGAAGCGAGCAAGGTGTGCATTGGGGGTGTTCAGGGTTTCAGGACTCGTCGAACTTGCGCGCGAACAAGGCCTCCATTTCTCCCAACATGGCCGCGCACTCTTTGCCGCGGACGGAGAAGCGGAGCTTGGAGCCCTGGCCAGCGGCCAGCATCATCAGCCCCATGATACTCTTGCCGTTCACGGATTCCTCGTCCTTGGAGACGGTGATTTCAATGTCCGGATAGCGGTTCGCCAACCGGACGATCTGAGCGGCCGGGCGGGTGTGGATGCCCATCCGGTTCTGGACGGTGAATTCGCGGGTCAAAGCCTCGTGGGTTTCTTCCATATAAAGGGGTTCCTGAGACGGACGCAGGATAGAGGAAAAGGGAGGCTGGCAGCAAGGCGGGTCAAGGCAAATTGAACCCAAGGGAGGGGGACGCTTGACCTTCCGGGCCAGACCCCTCCAATCAATCCAAACGAACCACCGTGGCCAAGCCCGCCGTCCTTACTCATCCGGAATCCCTGAAGCGCCTCGCCGGCCCTTCGGAATACGCCAAAGATCCGGCCAATGCGTCCATGTCTAAGGCCGATAAGATCGCGCTTTACACCAAAATGGCCCGAATCCGCCATTTCGAACAGCGCTGCATCCGAATCTACCAACAGGGCAAGATTGGCGGCTTCCTCCACCTCTATGTCGGCCAGGAAGCCGTCGCCGCCGGCACGATCTCCCTTCTGGGTAAACATGACCATATCATCACTGGCTACCGCGACCACGGCCACGGCCTGATGGTCGGCATGGGTATGAACGAGTGCATGGCCGAGCTGACCGGCCGCGTGACGGGCTGCTCTCAAGGCAAGGGTGGCTCGATGCACTATTTCGCGCCCGACAAGAACTACTGGGGCGGCCACGGCATCGTCGGTGGCCAAGCCCCCCTCGGCACCGGCCTCGCCTACGCCGTTAAATACATGGGGCTCAAGGGCAGCTGTTTTGTCTTCATGGGCGATGGCGCCGTCAACCAAGGAGCGGTCCATGAAGCCTATAACCTGGCGGCCCTGTGGGACTTGCCGGTCGTCTTCGTCATCGAGAACAACGGTTATTCGATGGGGACTTCCCAGGAGCGCTCCACCGCCCATCCCGGCTGCCTGGCCAAGCGCGCCGAAGGCTACGGCATGGCGTGGGACGTGATCAACGGCCACGACGTCTACGAGGTCCGCGCCAAGACGGCCGTGGCCCTCAAGCGCGCCCACGAGGAGTCCAAGCCGACCGTCCTCGAGATTTTCACCTACCGCTACTTCGGTCATTCGATGGCCGACCCGGACAAGACCTACCGCGACAAGGAAGAGATCAAGGGCTACCGCGAAAATAAGGATCCGGTCCTGCTCTTCGAACAAGAACTCCTCCGCGAGAAGGTGCTGACCCCCGAGCTTTCCCAGAAGATCAACGAGGCCGCCATGGCCGAGGCCGATAAGGCCGCCATCTTCGCCGACGAATCGCCCGACCCAACGGTGGCCGACATCACCAAGCACATCTATTGGGAAGAAGATAACCGCGGGCCGGACACCACCAGCCGCGGTACCATCATTTTCGAATAACCCTTCTTCGCCCCTACCGTCATGGCCGTCATTTCCTACCGCGAGGCGCTCCGCGCCGCAATGCGCGACGAACTCAAACGCGATGACAAGGTCGTCATCATGGGCGAGGAAGTCGCCCAGTTTAATGGCGCCTACAAGGTGACCGAGGGCCTCCTCAAAGAGTTCGGCCCGAAGCGCGTCGTCGACACCCCGATCTCCGAAGCGGGCTTCATCGGCCTCGGCATCGGCGCCTCGATGCTCGGCATCCGCCCGGTGATGGAGCTGATGTTCTGGTCCTTCTCGTATGTCGCGTTCGACCAAATCGTGAACAACGCTGGTAATATCCGCTATATGTCCGGTGGCCTCATTAACTGCCCCATCGTCATCCGGGGCCCGGGTAACGGCGGCACCAATGTCGGCGCCACCCACTCCCACACACCGGAAGCCATCCTGGCCTCCCACCCCGGCATCAAGGTCGTCTGCCCAGCCACCCCTTATGACGCCAAGGGCCTACTCAAGGCGGCCATCCGCGACAACGACCCCGTCTACGTGATGGAGAATACGATCCTCTATAACGACAAGGGCGAAGTCCCCGACGAAGATTACATCGTGCCGCTTGGAGTGGCCGACGTGAAGCGCGTGGGCACCGACCTGACCATCGTCGCCCACGGCCGCGCCGTCATCACGAGCCTCAAGGCCGCCGAGATTCTCGAGCAGGAACACGGCGTCAGCGTCGAGGTCGTCGACCTCCGCTCAATTCGCCCGCTCGACGAGGAGACCATCCTCGCCTCGGTTCGCAAGACGCACCGCGCCCTGCTGGTCGAAGAGAACAAGCCCTTCTGCGGCGTCGACGCCCAAGTCGCCTACCTCATCCAGTCGCGCGCGTTCGATGAACTCGACGCCCCGATTCACCGCGTGTCCTCCATCGACGCTCCGCAGATCTACTGCAAGCGCATGGAAGACCAGCAGCTCCCCGACGTGAACCGCGTCGTCCGCGAAGCCCTCAAGGTTCTCGCCTAATCCCCCCTCAACTCCGATGGCTGAAATTATCGATATGCCGAAGCTCTCCGACACGATGTCGGTGGGGACTTTGGTAAAATGGAATATCCAAGAAGGCCAAGTAGTGGCCTTCGGGGACATCCTGGGCGAAATCGAGACCGATAAGGCCACGATGGAACTCTCCTGCACAGTACCGGGTACCATCCTCAAGCTCTACGCCGCCGCCGGCGCCCAGCTCCCCGTCGGCGCCCCAATCTGCGCCATCGGTAAGAAGGGCGAAGCCGCCCCGTCGCCCGCGCCCGCGCCCGCGCCCACGCCCAAGGCTCCGCCGACCGCCGTCCCAGCCATCCCCGAGAAGGTCGATGTGAGCTGCATTCCCGCCGCGCCCGCTTCCGCCGGCACCGTCGCTCCGCAATCGGACGCTTCCCGCACCAAGGCCTCGCCTTACGCCAAGCGCATGGCCGAGAAAGCCGCGCTTAACGTCGCCGCCCTGACGGGCTCTGGTCCCGGCGGGCGCGTCGTCGCCCGCGATGTCTCCGCCGCCGCCGCCGCTCCGGCCGCCGCCGCTCCGTCTGGCCCGCTCAAGGTCGCGGTCGCTCCGCCCGCCGACGGCAAGGGTATCCAGCCCGATGCCGACGTCCCGGTAGGCGGCATGCGCCAGACGATCGCGCGTCGCCTCCTCGAATCCAAGCTCACCGTCCCGCACTTCTACCTCGAAGTCGAAGTCGACGCCGCGCCGCTCCTGGCGATGCGCGAATCGCTCAACAAGCGGCTCGCCGACTCCGGCGCCGACGCGGTCAAGCTCTCGGTCAATGATTTCATCCTGAAGGCCTCCGCCGAAGCCCTCCGCCGCGTTCCCGCCGTCAACGCTTCCTGGGCCGGCACAAGCATCCGTGCCCACGGCGCGGTGCACCTATCCTTCGGCGTCGCCCTCGAAGACGGCCTGGTGACCCCAGTCATCCGCGACGCGCACGCGAAGACGCTCAAGGATATCGCCGTCGAGGCGAAGGCCCTGATCGGCAAGGCCCGCGCCAAGAAGCTCACGCCGGCCGAGATGTCCGGCTCGACCTTCACGGTCACCAACCTCGGCATGTATGGCGTCACCGGTTTCTATGGTATCATCAACGTGCCCAACGCCGCGATCCTCTCCGTCGGCGCGACGATCAAGAAGCCCGTCGTCGACGCCCAGGACCGCCTAGTCATCGGTCAACGCATGGTCATTGGTCTTGCCGGCGACCACCGCGTAGTCGACGGCGCCAACGCCGCGCAGTTTCTCCAGGCGCTCAAGCAGCTCCTCGAAGAACCGACGTTGATGCTGATCTAATCAGAGTACAGCCTCCTCCGAAACCCGGGCCCACCAGACGCCCGGGTTTTTTGTGCCCGCGTTAGAAGGTGCGCACGGAAGACAGGCCGCCGTCCACGCGCAGCACCTGTCCAGTCATGAAACGGGCTTGCCCAGAAAGGAGATGCGCGACGAATCCAGCCATATCCTCAGCGCGGCCGACCTGCTGCAAGGGGTGACGCTTCGCGGCGGCTTCCTTCTTAAGATCCGAATTAAGCAACGCGCCTGCGAGCGGGGTATCCGTCAGCGACGGGGCGATGACGTTGACGCGAATCGCGGGTGCCCATTCGGCAGCGAGGCTCTTGGCGAGGCCTTCGACGGCGCCCTTAGAGGTGGCGATGCTCGCGTGCATGGGCAGGCCCTGCGCAACGGCGACAGTTGAGAAAAGGACGACGGCGGCATCGCCCGATGCCTTGAGCGCCGGCAACGCGGACTGCAGCGCGGCGATGGCCCCGAAAAGATTCACCTGGAGATCACGCTGGAAATCCTCCGCGGTGAAACGATGGAACGGCTTGAGCGTGATCGTGCCGGGGAAATAAACGAATCCATCGAGACGCTCGGGCCAGGTCAGCGGCCCCGGCGCGGCGGCGTCGAAAGGTTGGGCGATAATCCCGAGGTCGGTCAGTTTCTCCGGCGCGCGGCAGGCGACGTGGAGGGTGTGGCCGGCGGACTGCAGATGCGCCACGGTCGCGCGCCCAATGCCGGAGGTTCCGCCGATGATTGCAATATGCTTAGACATACCCACAGGGTGGCCAAGGGGCCGGGGAGGTCAAACGGGCGTCGCTTTTTCCGCCACGAAAAAGGCCGGAGGCGAACCTCCGGCCTCATGAGGGCGACCTAGCGGCCGCTTACTTCTTCTTCGGCGTCTTGCGCGGAGCCTTCTTGTCCTGATTTGCGAGCAGCTCCTCTTGCGTGAACTTCGTGAGGACACCGGCGGCGGGGACCTCGGCCTTCGCGGTCCAGACGATCGCGTTGAGGACGAGCGTCCGCTGGCTGTCGTTGGCCCAACCGGCGTGATAATGGCCACCGGTGAAACCGAAGCCACGACCGCCGTCCTTGCGCTCGACAGCCCAGGCGACGATCGCGGGCTGTTTCACCTCGAGGACGAGTTTCCGAACGTCGGGGTTACCGGAGTGCGGTCCATCGCCGCGGCTCATGGTCTCGGGGGGAGCGAGCGCGGAGAGGAGGGGCGTGATGCCTTCCATGCCATCGCGGAAACGCATATTGAAATACCATTCGTCATTGGAGCCGAACGGCTTCACGCCGCGGCTGGCCGGATGGTCGGGCATGACCTTGAAGTCGGCGGTCCAGTGCGGATTCACCGACCAGTGCTGCTCGAAGTATCCACCCAGCCACTCCTTGAGCTCAGGGGCGCCCTTGCCCGTCGAGGAACGACCCGCCGGAGGCGGGCTGACGGGCTTGCCGTCGACGCTCAGCCAGCCGGCGCGCTCGTAGGCGGGCTCGACGGCGTAGTGCAGGCAGACGAAGCCGGTGCCCGTCGCCATCTTCTTGGCGAGCTGGTCGAGGTGCGGGAGCGCCGGGTGGCCGCCGCCGCCATCGGAGTAGATTACGATCGTGTCGGCCTTGGCGACGCGCTCATCGGAAGGCCACTCACCGTTGAGGGCGACGTCGACGGTGACGAGGTCGGCGGCGGACTGCTTGAGTCCAGACGCGAGGAGCTGGATACCCGCGTTATGCTCGTGCTCGCCCGGGGCGTGGCTCGGCTTGCCGGCAATGAGGAGGACGTTCTTCTTATCGGCGGCCGAGACGAACGCAGCCGAGAGCAGGAGGAGGCTGAGGAGGGATTTTTTCATAGGAGAATTACTTGATGTCCCGAAGGACGAGGTCCTTGAACTGGACGACCATGGGCGGGCCGGCGTGGAGCTGGAGGGCGAGCAAGCCCTGCTTGGCGCCGACGGCGGTCTCGTCGGTGACGTCCACCGTCGGGACGCCGTTGATGAAGTGCTGGAGGCGGCCGCCCTTGGCGACGACGCGGTATTCGTTCCAATCCTCGGACTTAATCTTGGCCTGAATCTCATCGGTCTGGCCGAGCGAGCCGGTGACTTCAATCTTCGGCTTCTTGGGATCGGCGCCGTCCTTGATCACGACCTTCTCGCCGCGCTTGGCGAGGATGCCGCGGCCCTTCTCTTCGTAGAGGATACCGGAGTAGGTTTTGCCCGCTTCGAAGTCGCCCTGGTAGCCAGCGATCACGAAACCCTTCTCATCGACGAGCTTGCTGCGGTATTGGACGCCAGAGTTACCGGCGACGATCTTGTAGCGGAAGGTCAGCTCGAAGTCGGCGACCATCCCCTCCCAGACGAGGAAGGTATTTCCCTTGGTGGGCTTCTCCTTGGTCGTACGTCCGGTGATGGCACCGTCTTCGACGGACCAGAAGTCGAGGCCCTTCCAACCCGTGAGGTCCTTGCCGTTGAAGAGATTCTTCTCCTCGGCGGAAACCGACACGCCGAGCGCAGCGAGGGCGAGGAGCGGGGCAAACAGCTTCATGAGTTTGGGCGGAAGGATTACTTCTGCTTGCCGAAGAAACGGTTGAGGTTCTTCAGGCCCTTGACGGCAATGTCGTCGCGGTGCGGCTCCATGGCGCGCCAGATGGCGGCGGCCCGGGCGATCACTTTAACGTCGGTAGTGAAGGACTCGATGACGACGTCCTGCTTGTAGCCGATCTTCTTCAGGGCGGCGACGATGGGCTTCCAATCAAGGGAGTCGCCACCAGGGGTGCCACGATCGGTACCGCAGGCGTGGAAATGGCCGAGGTGCTTGCCGGCCTTGAGGATGGCGGCGGCCTGATTCTTCTCCTCGATGTTCATGTGGAACGTGTCGAGGTGGAGCTTTACGTTGGGCAGGTTGATCGCCTTGACGAGGCGCAGGCCCTGGTCGCAGGTGTTGAGGAAGTCGGTCTCGAAGCGGTTCAGCGGCTCGATGTCGAGCTCGATGCCCTTCTTCTGGGCGTACTTGCCGATGGCCTTGAGATTCTTGACGACCATCTTGAAATGCTTGGCCTTGGTCTTGTCGTCATGGGCGCCGATGAGGCCGACGACGGAATAGAGCGGGCCGATGATGCGCGGGCAACCGGCGACGGCAGCCTGGTCGATGAGCGCCATGATGTACTTACGGCCGGCGGCCTGGTCCTGGGCGGAACCGCGCAGGTCACGACCTGGGCCCATGCAGGCGCAGATGGAACCGATGGCGATACCGGCACTGGCGGCGGCGGCCTTCAGGAATCTCGGGTCGGTATGCGAAGGATCCTCAATCGGGATCTCGACGGTGTGGAAGCCCCAGTTCTTGAGCTTCTTGAACAGGTGGACGCTCTCGTTGGTGAACGGAGAAGCATAGAGGAACGTATTGAGGCCGAAACGCATAGGTGTGTGGGGATAGGGGGAGGGGGAGTTTTGGAGCGGGTCAGGGGGTGGTCAAGGCTGGGCGTGCGAACGAGGCCATTTAAGGGATGAGCTCGCGGCGGCGGCATGCACGCCCAAAGAGGTCCGCCCCGTCGAACCGAGACATAAAATCCGAAAGTCCGCCTTCCTTCCGCGACCGAGGCCCGTAAGTTCGAGCGCATGGACAATGTCACGCACGCCGCTCTCGGTATCGCCGCCGGCATCGCCGTGCGCCGCGCCGGCGCCTCCCTGCCCGCCGCCGCCCTCGCCGGCCTGCTCGCCGGCGAAGGACCCGACCTCGACGTCTTCATCCGCTCCGCCGGCGATCCGCTCGTCTCCTTCCGCTGGCATCGCCACTTCACGCACAGCTTCGCCTTCACGCCCATCTGGGGATTCTTGGCGGCCCTGATCGCCTCGTGGTTTTTCCGCCGGCACCCGAATACTTCCTGGCGAGACCTTTGGCTGTCCGGCTTCGCCGGGGCGATGGCGCATGTGCTCTGCGACGCCTGCACGAGTTACGGCACGATGCTGCTCTGGCCCTTCGACGACGGCCGCTATGCGTGGGATTGTATGCCCATCATTGACCTCATCGCCACGCTACCTGTACTGGTGCTCGCCCTCCTCGCCTGGAAGAAGGCTGCTCCCCGACTCGCCGTCTACGGCCTGGTCTGGTTTACGTCGTATGCGTTACTCGGCGTCTGGCAGCACGCGCGCGCAGAGAGTGCGCTGCGCCAGTGGTTCGCCTCGCAGCAGGTCAGCCCGGCACGCGTCGCGGTCAAGCCGACCGCGCTCAACCTCCTTGTCTGGCGTTGCGTGTGGCTCGATGGCGACAGATGGCGCACGGCCGCCGTCCGAGTCGCGCCTTTCGCGGCCCCGCAGTTAATCATCGGCGAAAAGCGCGCGGCCGTGACCCCCGCTAGTCCTGGCCTGCCCGCGGCCGGCTCACCCGCGGCGGTCATCATCGCCGACTTCTCACGCTTCACGCAAAATTGGAATAGCTACACCGCGGAGGGCTCTGCGGTGCTCATCGGTGATATCCGCTTCGGCATGCTCCCGACGAGCGCGCGCCCGCTCTGGTCCGTCCGCTGCGAACCCACCGGGCCGAGCACCGTCGTCATTGACCGCTCCCTGAAACCGGGCGACTGGGGCCGCTTCGGGCAGATGATTACTGGCACCCATCCCGACTACGTCACCCTCCGCTGAAGGCCCGCGGGATTTCAGCGGAGCTCGAAACGGTAATCAGCGACAGCCTCGGCGGCGACCGGCGAACGATTACGGGACGCCGGCGTGAATATTGATGCGCGCGCGGCCGCCAGCGCGGCTTCATCGAGGAGGCGGCTACCCGAACTCCGCACGAGGCTGACTTCGCGCACGGCGCCTTCCGCCGTCAGCGCGACGCGTACGCCCACGATGCCCTCGGTACCGGCGCGACGAGCGCGCTCGGGATAGGCGGGTTCCTGGCGGAAATGAAAAGACGGCGGCACGAAGACCTCGGCGAGCGGAGCCGCAACGATGAGTGGGGCGGACCCCGCCACCGCGACCACGGGATCAGGCGCTGGCGTGGCGGCCGACGCCGAGATGGCGGCCGCGGCGACGGGACGCACGACAGGGATATCCCAGACGACGGGGATCGGCAGACCCGCCCCAAGGGCGAGGCCTTCCTTGGCCTCGCCGGGTAAAGCGACCGGCTCCGGGACCACCGACACCAAGATGAAACCCCCTTCGGCGACCGGCTCGCCCAAGCTGCGTAACCCGCCGAGCCAGACGGCCCCGAGCGCCAGCGCATGGAAGCTGGCGACCATGGTCCAAATCAAAAAATGGCGGCGGCTGTCGAGCACGTGGGAAGGGTCGGGTCAGCGGCGGGAATCGTCAAGAACGGCTCGTGTCATTTCGCGAGGTCCGGCGGAATCATCCAGAGCAGGGCCCATGTGCCGTAAGGGCGGAACCGTGTCGGCTTCGCCGTCCGCTCCAAGGCCAGCAGGCCGGCCTTGCGAAAGCGAATCGCCGCGGCGCCATCGGGGAGGCTCAACAGCAAGGCCGCCAACGTGGCGAGGTGCGGATTATGCCCCACCAGCAGGCGACTGCGGCGCGCCTTGCCGAGCAGCCCGGCCGTCTTGCGCGGATCGTGCTCTGGCTCCAGACCGCCGAGCACCTTGAGCGGCAGCGATGATTTCGTCGCGAGCCGCAAAAGCTGGGCCGTCCGCACCGCGCGGACGAGCGGGCTGTGCTCGATAGCGTCCACTTCTTCAAGCGGGATCCGCCCAGCCCCTTTGGCCAGCTGCACCACCTGGCTCTGACCGTGCGCGGTCAGGTCGCGCAAAGTATCCGGCATCCCGGGGGCGGCTTCGGCATGACGAAGAAGATAGGCTCGCATCCAAATCAAGGTGAGCGTTTAGCGGGGCGATTGCAAATCGGACTTGCTCCGCCGACGGGTCCGCCAACCAATCTCGCGTGCGCCGCGTCGCCCTCACCCTTCTTTTTTGCGCCACGCTCCCCATGGCGGCCAGCGCGCAACCGAGCCCGTCGGCGCAAGGGATGCGGGTCGCTGGGATGATCTGCGTCGACGGCGTCACGGGCGAGCCATTGGTGCAGACGACGGTCGATCGCCCAGGCAGCCCCGCCAGCGTCACCAAGCTGATGACGCTCCTCCTGGTGCTCGAAGATATCCGCGCCGGCCGGCTCGCCCTCCGCAGCCGGGTGAGCGTCACCAAAGAGGCCGCCGATACGGGCGGCTCCCAGATCTGGCTCGCCGTCGGCGAAAGCTTCACCGTCGAGGAGCTGCTGTATGCTTTGATGCTCAAATCCGCGAACGACGTCGCGGTGGCGCTGGCCATCGACCGCGCCGGCAGCACCGCGACCTTCGTCGCCCGGATGAACCGGCGGGCCGCCGAACTCGGCCTGACGCGGACCCGCTTCGTCACCCCCAATGGGCTGTCCTACGGCCGCGGGCCCCATGATACCTCGACCGCCCACGACCTCGCCCGGCTAGCCGTCGTGCTCTGCAGCATGCCCGAAGCGCTGCGGTTCACTTCGGCCAAGCGCTATGTCCTGCGGCGACCGATGAAGCCCATGGAGATGCTCAACCATAACTATCTCCTGGATTCTTTCCCGGGCTGCGATGGCTTGAAGACTGGCTGGACCGAGGCCGCCGACGCTTCGATCGTGACGACCGCCAAGGTGGGTGAGCATCGGGTCATCGCGGTCGTGCTCAGTTGCTACAGCCCGTTGGGGGCCAAACCGGAGCAACGCCTCCGAGACCAGCTCGCCGCGGACCTGATGCGAAAAGGCTTGGCCAAGAAGGTCGCCGAGGCCGCCGCCTTGGCTCGGGCGACCCCCAGCCCCCCAAAGAATGGGCCCCCCAGCCCCCCAGAGGTGGGTTTCTGGGCGTGGCTGGGGGATTTATTTAGCTTCTAACCCCCGGCGGAAGGGGGGTGGAAAGAAGTAGTGAACATTTGTTCATTTTGCTTGCAAGCCCCCTCGGGCTCGGCACCTTCCCTCACGCCTACCCAACGTTATGTCCGCCAAACCTGAACCCACCGCTAAGGAAAAATCTGCCACCCAGGCAGCCGAGAAGAAGACCCTCGATCTGGCTCTCTCCGCCATCAACAAGCAGTATGGCGACGGCACCCTGATGCGCATGGGTGACGCGACGAAGATGCAAGTCTCGTCCGTCTCCACGGGCTCGGTCGCCATCGACCTTGCCTTGGGCGTCGGCGGCCTGCCCCGCGGGCGTATCGTCGAGATCTTCGGCCCGGAATCCTCCGGTAAGACGACGCTCTGTCTCTCCATCATCGCCGAAATCCAGCGCCAAGGCGGCAACGCCGTCTTCGTCGACGTCGAACACGCCCTCGACCCGCGCTACTCCAAAATCGTCGGCGTCGACCTCGATAACCTCCTTGTCTCGCAGCCCGAATCCGGCGAAGACGCCCTCAATATCGTCGAGACCCTTATTCGCTCCGGTGCCGTCGACGTCGTCGTCATCGACTCTGTCGCCGCCCTCGTCTCGAAGCAAGAGCTCGACGGCCAGATGGGCGACGCGACCGTCGGCGTCCAGGCCCGGATGATGAGCCAAGCCATGCGCCGCCTCACGGCCGCGATCAGCCGCACCAATTGCATCTGCATCTTCACCAATCAGATTCGCGAAAAGATTGGCGTGATGTTCGGCAGCCCCGAGACCACCCCTGGCGGCCGCGCCCTGAAGTTCTTCTCCTCCGTCCGGATCGACATCCGTCGCATCGGTCAGATCAAGGAACCCTCCGGCAAGGTCATCGGCAATCGCACCAAGGTGAAGGTCGTGAAGAACAAGGTCGCCCCTCCCTTCACGGAGTGCGAGTTCGACATCATGTACACCGAAGGCATCTCCCGCTCCGGCTCCGTCCTCGACCTCGGTATCGAACACAAGATCCTCGAGAAGAAGGGTGCCTGGATTGCGTATAACGGCCAGCTTATCGGCCAGGGCCGCGAAGCCGCCAAGGATTACCTGATCAAGAATCCGAAGGTCCTGGAGGAAATCCAGAAGACCATCATGGAGAAGGTCCAGGTCGTCGGCGGCATGACCCTCGGCGTCGGTATCGCCGATAACGTCACAGCCGAGTAATCAATCGTTGTTGGCTAGCCATAGCCCGGGCCGCACGAAAGTGCGGCCCGTTTCATTGGTGGAGTCCGCTCCGTCCGACACTCCTCTGCTTGCTTTTTTCCGAGAATGTCGTCATGTTGACTATCCCCTGCAGTGTTCGACACCCGCGGCAGCCTCCCTTCCCTACGAACATAATATAAGGGAGGTGCGACCCGACCGGCCTCGTCCGAGCCGTGGCAACGTACCGCCCACCTA
>CAMBGQ010000016.1 GCA_945866215.1 Opitutus sp. GAS368 | reverse complement strand
CCGAGCAGATCATGGCCCTCGAACACGTGCTGTTCGAACTCGAGAAGGACTCCGGCCCGAAGCGCGACGCCGAGAACTACTTCGTCTCAATCTTCGGCGCTCCGAACGCCAAGGGCACCTGGGGCTTCCGTTGGGAAGGTCACCACCTGTCCCTTAACTTCACGCTCGTCGACGGCGACCTCGTGAGCTCAACGCCCTCCTTCTTCGCCAGCAATCCTGGCAAGATTAAGGAAGGCCAGCCCGGCCCCGTGGGCCTGGAAGTGCTCCAGTATGAAGACGACCTCGGCCGCCAGCTCGCGAAATCGCTCACCGCCGAACAGCGCAAGCAAGGCTTCCTCAGCAAGGACCCATTCCGGGACATCGTGACGGGCAACAAACAGAAGGCCGACGGGCTCATCAAGCACAAGGGCATCGCCGCCACGGCCCTCACCGCCGAACAGAAGCAGCTGCTCGGCAAGATCATCTTCGAATACGTCAGCCGCGCCCGCCCCGATTTCGCCGTCCGCGAGATCAAGGCGATCGACGCCGTGAAGGACTCCCTCGTATTCGCCTGGAACGGTGGCCTCGAAGTCGGCGAGCCCCACTACTACAGCATCCAGGGTCCGACCTTCCTCTTCGAGATGGCCAACTTCCAGGGCGGCGCCAACCACGTCCACGCCTCGTGGCGCGACCTGAAGAAGGACTTCGCCTACGATCCGCTGCGCGAGCACGCCAAGGAACACGCGGCTGGTAAGTAAGGCTGATTGCAGACTGAAAACAAAAACCCCGGGCGACCGGGGTTTTTTGTTACCAGACGACAGCGGTTAGCGGTAAGGAAAGCCTCGCCCCAAAGGGAGACCGGAAACCGGAAGGTATGCTGCGGGCCATTTTCGAGTTAGGGTTAAGCACTCTCGCTTAAAATCGGCCGACCGAGTCGGTCAGCCCTACCGAAAGACATGCCCCAGCCAATCATCCGGTCTCCGGTTTCCCTTGCCTTGATGGCTCGCCCCAACCGCTTACCGCCAACCGCTTACCGCTTACTTCACCACCTTCTGCCAACCTTCCATGGTCTCCTTGAGGAGTTCCTTGGGCTCCATCTTGATGCCGTATCCTTGGAAACCAAACGGGCCGCGATAGCCGGCCCGCCGGACCTGGGTGACCAGCGACGCCACGTCATAAGACCCTCGTCCCAACGGCTGAATCAGCTTATCCCAGCCGAGCTTCTGGGTGTCACCGGTGTCGGCGCCATTGATCGTGATGAAGTTCAGCCGCGGCAGGGCCTCCTTGATCAGCGGGAGTGGATCGCGCTCGGAGCCTTCGATTTTCAGCCAGTGGCAGAGATTAAACGTTACGCCCAACGACTTGTCGTCGACCTTCTCCGCGACACGCACGCAGACTTCAAACTTCTCGGCCCAGAAACCTCCATGGGGGTAGAGCGAAATCTTCACGCCCTTAGGCTTAGCGTAGGCCAGCAATTGGCGGAGTTGCGGCACGACGATGGTATCTCCGTATTCCGGGGGTAATTTGATACCCATCGGGAAATCGACCTTATTGATGCCCAGCCAAAGCACGGAGCCGCCCGCCGACGCCAAGTCATCGACGGCCTTCTTCAGGTCGGCCGACATGGCCGTCTGCGCATGAGAGAAATTCGTGACGTGGTAGCCGTTAAAGAAGACGAGGCCCTTCGCCTTCAACGCCGCGGAGTGAGCCTTGGCTGTGGCCGGGCGCCCACCCAAGCCCGCATAACCAAGATCGGCCAGCACCTGCGCGCATTCCGCCGGCTCGAGACGAGCGGCGGTATCCATCGCAAAGAAAGCGGGCCGATCCTCGGCGACGAGGACGACGGCGGAACAGAAGAGAGCGAGGAGCGTGCGCATAAAGTTTATCGAACCGTGACGCCGCGCACGGCGAGTTCCTGAAGGAACGCTTGCGGCGAAGGCGGACTGATGAGGAAGTTCTTGAACAGACCAGTCTGACGGTGGAGTAGAATCATCTTCTTGGGGTTCACCGTATTGGTGTAATGCTCATTCCAGAAGCACCAATCCTGCGCCGCCCATTCGATATCGCGCAGCGCGACCTTACGCGCGGCCCAGCCGTAAAAGCGCACGCGCACATAGGCTTCGTCGACGGTGAACGTCATCCCCCAGAAGATCGCATGGATCAGTAAGCCCGTGAACACAAGGGAACCGATCAGGGGTAACAGATGCAGGAAGACCTCCATTTGAAAGGAAAAGATAGGGCTAATCGGCCAAGCTTAAACCCAAAACCAAGCCCACGCTGGACAGCCCCACCCTTGGCGGATTGCCTGTGCCTATGGCCCGCGCGACGAAGCACCTGAACACGAACGCCCTCTGGGCCGACGTCGGCGTGCGCACGCTCCGCCGACTTGGTCTGACCCACGTGGTGATCTCGCCCGGCTCGCGCTCGACGCCGCTGGCTCACGCCTTCGCCGAATCCACCGGCCTGCACGTGACCGTCGCGCTCGACGAACGTTCGGCTGGCTTCATCGCCCTCGGCCTTGCCAAGGCCACCGGCCGCCCCGCCGCCCTGCTCTGCACCTCCGGCACGGCCGCCGCCAACTACCTGCCCGCCGTCGTCGAGGCCCGCCTCGCAGCCACGCCTTTACTCGTCCTGACCGCCGACCGTCCACCCGAACTCCGTGAATGCCACTCGGGCCAGACGATCACCCAGAATGGCCTCTTCGGCGCGTATCCCGTCTGGGCCACCGAGGCCGCCGTGCCCGGCACCGACCTCACCCTACTCCGCCACTGGCGCCAACTCTTGGTCGACGCCTGGCAGCGCTCGCAAGGGCCTCTCGCTGGCCCGGTGCACCTCAATCTGCCCTTCCGCGACCCTCTCGCACCGACCGACGCCGAAAAGGGCTTCAAGGCGCCAGCGGGGCTCAACCTCGAGACCTTCACGGCCGTGCCACCCTGCGGGATTGTTCGACCGACCCTCACGCCCGCCACGGTTGCCGGCCTGCTACCGAGGACCGAACGCGGCGTCATCGTGGTCGGCCCACACGCCTTTGAAGATCGCGACGAAAGCGCCGCGGCCCTGCGCGAACTTTCCCAGCTGACCGGCTGGCCAATCCTCGCCGATGGCGCGGGCACGCTGCGCGGCGACCTCGCCGGTGATGCTGCACTCGTCTCGGGCTACGACCTCATTCTGCGCGATGCCAAAGCCGCCCGCACCCTGCGTCCGCAGGCCGCGGTCTTCGTCGGCCCGCTGCCGACCAGCAAAGTCCTCCGCGCCTGGATCAAGGACGCCGACCTCATCGCACTCCAACTCGGCCGCGCCGGCGAGAACACCGACCCGACGCATTCCCGCTGGAGCCGCCTCGACGGACACCTCGTGCCTTCGGGCGATGATGTCGCGCACCACGCCTCCGCTTACGGCAAGGCCTGGCAGACGGCCCAGCAAGCCGCCGCCAAGAAGCTCACGCGCATTGTGAACGTCGATTGGCCCTTCGAAGGACGCGTGGTGTCGCTGCTCGACGAAGCCCTCGGCCCGGATGACCGCCTGTTCGTCGGTAGCAGCATGCCGATTCGCGACGTCGAGTGGTTCTACCATCCCGCCGGACCGGGCCCGGAAGTCCTCACCAACCGTGGCGCCAACGGTATCGACGGCACCGTCTCGACCGCGCTCGGCGCCTCGCTCGACGGCAAGCGCACCGTGCTACTCTGCGGTGACCTGACCTTCCTCCACGACAGCAACGCCCTACTCTCCGCCTACGGCCACCGCGGCGATCTCACGGTCGTCGTGATTAATAATCAGGGCGGCGGCATCTTTAATCACCTCGCCGTGGCGAAAAGCGTCCGCTTCGAACAGCTTTGGGGTACGCCTCAGGCCGCCGACCTCGGCAAACTCTGCGCCGCACATAAGGTACGCCATGATCTGGCCGACGGCTGGAACGACCTGCGTCGCCTGCTCGAGATCCGCGGCAAGGGCGTGCGCGTCATCGAATTCCGGACCGACCGCGAAACCGACGCCACCTGGCGCCAGAAGTCCTTCCGCTGAACCGGATGAGCGTCTTCCGCCTCTGCCTCCTGCTCGCAATAGGCCTCGGACTGCAGGCGCAGGATAAGGCAACCGCCCCGGTTGCAGCCAAGCCTGTCCCGCGGACGGAACTCAAGGCTCAGGTCGCGCCCGGGGCCACGCTGCGATTTGATTTCCCGGAACTGACCGTGGACCGCAAAGGCGCACTCGCGGCCTGCCACCTGACGCTCCCGGCGAACTACGATACCGCGAAGAAATTCCCGCTCGTCGTCTGGCTCGGCGGCGGCGAAGGCGGCAACCAGCCCAGCGGCGCTTTCCTGCCCGCGGGCGACTTCATCCTCGTCGGCCTGCCCTACCCCAAGGGTGCGAACAATCCCACCCAAGCGAACATGGTCGGCGATTACGCGAAGGTCTGGACGTTTCAGCGCTTCATGCTGGATGAGGTCGCCAAAGTCGTCCCGAACATCGACAAGTCGCGCTCAATCATCGCCGGCTTTAGTAACGGCGGCCACGCCATCGACGGGATGTTGCGCCTGAGCAGCGGACCGAAGCTCACCGATTATTTTGGTATCTTCGTTTTTGCCGATGGCGGCGGCACCGGCTACACTTCGCTGGGTGCCCTGACCAATCTCCAGGGCAAGTTCGCCTACGTCTGCTGGGGCTCAGAGAAAGGCTCGAACAAGCGAAACACCAGCCACCTGCCCGGCGCCCTGAAAGCCAAGGGGGCCACCGTGGTCGGCAGCGAGATGGCCGGCATTGGCCACACCTTCGGGGCATCGGAAATGCCGAAAATCGCCGAGTGGCTCGAGCGGGTCGCCCTGGCCGCTCCGGTAAAGAAGTAAACCGGCGGCCTAGAAATAGGCCTTCAGGAATTCGCCTTCGCTTGCGGACAACGGCGTGTCGCCGGTGGCCATGGCTGGAGTCGGCAGGAAGTGCTGATGCTCGGGCGGCAGGACGCGGAAGCCGAGGCGCTCATAGATCGCTGGTTTGATTTCTGAAAAGAGCACGAAGCGGAGGTCCGGCTGGGCGAAGCGATGCAGCTCCATGACGGCGCGTAGCAAGATCGAGCCGTAACCCTTGCCACGGTGCTCTGGCGAGGTCGCCACGGAGGCGAAGCCGATGAGGCTTTCGCGGAAGCGGAGGAGGTTCAACGCGGCGACGGGCTGCCCCGCGGCGTCCTCAAGGAGATAACGCGTGCCACGCAGGTGATTGCGATCGGTGTCCTTGCCGGCGCAATACTGGTCGAAGGTCTTATCCTGTTTCCATTCGCCATAGCCGAAGGCCAGAACGGTACGCATGTCTTCGGGCTGCACAAGACGCAGCCGGCCCATCGGAGTGAAACGCGGGCGGCCGTCTTCAATCGTGCCTTCGAACATCGGCTGCGGGCGGACCCAGGTGCGCGCCGCGGGATTATCATACAGGCAGCGGTAAACCACCTGCGGCGAAAGGTCCTCGGAATGCGCGGCGACTCCGAGCCGGAGGTAATGGTTGCCTTTATAGTGGCGGTAGAGGTTCCAGGCCATGGCGGAGCGGTGAAGCGCAGGGATAGGGATAGGGGTCGGGGGTGGCAAGGCAACGGATTCCCTAAGGTAGGGCGGCCATTGCCATGGCCGCCGTTCGCAGAGCGACGTGGCATGAGCCGGGTAAGGTCAACGACCCTATGATGTCCGTCCGCCCACGGACGTGATGGCAATCACGTCCCTACCCCTATCCTATTTCGCCGGGCCCCAGTGGGATGTGACGGGGTGGAGAATGAAGAGCGGCTTGCCGACGACATCCTGGGCGGGGACTTCGCCCCAGCCGCGCGAGTCGAAGCTGTTCGACGAATTATCGCCCAGCGCATAGTAATGCGAGGGCCTCACGAGATATTCCTCCTGCAGCGGCAGCGCGTAACGATCGCCCCCCGCGTCCGGCAGGTAACCGTAATAACCTTGGTCCATCGCCCGCCGGCTATTAAGCGCCATCGGTGCCGGCGAGGTGACGACTTTGCCATCCACGAAAAGCTCACCCTGGTCGCCGATGCGGAGCTTCTGCCCTGGCACTCCGGCGAGGCGCTTGACGTAATAGCTCTGGGAAGGCTGTCCGTATTGGTCGTTGAGGCCAGGGATGTTGTTCGTGCGGAAGACAAAGGTATCGCCGCGGGAGGGATCCACAAAGTGGTAGGACATGCGATCCACGAAGAGCATATCGCCGGTCAGGATGTCGAAATTGAAAAGCGGCTTGCCCGTCTCGACGGTCTTGCCAGTCACCAACACCGGCCCGAACGGACCATTCTTGATGCGGCCCTCGCGGACAGCCTTGGCGAAGACCACGCGCCAACGATCCTGGTCCTGCCGAGGGAGCTTGAGCTTCGCCTCCTCGGGGAAATAGGTGCGCAAGATGACCGTCTCGAAATTGAAGTCCGCGGGCACGAGCACGCTCTGCAGGGTGGCGCCGACCTGGATCTCATGTTTGTCGGCTGGCCCCTTCCAGATGCCCGTGCCGAAGATGCCCGTGTCGATGGTCCGGCTGCGCTGACGCAGGCCGTATTCGACCTGGTTGTTGCCGGAACGCTGCGTGACAATCGGGATGGCCACCTCTCCCTCCGCCTCGGCGGGGATCACATAGGTCCAAGTCCATTGAAGTTTGTCGAGGGCCTGCGTGAGTAAATCCGGCGCCGGGTCGGCGGGTGCGCGTACCTCGGCGGTCATGCCGTTATACGTCGGCCACATCGAATTCGTCGGGATCTTGAACGGCTGCAGGAAGAAGCTGCGGATCGCCCCGGCCACGATGGCCGCCATCACCACCATCTCGGTCCAGTCCGTGCCGGATGTGACCGGGTAGACCTTGCCGCCGTTGCGCACGAGCACCTCGTGCAGGCGGTTGAGCAAAGCCTCGACTTGGGTGACCTCCATCGTCCGATTGCGCGCGGCCGCGCGGACCTTCTCCGCCAGCTCGAGCTGCTCATTGAGGGACGCCTTGGCCAGCACGTCGCCCCGGTAAAGGTGGACCTTCTCCGACCCCTCAAGCAAGGCGTTGCCGATTTTACGGAGCTTGCGGCGGTAGTAGAAAGACATGGGGAAGGCCCCCTCAAACTAACCATCAGCCCACCGAGGGGAAGCCCGAATTGGGGCGTCAACCTTCGTTCTTGAGGATCTTGATGAAGGCCTCCTGCGGGATGTCGACCTTGCCAATCTGCTTCATCCGCTTCTTGCCCTCCTTCTGCTTGTCGAGGAGCTTGCGCTTACGGGAGATATCGCCGCCGTAGCACTTCGCGGTCACATCCTTGCCGACCGAGCCGATGGTCTCGCGGGCGATGACCTTGGAGCCGATGGCGGCCTGGATGGCGATCTTGAAGAGCTGACGCGGCAGGAGTTCTTTGAGCTTCTCGCAGAGGGCGCGGCCGCGGCCTTCGGCCTTGGAGGCGTGCACGATCGAGGAGAAGGCGTCAACCGGCTCCTCGTTGACGCGGATGTCCATCTTGACGAGGTCCGAGGTGACGTATTCGCCGAGCTCGTAGTCCATCGAGCCGTAGCCCCGGGTGATCGACTTCATGCGATCGTTGAAGTCGACGAGGATCTCGTTGAGCGGCAGGAGGCAGACGAGGACGACGCGGTCGCCGTCGATGGTCTCGGTCCGTTCGCAAAGGCCCCGCTTTTCCTGGACGAGCGTCAGCATGTCGCCGATCGAAGTGCCCGGGATGTGGATATGCGCGCGGATGGTCGGCTCTTCGATGTGCTCGATGGCGGACGGATCCGGCATGACGACTGGGTTGTCGAGGATGTGCTCCACGCCGTCGGTGGTATAGACCTTATAGACGACCGACGGGTAGGTGGAGAGGATATCGAGGTCGTACTCGCGGCGAAGGCGCTCTTGGACGATCTCCATGTGGAGCAGTCCCAGGAAGCCGCAACGGAAGCCAAAGCCCAGCGCCGTCGAACTTTCGGCGGTGTAGGTCAGCGACGAGTCGTTGATCGCGAGCTTGGCGAGCGAGATTTTGAGCTTCTCATAATCGGCCGTGTCGAGGGGGTAGATACCGCTGAAAACCATCGGGCGGACTTCCTTGAAGCCCGGGACCGGCGCCTGGGCGGGATCGCTGGCGAGCGTGATCGTGTCGCCGACCTTCACGTCCGCGACCTCGCGGATATTGATGACGATGTAGCCGACCGAACCCGGCCCAAGCTCGGCCTGCGGCTTCATCTTCGGAGAGAAGATACCGACTTCCTTGATGACCGAGCGTACCCCGTTATACATCAGCTCGATGGTCTGGCCGGCCTTGAAGGTGCCCGAGAAAACGCGGACATAGCTGATGACGCCCTTATAGGAGTCGAAGAGGGAGTCGAAGACCAGTGCCCGGTGCTGCGGGTAGTCAGACCAGCGGGGCGGCGGGACGCGCTTGATAATCGCGGCGAAGATTTCGTCGATACCGATGCCGGACTTGCCCGAGGCGAGGACGGCGTCCTGAGCGGGAATCGTCAAGATATCCTCGACCTGGCGGCGCGCTTCTTCGGGGCGGGCGCTGGCGAGGTCGACCTTGTTGATGACTGGGACGATCTCGAGGCCTTGGTTCATCGCGAGGGTGGCGTTGGCGACTGTCTGGGCTTCCACACCCTGGGAAGCGTCGATCAGGAGCACCGCCCCTTCGCAGGCCGCGAGGGAGCGGGAGACTTCATAGGCGAAATCGACGTGCCCCGGGGTATCGATGAGATTGAGAATATATTGCTTACCGTCCGGGGCGGTGAAGTTCATCGTCACCGGGTGGCACTTGATCGTGATGCCCTTCTCGCGCTCGAGGTCCATCGCGTCGAGCAGCTGCTCCTTCATCTGGCGCTTTTCGATCGTCTTCGTGTGCTCGAGCAGGCGGTCGGAAAGGGTCGTCTTGCCGTGGTCGACGTGTGCGATGATGCAGAAGTTGCGGATGTGGTCTAAGGACACGGTAAAGGAGGAAAGGTCTAATAGGACTACGGACGGCTCGCTTGTCCAGCGTTAGCCCCGGTTAAGGAGGCCTCAGGCGGGAATATCCGCGAACTCGTGCAGGGAAGCCACGAGCGCCGCAGGCGCGGAGCGCTTCATCATGCCGGCCAGGACACCGCCCGGGCCGCATTCGTAGAACTGAGCGATGCCAGTGTCGGCCGCGGCCTTACAATCGTCCTCCCAGAGCACCGAGGAGACGACCTGCTTCACCAGTGCGGCGCGGAGGGCGGCCGGCTCGGCGAGCGTGCCGCCAGTGGTGTTGGCGTAGACGGTGAACTGGGGCCGCTTGAACTCGACGCCCTGCAGGAAGGTTTCGAAGGCCTGGCGGGCCGGCTCCATCAGACGACTGTGGTAGGCACCGGCGACGACGAGGGGCTTCACGAGCTTGAAGGCGCCGAACTCCTTGGCGCGGGCGACGGCTTGGGCGACCTTGTCGGCGTCGCCGGAGATCACGACCTGGCCGGGGCAGTTGAAGTTTGCGGCGTCGATATCAAACGCGGCGCAGAGCTTAGAGATATCCTCGCGCGTGCCGCCGATGACCGCGGCCATGCCGCCCTTGGTCTGATCGCAGGCGAGCTGCATCAGGCGACCGCGCTCGGCGACGACCTTGAGGCCGGTCTCGAAATCCCAGACGCCGGCGAAGGCGTAGGCGGTCAGTTCGCCGAGGGAGAGGCCCAAGCAGGCCTTGAGGTCGTTGAGCTTGCCGCGCTCCTTGAGGATCTGGGCGATGGCGTAGCCCTGGACGTAGAGGGCAGGCTGGCAGACGCGAGTCTCGGTGAGGAGCTCGGCCGGGCCTTCGAAGCAGGCCTGACGGAGGTCGAACGGCAGCACCTGGGCGGCTCGGTCATACAAGCCCTTGGCGGTGGCCGAGCCTTCGTACAGGGATTTCCCCATCCCGACGACTTGGGCGCCTTGACCCGAGAACAGGAGTGCGGTGGACATGGGAAGGAGGGAGGGAAAAAGGGCGGGAGGGTCAATGGCGGAGAGAAAGGCCAGGGGTCATGCTGGCAAGGGGACACGGGGACATGGGGAGATGCCCCAAAGCATGATAAATAAGGGGTGAGGCATAACGGCCGTGCCCCCGTGTCACCTTGCCCACGTGCCCCCTCATCCACCCCTCCTTCCTTGACCCCCCCACCCCCTCCCCCTACCCCTAGCCCTTTCTTTCACCATGCCCATCGCCCTTCTCTCCGTCAGCGACAAGACTGGCCTCCTGCCCTTTGCGCAGGCCCTCATCAAGGAACACGGTTACAAGCTCCTCTCGACTGGAGGCACCTCGAAGATGCTGCGCGACGCTGGCCTGCCGGTGACCGACGTCAGCGAGCACACGGGCTTCCCGGAGATCATGGAAGGTCGCGTGAAGACCCTGCACCCGAAGGTCCACGGCGGCCTCCTCTGCCGTCGTGATTCCGACGAGCACCTCGATGAAGCCAAGAAGCACGGCATCGAGCTCATCGACCTCGTCGTCGTGAACCTCTACCCGTTCGAAGCGACCGTCGCGAAGCCGCACTGCTCGTTCGAGGACGCCATCGAGAACATCGACATCGGCGGGCCGTCCATGCTGCGCAGCGCCGCCAAGAACCATGTTTCCGTCTCCGTCGTCACCGACCCCGCCGACTACGAGCGCGTGCTCGCTGCGATGAAGGCCCCCGAGACCCTCGGCGAACTCCGCCGCGAACTCGCCCTCAAGGTTTTCCAGCGCACTTCGGCCTACGACGCCGCGATCGCTAACTACCTCGAATCCCAGGCCCAGCCCGGCCTCGGCAACGTCCTCGGCCTGCCCTCCCGCTTCACGTCGACCCTGCCCCTCGCCCAGCGCCTCCGCTACGGCGAAAACCCGCACCAGCAGGCCGCGCTGTATGGCTCGTTCCATGAGGCCTTCGAGCAGCTGCAGGGCAAGGAACTCAGCTATAACAACATCCTCGATATCACCGCCGCGACCTACCTCATCGGCGAGTTCGAGCGCCCGACGATCTGCATCCTAAAGCACACCAACCCCTGCGGCGTGGCTTCGGCCGACACCCTCCTCGAAGCCTGGCACAAGGCCTTCGAGACCGATAAGCAGGCCCCGTTCGGCGGCATCATCGTCGCCAACCGCACGGTCGACAAGGGCCTTGCCGAGGCCATCGCCGAGATCTTCTCCGAGGTCATCATCGCGCCGGAGTTCGACGCCGATGCCCTCGCGATCTTCGGCAAGAAGAAGAACCTCCGCCTCATGCGCGCCAAGGTCGGCCTGCGCGCCGACACCCTCCGCGAAGTCCGCGCCGTCATCGGCGGCGTGCTCGTCCAGGACCGCGACCAGAAGCCCGCCAACCCGCGCGACTTTAAGATTGTCACCAAACGTGCCCCGACGGCCGACGAGATGACCGCGCTGCTCTTCGGCTGGCGCGTCGTCCGCCACGTGAAGTCCAACGCCATCGTCTACGCCGGCAAGGAACGCACACTCAGCGTGGGCGCCGGTCAGATGTCCCGCATCGACTCGTCGCGCATCGCGGTCTGGAAGGCCGGCGAAGCCAAGCTCTCGCTCACGGGCTCGGCCATCGCGTCCGACGCCTTCTTCCCCTTCCCCGACGGCCTGCTCGCCGCGGCCGACGCCGGCGCGACTTGCGCCATCCAGCCGGGAGGGTCCGTGAAGGACGCCGACGTCATCGCCGCCGCCGACGCGCGCGGCATGGCGATGGTCTTCACCGGGATGCGCCACTTTAAGCACTGAGCGGCCGAGGGCCGCCGAGGTGTTAGCGGTTGGCGGTTAGCGGTTAGGAAAAACAAAAAAACCGGCGTCACCTGACACGGGCCTTTTTGTTTCTCGGCATTTACCTAACCGCCAACCGCTAACCGCCAACCGCTCTCACCTACGCTTGTTACAGTTTCACCCCAATCTTCTCCAGCAGGCGGGCGAGTTCATCGTCACTGCTGAAAGGAATCGAGATGCTGCCTTTGGTGCCCTTGCGGACGACTGAGACGGGCGAGGCGAAATGGGAGGCGAGGCGTTTCTGGACATCGTCCACGACGGTCTGAACGGTCTGCTTGCGCTGGCCTTTCTTGGACGCGCCAAGTTTGCGGACCTCGGCTTCGGTGGCGCGGACCGACAGGCCTTTCTCGATGACGAGACGGGCGACGAGCATGCGGTGCGCGGGATTCTCCACCCCGAGCAAGGCCTTGGCATGACCCGCGGAAAGCTGGCCCTTGCGCAGGAAGCCTTGGATGTCGGGGTCGAGCGCGAGGAGGCGGACACTGTTCGCGATGGTCGCGCGCGGTTTGCCGAGGCGCTCGGCGACGGCGTCCTGCGTGAGATTGAAGTCGCGCATGAGGGAGGCGAAGCCGAGGGCTTCGTCGACCGAGTTGAGGTCGGCGCGCTGGAGGTTCTCGATGAGCGCGAGCACGGCGCTGGAGGCGTCGCTGGCTTCGACCACACGGGCGGTGATGGTCGGCTGGCCGATTAACTTGAAGGCGCGGAAGCGGCGTTCGCCGGCGATGAGTTCGTAGCCATCCTTCACCTTACGGACGACGATCGGCTGCATGAGCCCTTCGGAGCGGATCGAGTCGGCGAGTTCCTTGATTTGGGCGTCGTCGAAATCGCGGCGTGGCTGGCGGGGATTGGCGACAATCGAGCCGAGCGGTAATTCCAGTAGCTGCAGGGCGGGCGGCACCGACGCAGCGATCGCCACCGGGAGGGCCGGCGCGGCGGGCTTGGTCACGCCGCCGCCAATGAGAGAGCCGAGACCGCGGCCGAGGGATTTCTTAGGAGGAGTGGGCATGAGGCGAGGCGAAGAGAATCAGCGACCGGAGGTCTCCGGCTGCGGGACGAAGATCTCCACATCCGCTTTTAGCGCGGAGGGCGTGGCAATATTGTTCGCCTTCAGGATCCAGTCGACCTTGGAGCCAAGGCGCTGGGCGATCTTCGTGACGGTGTCGCCTGATTTGACGAGATACCTGCTACCGGAACGCGGCACATCGGTCGGCAAGCCTTCCTCCGCGGCGACCGGGGCTTCGGCGGCCTTGCCGGACTTCGGCGGCGCCACCGGCCCAGTCTTACCGAGCGCGGCGTTGACCTGGCGGGTGAGTTCGGCGAGGGCGGCGTTCACCTCATCGGTCTGCTGCTTGAGACGCCGATCCACTTCGGCCAAAATCTCGGCGCGGGCCTTGGACAGGGCCTCGCCTTGCGAGGCGGCGGGAGATTTACCAGCCAGCTGGCGGCTGAGCGCGACGCGCAGGTCGGCGTTTTCCAACTTCATCTTCTCGATCTCAGTGCGAAGTTCCGCGAGGTCCTGCTGCATGCCGGCGAGCTGAGCGTTCTGCGCCGAGAGGGGGAGAAGGCCGAGAAAAAGAAAGAGGAGTCCGAGACGCATGGACCAAGGAAAACACGCCCGAGGCGGGAGAGCAAGCAAGGTAGGGACAGTCACAGGGACAGGGGCAGGGACCGGCCAATATTACCTGCCCCTGTCCCTGCCCCTGTCCCTGTCCCTTGAAATAGTCTGTATCCCCGCCCGTCCCCGCCCTACCTTGCCGACCGATGTCCAAAGTCTTGGTAGCCCTTTCCGGCGGCGTAGACAGCGCCGTGGCCGCCCTTCTGCTCAAGCAGCAAGGGCATGAGGTGCATGCGGCCTACTTCCGGACCTGGATGAACGAGGAAGGCCTACCCTTTCCCGGCGAATGCCCCTGGGAGGACGATGTCCGCAACGCCCAAGCGGTCGCCGCGCACCTCGGGCTCCCCTTCCGGATCCTCGACCTTGTCCAAGCCTACCGCGAAACGGTCGTCCAATACCTCGTCGACGGGTACCGTCGGGGGCTAACCCCGAACCCCGACATCATCTGCAACCGTGAGATGAAGTTTGGCGTCTTCCTGCGCCGGGCCCTCGCGGACGGCTTTGACGCCATCGCGACCGGCCACTACGCGCGTCGCCGCGGTAACGCCGACGGGACGTTCGACCTCCTTGAGGGCCTCGACCCGAACAAGGATCAGTCGTACTTCCTCGCTTTACTCCGCCAAGAGCAGCTGGCGAAGGCAATCTTTCCGATCGGCGAGCTGCGGAAGCCCGAGGTGCGCCAACTCGCGGCGGACGCGCGGCTGCCGAACGCCGAGCGCAAGGACAGCCAAGGCATCTGCTTCCTCGGCCAGATTCCCGTCCAAGATTTTCTCGAGCGCCATATCCCCGATTCGCCCGGCCCGGTCGTGAACGCCACGGGGAAGGAAATCGGCCAACACCGTGGCCTGCACCGCTATACCATCGGGCAGCGTAAGGGCATCGGCCTGCCCTCCAACACCGACCACGAATACTTCGTCGTGGTGAAGAAAGATTTCGGGGCCAACACGCTGCACGTCGCCTTCGATAAGCCGGACGCGCGCTGGCTCTACACCGGTGAAGCCACCGCGCGCGATTTCACCTGGATCAATCAGCCCGTGGTCGGCGACCAGGACATCCTTGCCCGCGTCCGCTACCGCGACAAAGCCACGCCCGCCCGCTTCCTCCCGCAGCCCGACGGCACCGTCCGCCTCCGTTTCGCCGAGACCCAGCGCGGCCTCGCCCCCGGCCAGGTCCTCGCCGTCTACCACGACCGCGTTCTCATGGGCGGAGGAGTTTTTGTGTAACCAAGGGGACACGTGGGCACGCTGGCACGTTGACAAGGGGAGATAGCATCCGGGTATGACCAAACCCTGGGGCTAAATGAGCGGCTGTTTCGGCCCTTGCCCACGTGCCCACTTGTCAACGTGTCCCCTCCCGTGTCACTCACTTGACCTTCCGCCCAATGTGCGGAGGGTAACCCCATGCCCGAAGGCTCCGCCGTCCAACGCATGTTCTCCGGGATCGCCTCCCGCTATGACTTCGCGAACCGCGTATTGAGCCTCGGTCTGTGCGTCGGCTGGCGCAGGCAGCTTGTCGCCGCGACCGTGGCTGCGCGCCCCCAGACCGTCGCAGACCTCGCCACCGGCAGCGGCGACGTCGCCTTCGCCCTCCGCCAAGCCCTGCCGGCTGATTGCACCATCGTCGGTTACGACTTCTGTGAACCGATGCTCGAGCTCGGCCGCGTCCGCGCGCAGAAAGAAGGTGTCACGCTTGAGTTCAAGACCGGCGACTGCATGTCCCTGCCGATCGCCGACGCCTCGCAGCACGTGGTCACGATCGCCTACGGTATCCGTAATTTCGAGGACCGGGCCAAGGGTCTCTGCGAACTCCGCCGCATCCTGCGCGCCGACGGCACGCTCCTGATTCTCGAGTTCTCTCAGCCCAGCGCCTGGTTCGCACCGTTCCACTTCTTGCACGTGCGTTGCCTGTTGCCGGTGCTGGCAGGCCTGCTCACCGGCGATTTCGGAGCCTATAAATATCTTGGGACCAGCATTGCTGGCTTCCCGGACGCCGCGGGACTCGAGGCGGAACTCAGGGCCGCCGGATTCGCCAAGGTCGGCCATAAAAAGATGTTTTTGGGCACGGTGGCCCTGCATCAAGCGCAGGCGTGAAAAATTCCTTGCCTTAGGGACTGGGGAGCGTTTGCTCCGATTCCTCGCTACGGGCTCGTGGTGAAATGGATATCATTTCTGACTACGGATCAGACGTTTGGGGTTCGAATCCCTACGGGCCCACCCCTTTGAGCGCTAACCGGATTAAAACCCCGGTTAGTTGTATTGGTCGGCCTGACTCCGTCAGGCCGACCAGCAGCGGTTAGCGGTTGGCGGTTAGCGGATAGAAAAGACCCACCCCAAGGGGAGACCGGAAACCGGAAAGGATGCTGCGGACCCATTTTAGGTAGGGTTGAGCGGCCTCGCTCAACCGCAGCTGGCCTATTCGGTCAAGCTTACCAAAAGACAGGCCCCAGCCAATCATCCGGTTTCCGGTTCCCCCTTGAGCGGCTTGTGCTCCCAACCGCCAACCGCTTAAACCTTCCTCGGTTCCGGCATCTTCGTACCGGACGGATAAACATACGCCCGGTCCTCGAAATTACGCAGTTCGACGATGCCGTCATGGATGGCCTGCACGTATTCTGGGTTGATGGGCACCTTGCCGCCGCCGCCCGGGGAATCGATGATGAGCTGCGGCACCGCGTAACCGGTCGTGTGGCCGCGGAGCGCCCGGATGATGTCGATGCCCTTCTGGATGGGCGCGCGGAAATGGGTCGAGCCTTCGATGAGATCGCAGGCGTAAAGGTAATACGGGCGCACGCGCATCATCAGGAGCCGATGCAGCAGCGACTTCATGACTTCGGCGTCGTCGTTGATGCCGGCCAAGAGCACGGACTGGTTGCCGAGAGGTACGCCGGCGAAGGAGAGGCGCTCGCAAGCCGTAGCGAGTTCGCGGGTAATCTCCTTCGGGTGATTGGTGTGGATGCTCATCCAGACCGGCCCGTGCTTACGGAGGATCTCCGCGAGCTCAGGCGTGATGCGCTGCGGCAGAAAGACCGGGATGCGCGAGCCCAGCCGGATGAACTCGACGTGCTTGATGGCGCGCAGGCGGCCGAGGAGCGCGTCCAGCTTGGCGTCGGAGAGTAATAGTGGGTCGCCGCCGGACAGCAGGACATCGCGGATCTCGGTGTGCTCTTCGATGTACTTCAGGCCGGCTTCGAGTTCGGGATGAAAATCATAAGCCTGAGCGTTGGAGACCAGGCGACTACGCGTGCAATAACGGCAATACGAAGCACAACGATCGGTGACCAGGAAGAGCACGCGGTCGGGGTAGCGATGGACGATGCCAGGAACAGGCATGGTGCCCTCTTCGCCGACGGGATCCTCGGATTCGCCTGGGGCGACGTAGGACTCCTCGATCCGCGGGATGACCTGCCGGCGGACCGGGCAGTTTGGATTCTTAGGGTCAATGAGGTTGAAGAAATGCGGCGTGATCGAAAGCGAGAGCTTATGCGGGGCGAAGAGGCACCCTTCCCGCTCCTCCTTGGTCAGCTCCAGCATCGACTCCAGCTGCGCCAGAGTGTTGATGCGGTTGCGGAGCTGCCAGTGCCAGTCGTTCCACTCCGCGGCGGGCACGTCCTTCCATCGGCCTTGGCCGGCATGCCAGTTTTCGCGTAGGTCCTGAGGATACATCGGCTAAAACTACCCTAACGGTCGGGACTCCCAATGCAAACGGGGAAGCATATCGCCTTACCGCAATGGCGGCGGGCCCTTGCGCTTGAACCAACCTGCAAAGGGGTGCCAGAGCTGGCCAAAGTAGCCCGTCGGCACCTTTTCGGGGACGCCGAAGTTCTGCGGCAGGCGTTCGCGCGGCATATAATACGTCCCAAAAATAATATCCCACAGCGGCAGGAGCCCGGCGAAGTTCTTGTCGACCGCCGCCGGGTCCTTCGAGTGGTGCCAGCGGTGGAAGACCGGCGTGGCGATGACGGAACGCAGCGGGCCGAAGTCCCAATCCACATCGGCGTGCAGGAAAATCGCGTAGAAGGTCAGGAAGCCCGCAACGCCTGCCGTCACGGTGGGGTCGAAGCCGAGGAAGAGCAAGGGCACGACGGGGGCGAGGTTATTGACGGTCTCGTTGACCGGGTGCACCCGCACACTCGAGAGCCAGTCGAGCTCCTCGGAACTATGGTGCACCGCATGGAACGGCCACCAAGCGCCGGTATGGAAAAGCCGGTGCAACCAGTAGCCCATGAAATCAGCCAAGAGGTAGATTTCGATCGCCTGGAGCCAGAGTGGCTGAGCGGCCACCGGGCCGAAACCGCGGTACGGCTGAGCCTGCAGTTCCTCCGCCGTCGTGACGCCCGCGACGACGAGCACGATGAACGGTCCGATCAGCAGGAACCGGGAGGCCTGCTTGAATAACTCGATGGTAAAGAAGTACGCCGTGTCGGTCAGCATGCCGGGACGAAAGAATCCCGGCCGCCGACGCGCCCCCATGATCCGCTCGACGAAATAGAAGATGAGGCCCAGCAACAGCAGCCCCAGCAGGTGCTTGACCGTGTGAGCCTGGACTCCCATCCGTGCTTACTTCTTCTCGACGACCCACATGTTACGGAACTCGACCGCATCGCCGTGCCACTGCAGGCCGAGCGGGAGCTTATCCGCATGCTTCACGTAAGGAGGATTCTTCTTATGGCTGCTCGGGCCAATGTATTCGGTGCCATCCTGGACCGTCACGCCGTTCATGACGACGGTGATGCGGGTCTTGCTGGCGACGGAGCCGTCGGCGTTGAAGCGCGGGGCAGTGAACTCGATATCGTAGCTGTTCCAGCTGCGGGAAGGCAGGCAGGCGTTGAAGGCCGGCGGCTGCTGGCCGTAGATCGCGGCGGTCATGCCGTCGGCGTAGGTCTCGGTCTTAGAACAATCGAGGACCTGGAGCTCGTAGGTCTTCATGAAGAAGATACCGCTGTTGGAGTTACCTTGGCTCTTCTTCTTGGGGTCGGTGTCATAACCCGCGGCGGAGCGCCATTCGACGTGCAAGGTGATATCGCCAAAGGTGCGCTGGGTGCGGATGCCATTGCTACGGGCGATCATCACGCCGTCCTTGATCTCCCAGGTGACCGGGGTCTTCAGCTTGGCGTTCGGGACGGCATCGGCTTCCCACTCGCCGGCCGAGTCGGCACCGCCGACGAGCAAGATGGCACCGGCCGGGGCGGCGGCCTCGTTGCACTTGAGCTTAGAAGCCTCGGCACGAGGCGGCTGCGGGCGGGCGGAGTCATGGACGCGCCACTGGGTGCCGTGGATGAAAGGGGTGTCGGTGTAGCCTTCGGCGGCGACCAGGCCGGCAGCGGCCACAAGGGAGAGCAGGGAAGCGAGGCGCATGGGGTGTGAGGGTGCAGACAGGCTGGCCGACCATAGGTTCAACGGAAAGGGGAAACCATTAAAGGGGTTGGGGTTGGGGTAACTCGACTCCCGGCACCTGCCACCCGAGGCCGCCACCCGCCACCCGAAATGCCTACCCCTACCCCCATCCCTACCCCTAAAAACCCTGTTTTACTCTGCTTTAACCCCTGCCCCACCCCCTGCCCCACCCCCTATTCAATTGCCCTCTCCCTCCCGTTTCTCCAACTTACGGCCCATGTCCGCGCCCAAGGCCCGCTTCACCCTCGAATTCGAAAAGCCCCTCCGGGAGCTCGAGGACAAGATCAACTCCCTCCGGGCCTCCTCCGAGTCCGCCGGGATGGACGTCTCCAAGGAGGTCAAGTCCCTCGAGGTCAAGATGGAGCAGACCCGTCGCGAGGTCTACGGCAACCTGAACCCCTGGCAGCGCGTCCAGCTGGCCCGCCACCCCCGTCGGCCCTACTCTCTGGACTACATCGGCATGCTCTTTGATGACTTCCAGGAGCTGCACGGTGACCGCCTCTACATGGACGACGAGTCCATCGTGGGCGGTACGGCGTTCTTCGAAGGCCAGCCGGTCATGGTCCTCGGCCAGCAGAAGGGCCGCGACACGAAGGAGAATCTTCGCCGAAACTTCGGCTGCCCGAATCCCGAAGGCTACCGCAAGGCCCTTCGCCTGATGAAGATGGCCCACACCTTCGGCCTGCCGATCATCACCCTCGTCGACACCCCAGGAGCTTTTCCTGGCATCGGCTCTGAAGAACGCCACGTCGCCGAAGCCATCGCCGTCAATCTCCGCGAGATGAGTCAGTTCGGCGTGCCGATCATCACTTTCGTCATCGGTGAAGGCGGTTCCGGTGGTGCCCTCGGCATCGCCGTCTCAAACAAAGTCTACATCCTCGAGAACGCTTACTACTCCGTCATCTCGCCCGAAGGCTGCGCCGCCATCCTCTTCAAGGACCGCGCCCACGCCCCGAAGGCCGCCGAAGCCCTGCGCCTCGACGCGCCTAATCTCCTCAAGCTCGGCGTCGTTGACGGCGTCGTGAAGGAACCCCTCGGTGGCGCCCAGGAAGACCCGGCCGCCACGGGCTCCGCGATTCGCAAGACCCTGCGCGACTCACTCGCCGACCTCTCCAAGGCCTCGCCGGAGAAACTCATCGCGATGCGTTACGCCAAGTTCCGCGCGATGGGCGTTTACGCCGAGTAAGCCTCCGCGCAGCGGCCAAGAAAAAAGGGGCGCCGGATGGCGCCCCTTTTCCTTGGAGACGAACCGGCGGCTCAGCCGCCGTTGGACAGGACCCGGATATAGCGGGTGTAATTGCGCCCATGCTGATAGACGATGCGCTTGAACTCGGCGTCGGGCACCTTCTGGTTGTTATTGAGCATCTGCAAACCACGCAGCTCCTTGGAGCCTTCTGGCGTGAGGATGGTCAGCGAGACCTCGATGGCTTTCAGCGAGTAAGGAAGATAAGGCAGCCAGGAGGGCGAGGTGGGCTTCAGGGGCAACGTGTCCGGATACATACGGTCGGAGTGGATCCGGAGACGGGAACTGAAATAGTCATAGGGCTGGACTTTCAGGCCGGCGCCGTTCGGCGTCGGTGCCGGAATGGTCGGGGTGCCGTTCGGCGCATAACGCAGCGGAGCGGTGGCGATATCGGTGGCGCCGTCGGCGAACTTGTAAATCGCCAGATAGCCGCCCTTGGAAGCCGCCATGGCCGATTTGTCATCGGACTTGCCGACCAGGACAACCGGCCGAAGCGTCCGCGGCAGACGGGCGCAGGGGTCCTTCAAGGAACCCAATGCGGCGGTCGCCGGCAGCGAGGAGGTCCCCCAGAAAACTAAGTTCATCGCGACGACGTTCGAGGCGATGAAGTTGTTTTCATCCATCGTCCAGCACGGGTTCGGACTCTCAATGTTCGCATCGATGAGGGCGCGGGTCTCGTAATCGGGCGTAGGGACCTTCGAGTAATTGATAAAACGCTGCGAACCGGACCAGTAATTCCAAGGCGATTTCGGGACGTCCATCGTCGAGCTGAGGATCAGCGGAAGGGCCGCGGTAAAGGTGTTCTCGGAATCGATGAGGGTGCGGTAGATCCCGTAGACCTGCTGGATCTTCTCGCCAGGCGAGTCGAAGGGCGAACGCTGGCCGATGCGATAGGAGATGGCGCAGACATCGCCGCGCAAGGCGGTCCGGCCGATGCCGGGCGTCCATCGCGGCCGATCAGTCGGCGCACCGAATAACATCAGGATGGGGTGATCGGACGCCTGCAGGTTACCGATGACGCCGGGGACGGGGGGGCCGGGCACGTCGGTGCTGGACGAGCCGGGCACGACAACTTCCATCCAGCATCGCCCATCGGCACGCAACATGGCGGTTGAAAAATCGTTCTCCAGCGCATCCAGCGCACCCCGCGCCTCAGACTGGGTCGAGAGGTCGGCGACCGCCTGATCGTAGACCCGCAGGGTGTCGGAAGCGATCGAGACGACCGTCAAGACGATGATGACCATGATCGCCGTCGAGACCATGACCTCAAGCAGGGTGAAACCGGCGCGGACTGGGCGAAGCAGTGTGTTCATCGGCTGATAACGATATTCTGGACCAACAAGGGCTCCTCGGACTTATCCTTGAAAGAAACGTAAGGGCTGTAGTCGTGGGTGAAGAATTCCGCGACGATCGGGAGGTAGGCCAAGGCGTAAGCGGAAGGCTGCGAGGGGATCGGCGACGCGCCCCATGGGGGCGACGGTACCTTGGTGGTCTTGGGCTCGAAGTTGGTCGCGTCGATCTCGGCGCGCTGGCCGACGAGCAGTTTGGAAAGGGAAAGCCGCACCCGCATCGGCGAGCCGATGATGTTGCGGCCGGCGAAGGCCTGCAGGGACAGATTGTTGCCGTCGCAATAAGCCACCTCGATGATCGAAGGATTGGAAAATAGGGCGTAGGCGGCTTCACCGGTCTTATCGCTCTCCATGCCGACGATTTTCCGCTCATAGACATAAAGCCAGACGGCGTTGGCGCCGTTATCGCTGGCCTTCTGGAGGAAGCGATAGGCGATATCAAAACTCGGCGCGGACGGATTACCCCCGTCGAGGTTCAGGCCGGCGTCCATGAGGTATTTCGAGTTCTCAACCTCCTTCTCCCGCTGGTCGTTGAGGTGGACGATTGAGCGAGGATTATCCAAGGCACCGATCAGACGGTTCACGCCCGCCAGCGCGCGGTTGGTCTGCATGATGTCGTCCACCTGCTGGAAGGTGGAACCAAGGATTCCGACCAAGGAGAGAATCGCGACGCCGACGATGCCGATGGCGAGCGTCACCTCGATGAGCGAAAAGCCTGGGCGACTGGGCGGGAGATTGCGGGGAGGGTTCATCGGAGGAAAATTATTTGGCCTTGTCCATCTCATCGGCGTCCAAGGTCATCGAGACATCGCCATTGGGCCGCAGGGAAAGGGCGGCGAACTGGATCTCGGAAGGCAGGTCGATCATGGCTTTCGCTGGGCCAGTATTGCGCACCACGCCCGAGGCGAGGACGAGCAGCACGCGCCCGAGATGATTGGAGGCGCCGGTACCCTGCAGTTCAATGTAGAACCATTTCTTCGGGTTGAAGTCGGCAGACATGGCGCCGAGGGCCATGGGCTGGTTGGTCGGCGCATAGATCATCCACGGAGGGGTGCTACTGGGGGAGTCCGTCGCGTTCGTGGACGCATCATCGGCGAGCGGGCCAATGATACTACGACGCGTGTTGGCGGTCGTGATCGGGATCGAAAGCACGGTCCCGGTATCGCTGGCTGGAGGCACGAAGACGACGCCGGCCGGCAGCAGCTGGGCCGGCTCCGGCGAGAACCATTTGTAGGGGGCGACCGACGTATTGGTGATGGTCGCAGGATCCGCACTGCCCAATTCCGCCGAACTGACGCCGCCGACGGCGAGGACGAACTGGCGGAGGTGATTGGCCTCATCGTCAGGGTCGTTCAAGATGAGCAGGCGGTATCGGTTCGCGTAGGTGATGCCCGTGGTACCCGGCCCGCGGTTCATCAAGGCCATGGCCCGGACAGTCCGGACGGAGGAGGCGATGACGCGTTGCCCGGCTGGCAGGCCGCCGCCGTCGCCAGCGGAAAGGCCGAGGAAGAGCGAGGAGATGAGCAGGATGATCGCGATGACGACCAGGAGCTCGATCAGCGTGAAGCCACGGCGCGCGATGGAACGCACGGTCATTATTGGATGGCGATGACCTGCGCGAAGTCGGAAGCGCCCAAACCATCCGCGGACCTGAAGTCTTCTCCCAGATCCGTGGAGTAGATGACGATGCGCGCGGGGATTCCGGTCGTTCCCGAAATGGCCCGGACTTCTTCAGGAATAGAATCAGCTCCCAGCGGGACGACGATGTTACGGAGATTCGTATTATTATCGGTGTCGAAGACGATGCGGATGTTACGGTTGGTGAAGCGATCCACGAGGAGCGAAGCGTCCGTCAGGTTGGCCGGATCCTCGAAATCGTCCTTACCGAATGCGCAAAACTCCTGGGCGTTTTTATTGAGGAGCTTGCGGTCGGTATTCTGCAGGGCTGTGCCGGTCGGCAGGCGACCAGAAATGGCCTTGACGAAATTAAGGTTGGTCGTGGGGTCTTCCAGCAGGTGCAGGGAATCCTTGGCCGAGTCGTAGCTCGAGCCGATGTTGGGGTAGAAGCCGTAGACCTGCTTGTATTTGGTGATTGCCCCCGCCCACTGGCTGAAGGCGGTGGTCGCGTTGGCTTGCCGAGCCTTCTTGCGAATGCCGCTGATGGCCGGGAACAGCATGCCAGCCAGCACGCCGATGATGGCAATGACGGTCAAGAGTTCGACTAAAGTGAAACCGGCGCGACGGCGGGTAGGCATGGGAATTGAAGCGGGGGTTGGGGGAGAACATATTATCGTACCCCGAAGCTGAGTTGAACAGCCAAAAACCGCTTCTATGCGACCTTAGATACCCTCAGCCCAGCCAAACGAAGCACCCCAAGGCCACCCCGGTGGGGACGAGCGCCCAAAGAAAAAGCTTACCAGGCGATACTCCTCCCGAGAACCAGGGAGATAATATCGACTGGCCGGCCGGATTCGGAGCATTGGCGATGACGGTCAGACCCCCGCCCGCCAAGGCACCAGCGACGACAGCATGCCGGAGTGCTTCCGCCCCTGGGGCCGATAGGGCGGGGACTTGGGCGGCGAGGTAGGTGATCGCGGCGTTGTCGTTGAAGGCGGTCAGGAGGGTTGACGCGGCCAAGAGCGCCCCTTCGTTCAAGCGCATGATGACCGGAGAGATCCACCAGCCCTGAAGTCCGCCCAGCACGACGAGGCCCGCGAGGAAGAACCCGACGAGCAGGGGACCGCGCAAGCGCACCGGATCCTGCCATTGCGGCGTCGCCACGGTGAAAGCCAAAAAGACCAAGAGCCCGCCCAGCATGAGAATCGGGTGGTGCCCCGCCAACATGACGACCGTCCAGACCATCAGCGACAGATGCACTACCGTGATCCAGGCCGGAATCGACTCCCGCCGGGTATCGGCCGATGCGTCCGCTTTCAGCCCGGCGAGCTCTTGGCGGAAAATGAGTAGGTAGGTCAGGTTGGAGATCAAGATCGCCGAGATCGCAGCCCAGCCGAAATGCCCGAAGACATCCATCGTCGACCAGCCCCACTTGGCGGCGACCATGACGATGGGCGGGGCGGCGAAGTTGGTCAGCGCACCGCCGACGGAAATATTCACGAAGAGCAACGCCAGCGTCGCATACTTGAGCCGGTCGCTGGGCTGCAGGGCGTAGAATTGCGCCGAAAGCAAGAGGGCGCCAATCGTCATGGCCGCGGGCTCGGTGATCAGCGAGCCAAGCAATGGAGCCAACGTGAGGATGGCGAACCAGCGCGCGGCCGTGCCATCCCCCAGCAGCCGGGCCGCCCCGCCGAGCAACTGCGCCGCCAGCGCCATGATGGGACGAGCCGCAGCGAGCGTCATGATGATGAAGACGAACAGGGGTTCGATGAACTTGGAAGGCCCGGCCGGCGCAACACCAGCGAGCGCAGCGGCGTAATCCCCGCTTTCCACATAGCGGCACGCGAAAGCCCAACCCTTCCCAGGCCAGGCGACCAACAGGCCGAAAAGGACGAACGTCCAGATACCGAAGACGGCCTCGACCTCCCCGAGCAGGTGCATGACCGCCGCCCGCAGAGACGATGACTCGCCGCGGGCGTTGACCGGCGACCGGCCGGCGCGGACGGATTCGCGATGCGCCTCCTCCAGCTGATGGGCCGCGCGGGCGAAGAGCGGCGCCGCGAAAGCATGCAGGATGGCCAGCGCGAACACGCCGCTGGCGACCAGCAGGAAACCATCCTGCTGGACGGCCGCCGCGAGCTGCGACCAGAGATCAGGCGTCGTGGGCATACCTCGACCAAACCATTCCCGAATGGCTTGGCAATCTCCTCCGCATCCTAGCGGGGACCTGGCTCATCCGGCCGCACCCCGCCCAAGGCGCGGATGAGGTCGACCTGCGCCGCCAAACGATCCTGCCGCACCTTGGCCACGGCTACCTGGGATTCGGCCCGCAGTCGGCGGGCGGCAAGCAGCTCCATGGGGCCGGTCTGACCTTGCCGGGCGCGTTCGGCGGCGATGCGGTAAGCTTCGCCGGCCGCCCGGGCGCGACGCTCGGCGGCGACCGCCGACGCCGCGGTCTCCCGGACGTCGACCAAGGCATCGCGCACCTCGCGGCAGGCGTTCAGGAAGGCTTTTTCATAGGCCGCGGCGGCCTGATGCTGCTCGGCCACGGCGCCCTCGACCCGCGCCGCCCCGCGGCCGAAGTCGAGCAAGGGATAACGGAGATCGACGCCGAGTGAGGAGGTCGCGGTGGTACGGTCGAATAGGGCGCTGAGCTCGCGGCTCTCCGAACCGATCGCACCCGTCAGCGTGAAGTTGGGGAAACGGGCGGCCTGGACGAAGCCGATGCGCGCGTTGGCCGCGATGAGCGCTTGCTCCGCAGCGACGACGTCGGGCCGGCGGCGAAGGAGATCGGCCGGCAGGCCCGGCGCGACCGGCGACGGCAGACGCAGGCCATCCTGGGAACGCACGGCGAGGGTCAGCTCCGGCTGTCCCGTCAACATACCGAGCAGGTGTTCGGCGGCAGCCCGCGCCCGGCGGGCATCGGCCAGCACGGCGACCGCGGCGGAGCGGGCGACCTCCGCCTGAGCGACTTCGTTCGGACCGGCGGCACCGACAGCGGCCCGCTTGGCGATGAGGCTAACTTCCTCGTCGCGGGCGGCGAAGACCTCCTGCGCAGCGAGCGACTGCGCGTCCGCCGACCGCACGGCGGCGTAGGCGCGCACGACCGCGACGCCGACGGAAAGCTCGACCATGCTCCGCGCCTCGCGCGCGCCCAGCAGCTGGGCCCGCGCCGATTCCTCGGCCCGGCGGAGCTTACCCCAAAAATCGAGCTCGAAGGACGTGCCCAGGCCGGCGCGGCTGGTGGTGCGATCACGACCGGTCGCGGCCAGGTTCTGATTGAACGCGCCTTCGCTGAGCTTGCTCGCGTTCACGCCGCCGCCGACGTCGAACTGAGGCCGGCCGGCGCCGGCCGTCTCTCCGAGCAAGGCACTCGCCTGCTCCACCCGGCCCACGGCGATACGGAGGTCGGCGTTGGCGACCAGGGCCTTCGCCACCAAGGCGTCGAGCTCTGGATCGCCCAGCGACTTCCACCACTCGGCGCGGACGGCAGCGCCGCCCTTCCCCGCTTCAGGATAACCCGCGGTCGGGGGCAACTCAGGCCGGACGTAATCCGGACCAAGCGTGCACCCACCGAACAAGCCGCAGCAGAGGAAGAAACAGCAGCGGGTAATCATGGCTGGACGACGGCCGGCTTCTTGCGGCCAGAAAGAAGATGGAAGAACCAAGGGATGAACAAGGTAGCCACGAAGGTGTCGAACAACATACCACCGAGCACGCCCGTGCCCATCGACTGGCGTGCCGCGGCCCCGGCGCCGCTCGCGAAGGCCAGGGGGACGACCCCGAGCACGAAGGCCAGCGAGGTCATGACGAGCGGTCGGATACGCATGCGGGCCGCCTCGACGGCCGCTTCGGCGGCGGAACGGCCGGCCCGCCGGGCGGTCTCCGCAAATTCGACGATCAGGATGGCGTTCTTCGCCGCGAGGCCGATGAGCGTCACGAGCCCAATCTGGAAGTAGATGTCGTTCGGCATCCCGCGCACGAGCACGGCGAGCAGCGCGCCGAGGAGCGCAAAGGGCACGGTGAGCAGCACCCCCAATGGTAGCGCAAGGTCTTCATACAAGGCCGCGAGAATCAGGAAGACCATCAGCAAGGCCAAGAGGAACGCCGGCAAAGCGGACGTCGCCGCCCGCTTCTCCTGCAAGGCCTGTGCCGTCCAATCGATGCCGTAGCCGACGGGCAGGATGTCCTCGGCGATCTGCTCGACGAGCGCGATGGCTTCGCCGGAACTCACGCCAGGCGCGGCCGCGCAAATCAGGCGGGCGGAGAGGAACCCCATGTGGCGTTCCAGCTGCTCCGGTCCGGAGGAGGGCGTGAACTTCACGAAGGTCGAGAGCGGGATCATCGCTCCGTTCGCGGCCCGGACGTGCACGCGGCCGGCGGCGGCGACATCCATGCGATCGGCCGCCTCGGACTGGACGAGCACGCGATAGGTGCGCCCCGCCAACGTGAAGTCGTTGGCATAGACGACGCCGATGGTGGCCTGCAGGGCCTCATGGAGTTCTGGGAGCGTGACGCCGAGCGACGCGACGCGGACCTCGTCGACCTGGGCGAAGATCTGCGGGACGGCTGGCCGCAGGAAGACGCGGATACCCGTGAGCTCGGGGCGCGCGCGCAAGGCCGCCTCGAGCTTCTCGATATTGGCCGCGAGACGGGCGGGGTCGTCGTCCTCCTTCGCCTGCAGGTAGAATTCGAAGCCGCCCGCGGAACCGATGCCGCGGATGGCGGGCGGATTCACCACAAGGCACATACCATCCGGCTGATTCATGCCGATCGCGTTGAGCTGGCGGGCGAGGACGTCGCCCCCCGGCGGACGGGTGCCAAAATCCTTCAACGGCAGGAAGATCGTGCCGGCGTTCGTGCGCTCCCCGCCGCCAAGGAGGTCGAAGCCGCTGATGGCGAAGGTGTGGCGGACGGCGGGGTTCGCGCGCAGTTTGGGCGTGACCTCATCCATGAAAGCTTTTGTCCGGTTGATGCCGGCGCCGTCGGGCAAGGCGACCATTGCGAGGAGGTAGCCCTGATCTTCGGGCGGCAAGAAGCCGCGCGGGATCTTCACCACGAGCACCACGTTAGCGACGATGACGGCCAGGAAGGCGCCCGCCGCCGAACGCGGATGCGCCAGCAACCAGCGCACCACGCGACCATGCCAGGCGGCGACGGCCGCGAAACCGCGGCCGAAACCATCAACGAGCCAGGCCAGCCGACCGGCGTCGCCCGAGGCGCGTGGCTTCAGCAGTAACGCGCAGAGCATCGGCGTGAGCGTCAGGGCCACGAAACCAGAGAGGGTGACGGCCAGGGCGACGGTGACCGCGAATTGGCGGTAGAGCACGCCCGCGATGCCACCGAGGAACGCGACGGGCACGAACACGCACACGAGCACGCAGACGATCGCAATGATCGCGCCAGCGACCTCGCGCACGGATTCCCGGGCGGCGGCGAAAGGGCTCAGCCCCTGCTCGCGCATGAGGCGCTCGGTGTTCTCGAGGACGACGATGGCGTCGTCGACCACGATGCCGATGGCGATGACCATCGCGAAGAGCGTGAGGATGTTGATCCCGTAGCCCATCACCCAGAGGCCGGCGCAGGCGCCGAGCAGCGAGACGGGCACGGCGATCATCGGGATGAGCGTCGCGCGCCACGAGCCGAGGAAGAGGAAGACCACGAGCGTGACGAGGAACGCGGCCTCCAGGAGCGAGTTGCGCACCTCGCCGATGGCGGACCGCACGAAGCGGGTGGTGTCGAAGGGGATTTCATACTGGACGTCCGGCGGGAACTGGCGCGCGAGGTCATCCATTCGCGCGCGGATGCGGTCGGCGGTCTCCAGCGCGTTGGCGCCGGTCTGCAGGAAGATACGGATGCCGGCCACGGGTTTTCCGTCCAGCATGCTGAGCTGCTCGTAGCTCTGGGAGCCGAGCTCGAGCCGGGCGACGTCCCGCAGGCGGAGCACGCCCTCCGCCGCGCCGGAACGCAGGACAATCTCGCCGAACTGCTCGGGGGTCGACAGGCGTCCGCGCGCTACCACGGGCACCACGAAGGCGGCGTCGACCGACGGCTCCTGGCCGAGCCGGCCGACGGCATACTGGGCGTTGGTGGTCCGGATGGCGCGGACGACCTCGGCAGACGTCACGCCCAGCGCAGCCATCCGGTCCGGCCGCAGCCAGACGCGCATGGCGTAGTCACGCGAGCCGAAGACGCCCGCATCGCCGACGCCAGGCAGCCGCTTGATTTCCTCGACGACGGTCGTCGACGCGTAGTTGCTCAGGAAGACCGAGTCCCGCGTGGCTTGGGGTGAGAGGATCGACACCGACATGAGCACGTCGTTGGAACGCTTCTTGGTGATCACCCCGAGACGGCGGACCTCCTCCGGCAGGCGCGGCTCGGCGAGCTTGACCCGGTTCGCCACCAGGATGGTGGCCATGTCCGGGTCGACGCCGTTCTCGAAAGTGACGGTGATGCTGAGTGCCCCACTCGACGACGAGTTGGAAGAATAATAAAGCAGGCCTTCGACGCCGTTGATCTGCTCCTCGAGGGGTGCGGCGACATTGTTCACGAGTGCCTCGGGCGAAGCGCCAGGGTAGCTTGCGACGACGGTCACGGTCGGCGGGGCGATCTGCGGATACTGCGAAAGCGGCAGGTTCAGCAGCGCAATCCCGCCGACCAGGACGATGATGAGCGAGAGGACCGCGGAGAAGATCGGCCGCCGGATGAAGAAGTCCCAGCCCATCTACTTCTTGGCCGGAGCGAGGACGACCGGCGTGCCTGGACGCAGCTTCTGCAATTGGTCGAGGATGACCTGGTCGCCGGGGCGCAGGCCGGTGAGGATGACGATATCCGCGCCCTGCGTATCACCCAACGTCACCGGACGAGACTCCGCGCGGCCACCCGCGCCGACGACGAAGACGGAACGCCCGGCAGGCGTCTGGATAAGCGCGACCTGCGGCACAAGGAAGGCGCCTTTGGCCTGGCCGCCGGTGACGCGCACGCGCACGAACTGGCCGGCGAGCAACGCGCCGTCGGCGTTGGCGAAACGCGCGCGGACCTGCACCGTGCCGAGCCGTTCATCGACCTGCGTCGACGCGAAGTCGACCCGTCCGCGCAAGGGTTGGACGGAACCATCCGGACGGAACAACGCGACCTCAGCGCCGAGCGCCGTCGCCGCCCCGCCAGCGAAAAGACTGCGGAAATCATCCTCGGCCAGGCCGAAGCGCGCCCAGATTTCGTCCGCGCGCACGATGGTCGTCAGGAGTCCGTCCGGACCGGCGGGATTGACGAGCGCGCCTTCGGTGCGGAGCCGGCGACCGGCCACGCCATCAATCGGCGAACGGACCTCGCAGTAGTCGAGGTCGAGCTTAGCGAGACTGGCTTTGGCGACGGCGGCATCGCGCGCCCCTTGCGCAGCGGCGGCGAGGGCCTGCGCATCGTCGGCTTCCTTCCGGCTGGCAGCCTTTTGGCGAAAGAGCTCGGCCTGCCGGACGGCTTCGGCGGCGGCCTGCTGCGCGCGGGCGGTTTCCTGCGCGAGTTGCGCCAGGACCAGCGCGTGGGCGGCGGCATAGGGCGCCGGATCGATGCGGAATAAGAGATCGCCGGCCTTCACCGGGACACCCTCGGCGTAATTGACGGTCTGCAGGATGCCCGTCACGCGCGCCCGGACTTCGACTTCGCGGACGCCTTCGATCAGCGCCGGAGAGATCGCCGTCAGCGTGATGTCGGCCGGGGTGACCGTGAGGACCGCCACCGCCAATGGTCGGGAAGGCGGCACGGACTGTTCTGGGCGGCAGCCGAACAGGCCGAGCAAAACGAGCGCGCAAAAAAGACCCTCGACTGGGCGAGATTTACATACAGACATGTATGTAAATCTATTTATCCTATAATGGCTCGCAAGACCAAAGCAGAGGCGGCTCAGACTCGTCACCGCATCGTCGAATGCGCCCGGCTGGCGTTCAGCCTCCACGGAGTGACCAACACCTCCTTAGAAGAGGTCGCCCAGAATGCCGGCGTGACCCGCGGGGCGGTCTATTGGCATTTCCAGGATAAGGCCGATCTTTTCATGGCCGTGCGCCAACAGACCGGGACTTTGCTCCGCTACCCCGATGTAACCGCCGGCGACCCCCTCCGGCGAATTGAGTTGGGCCTGCAATCGGCGCTCACCCGCCTGGCCGAAGAGAAGGCCGCCCAAGAAACCTACGAGGTCATGCTTTGGAAATGCGAGTATATCGGGGCCTTCGCCTCGGTGCGCCAAGACCTCATGACCGCCGGCGCCCAGTTCCTCGCGGACACGACCGCGCTCTACGCCGCCGCGCAACATGCGAAGCTTACCCCGCCCGGCTTCGACGCCCGTTTGGCCGCCCAGGAGACTTTCTGCTTCTACGCCGGACTCTTGAAGCTGTGGCTGGCCGATCAGGACGGCCGCACCCTCCGCAAGGATGTCACCCGCCTCATCGCCAGACATATCGCCGGCCGACGCCGGACCGCCCGCAAGGTGATTTGACTGCCCGCGACAGGCGGCATAGAAAGAAGAGGTGAAGGTCTTCCCCTCCCTCCTTGGTCTGCTCCTGCTGGGCATCCTGCCGGCCGTGGCCGCTGAACCGGAGGCCCCGCAATCCCTGCCGATTATCTATGACCAGCCGGGGGAGAAATACATCCTGCGAATCGATAACCGACGCTACCAGATACCCTACGTCACCAAGGAAGGTGTCGTCCAACTGATGTCGACGGCCAATTACCCGCGCACGAAGCTGCGTTTCGAGGAATATAAGCGCTCGCTCGAAGACAAGATGAAGGCCGAGGCGCTCGTCAATCGCGCGCAGTCCAACGTGACTCGCGAGTCGGAGCGCGTCAGCCGTCTGAACCGCAGCCTCGAGGCGCTCCGTCAGCAGCTCACCTTTCTCCGCAGCCAGCCTAATATCGACGTCCGCGAAATCCTCTTTCTACAAGAACAGATTCGCAACACCTCGGTGTCGCTCGCCGCCGCCGAAGACATGGAAGCCAAAGCCCAGGCGAACCTCGACAAGACCAAGGCGACCACGGAATCCGCGTTCCAGCGCGCCGATAAGGCCCGCGAGGACTACGTCGCCGCCCTCGATGCCTATGAGAAGCCGCTCGCCGAGATCCGGGCGATCGCGATGACGCACGGCACCGCCCTCTGATTTTCCTCATGCGCCCCACCACCGCCCTCCTCGTTACCCTCCTCTGCCTCGGCGCCGCGGGCTTCGCTCAGCAGACCAAGTCCGCCGCAAAAGCCCCGGCCGCCAAGGCCGCACCGAAGTCCGTCGACCGTTTCGCAGTACGCACCGACGAGAAAATCTCTTGGCACGACGTCCGCGCGACGGACCTCGAAGGCCGCGCCCTCCCCGACGCGGAGCGTAAGAGCTACTTCGACCGCCTGCCCGCCGAGGCCGATGGTAAGGTCACGCCGGCGGTCTGGGGCCTGAGCCGCGATAGCGCGGGCCTGCTGTTCCGCTTCCGCACCGACGCCACGACGATCTATGCCCATTACAAGGTGACCAAGCCGAAGCTCGAGCAGCCGCACATGCCCGCCACCGGCGTCAGCGGCCTCGACCTCTACGCCCGCGACGAGAACGGTAAGTGGCGCTGGGTGCAGGTCGTCCGTCCTACCACGCAAGAGATGAAGGTCCGCATCGCCGAAGGCCTCGACGCGGGCGAACGCGACTACGCCATCTACCTCCCGCTCTATAACGGCGTCGAATTCCTCAACGTCGGCGTGACCGAAGGCAAAAAGTTCGTCGGCCTCAAACCGCGCGCGAAGCCAGTCGTCTTCTACGGTACCTCGATCACGCACGGTGCCTGCGCCAGCCGACCAGGCATGGTGCACACGGCCATCCTCGGCCGCCGCTTTGACGTGCCGGTCGTGAACCTCGGCTTCTCGGGCAACGGCCGCATGGACCAAGCCGTCGGCGAATTCCTCACGCGCATCGACGCCGCCGCCTACGTGATCGACTGTCTCCCGAACATGAACGCAGCAGCCGTCGCCGAGAAATGTATGCCGCTCGTGAAGCAACTCCGCGCCGCCCATCCCGACACCCCGATCATCCTCGTCGAGGACCGCCGTAACACCGACGCGTGGCTTAAAGCCTCGCTGCGCCTGCACCACGACGCGAACCACGCCGCGCTCAAGGCCGCTTATGAGCAACTCGTGAAGGAAGGCGTCAAAGGCCTGTCCTACGTGCCCGGCGACCTTCTCTACGGCGACGACGGCGATGGGGCCACGGACGGCTCGCACGCGAGCGACTTGGGCTTCCATCGCCAGGCCGATATCTTCGAGCCCTTCCTCAAGGCCGCCCTCGGCCGCTGATTTTTCGCCCTCCCCGCTGGCGAACGGAGCCGAACCCATCAACCTAATCGCCGATGAACCGCAGCTACCGCTACTACGACCTCATCCTCGGCGCGTTCGTCGCGGTGCTCCTCTGCTCCAACCTCATTGGCCCAGCCAAGGTCGTGCAACTCGACCTGCCCTTCTTCGGCAAGACCGATTTCGGCGCGGGCAACCTGTTCTTCCCGCTGTCGTATATCTTCGGTGATATCCTCACCGAAGTCTACGGCTACGCCCTGGCGCGCCGAGTGATTTGGTCGGGTTTCGCCGCAATGATCTTCGCGACGGTGATGACGTGGATCGTGCTCGCGATGCCGGCCAGCCCGAACGAGCCGTTCAGCGCGCAGCTGCAACCCGCGCTCGAGACCTGCTTCGGCGGCGGCTGGCGGATCGCCCTCGGCTCGATTGTCGCTTTCTGCGTCGGCGACTTCCTCAACTCCTACGTCCTCGCGAAAATGAAGGTACGCATGGGCGGCAAGCATCCGTGGGCCCGCTTCATTGGCTCCACCGTCGTCGGCCAAGGCGTCGATAGCCTGATCTTCTACCCGCTCGCCTTCCTCGGAATCTGGAGCCCGCAGACGCTCCTCGCGGTGATGTTAGCCAATTGGATCTTCAAGGTGCTCGTCGAGGTGGTCATGACGCCCGTGACGACCGTCGTCTGCGCGAAGCTGAAGCAGGTCGAAGGCGTCGATGCGTATGACACCGACACCGATTTCACGCCTTTCAGCCTCCGGCGCTAAGCGGAGGCACCCCGTTTCCGCGGGCTTTAATGGCCTCCAATCGACTTTTTGTCCTATTATCGGAGTTTTTCGACGAATCCGTTGACAACACCTTGGGGGATGAGCACAACACGCTCAGTCAATTTCACTCAGGTAAGAGCCTCCCTTATAAAGGACGCAGCAGTCGCGAGGGCGACTAACGGAAGCAGGAATAAAACTCTCCGTACCCGACCCCAGAGTCCCGTAGCTAGGACTCTGGACTTATTTATCCCGGAAAGCGGGAAGACAGGCCGCACCACCCGTGCGGCCTGTTCCATTTTGCCGTGCCCAAGACCGGACTCGAACCGGTAAGCCTTTCGGCGGCAGATTTTAAGTCTGATGTGTATACCATTCCACCACTTGGGCCGACGGCTCCAAAGTGCGGACACGCCCCCGATTGGCAACCCGGGAAAGCGGGCGGCGTTCGCCTTCGCCTTGCCCTCCGCACCAAACCCGGCTTCCTTTCGCCTATGGATCGCTTAGCCCAGACGTTCGCCCGCTGCCAAGCCGAAGGCCGCCCGGCCTTCGTGAGCTACGTCTGCGCCGGCGACCCCGACGTCGAGACCTCCAAGGCCGTGCTCCTTTCCCTGGCGCAGAACGGCGCCGACGTGCTCGAGGTGGGCGTACCCTTCTCCGACCCCCTCGCCGATGGCCTGACCAACCAACTCGCGGCCCAACGCGCTCTCGAAGGGGGCATGACCTACGAGGGCCTACTCGACGTGCTCCGCGCGGTGCGCGCCGGGACGGACAAGCCGATCGTGCTCTATTGTTATTATAACCTGCTGTTCTCTTTGGGCCTCGAAGGTTACTGCGCCAAGGTCCGCGCCGCCGGCGCCGACGGCCTGCTCGTCCTCGACTGCCCGCCCGAGGAAGCTTCCGACCTGATCGCGGCCTCGAAGAAACACGGACTCGCCAATATCTTCATCGTGGCTCCAACCACGCCGCCCGCCCGCATCAGCCTCATCGCGAAGCACGCCTCGGGCTTCATCTACTACGTCTCGCGCGAAGGCGTGACCGGTGAACGCTCCGAATTGGCCGCCAACCTCGCCGCCGCGGTCACCGAGATCCGTAAGCATACCGCCCTGCCCATCTGCGTCGGCTTCGGCGTCTCCACCGCCGCCCACGTGCAGGCCATCGCCAAGGTCGCCGACGGCGTGGTCGTTGGCAGCGCCTTGGTGAACGTCGTCGCCGCCCATAAGGACAATAAATCCCAGGCCGCGGCCGCCATCGGCGCGAAGGTCAGGGAACTGCTAGCGAAGTAAACTTCGAGGGACAGGGGCAGGGACACGGACAGGACCAGAAGGATGAGGCCATGTCAGGTATCGCCTGCCACGGACCCTATTTTTGTCCCTAAGTAATCGAAACCTGTCCCTAGCCCTGCCCCTGGCCCTGCCCCTTCCGCAAATCCCTTGACCAAGGGCCTTCCCTCCGCACTTTCCCAATGGTCCTAACCTCGTTAGGGCCACCGGAACCTCACCGCATGGCCCCACAAGACACCTGGACGAAAAAAGACCTGACCGGCATCGAGGAGCTTTCCCGCCCCGAAATCGAACTACTCTTCCGCCAAGCCGACCAGTTCCTGCCCGCGCTCGCGCCGGGTAAGGGCCTCGACCTGATGAAGGGCCGCACGGTGGTGAACCTCTTCCTCGAACCGAGCACGCGCACCCGCACGGCCTTCGAAATCTCAGCCAAGAAGCTCGGCGCCGAAGTGGTGTCGATCAACACGACGGCGTCCTCCCTCGTCAAGGGCGAGACCCTGCGCGACACGGCGATGAACATCAGTGCGATGGGCGTCGACGCGATTGTGATGCGCCACTCCTCCGCCGGCTCGGCCCGCGACCTGGGCTCGGTCCTCGACATCTCGGTCATCAACGCCGGCGACGGCGCCCACGAACACCCGACGCAGGCCCTGCTCGACGCCTTCACGCTCCGCCAGCGCTTCGGTAAGGTCGAAGGCCTCAAGGTCACCATCCTCGGCGACATCCTCTTCAGCCGCGTCGCCCGCTCCAACATCCTCTGCCTTTCGAAGCTGGGCGCGCAAGTCACCCTCGCCGGCCCCGCGACACTTGTCCCGGCCTCGCTGAAGGAAGCCTTCCCGCAAGTCCGTATCGTCCATGACCTCAAGGAAGCCCTGAAGGATTGCGACGCGGTCATGCTCCTTCGCATCCAGCATGAGCGCCAGACGACCACGCACTTCCCCTCGCTCGGCGAATACACCTCGCAGTTCGGCCTCAACGCCGAACGCGCCGCCTGGCTCAAACCCGAGGCGATCGTCATGCACCCCGGACCCATCAACCGTGGCGTCGAAGTCGAAAGCGAAGTCGCCGACGGCCCCCGCTCGGTCATCCTCGAACAAGTGCGCAACGGAGTCGCCGTCCGCATGGCCGTCCTACACCTCTGCACCGGAGCCATCAGCCGATGAATCCCGCCGATAACTCCCCCCTCTGGATCCGCGGCGCCCGCGTGATCGATCCCTCCGCTCAGCGCGACGACGCGAAGGGCGACGTCTTCGCCCTCGACGGTAAGTTCGTCGACCAGCTCTCCGCCGCTGACCAGGCCAAGGCCCGCATCATCGATGGCACGGGCCTCGTGGTCACCCCGGGCTTCATCGACCTGAACTGCCGCCTCGGTGAACCGGGCCGCACGGCCCGCGAGACGATCCGCACGGGCACCCGCGCGGCCGCCGCCGGCGGTTTCACGACCCTCGTCACGATGCCCGACTCGCTCCCCGCGGCGGACAACGTCGGCACGATTCAACTCCTCCGCGAGATCTGCGCGCGCGACGCCGCCGTGCGCGTGTTGCCCACGGGCACGCTCACGAAGGGCCACGAGGGCCAGGCTCTCGCCCCTCTCGGCACGATGAAGAAGGCCGGCGTGGTCGCCGTCACCGACACGACCTCGGGCGTCCAGAACAACGAGATCATGCGTCGCGCGCTGGAATACGCTGCGATGTTCGACCTGGTCGTCCTCGACCACTGCCAAGACAGCAGCATGACCGAAGGCGGCCAGATGCACGAAGGCGCCTGGTCCCTCCGGCTCGGTCTCCGCGGCCTGCCCCGCACCGCCGAAGAAGTCGTGGTCTCGAGCGATTGCCTCCTCGCCGAACTCACCAAGGCCCGCATCCACTTGCAGCACCTTTCCTCCGGCGGTTCCGCCGACATCGTCCGCCGCGCCAAGGCGAAGCAACTCGCGGTCACGGCCGAAGTCTCCGCCCTGCACCTACTCCTCACGGACGCCGCGCTGGCGAACTACGGTACGAGCCTGAAGACGAATCCACCTCTCCGCGAGGAAGCCGACCGTCTGGCGCTCATCGCCGCGCTCGTCGACGGCACGATCGACGCGATCTGCTCCGACCACTCTCCCTGCACGGCCACCGAGAAGGATTGCGAGTTCGACCTGGCTCCCTTCGGCGCCGCGACCCTGGAGACAGCCTTCGCCGCCGCCCACACGGCACTCGTGGCCGCCGGACACGCTAAACTCCCCGTACTCATCGCCCGCCTGACGCACGGCCCGGCCAAGGTCCTCGGCCTCGCCGCCGGCACACTCAAGGCCGGCGCCCTCGCCGACTTGGTCATTCTCGATCCGAAGGCCGCTTGGACGCCCACGTCCGCCGACCTCTCCTCGAAGTCTGGCAACAACCCGCTCGTCGGCCGCGCCCTCACGGGCCGCGTCCGCGCAACGTTCGTCGGCGGTCGTCAGGTCTTCGGCGCCTAAGCGACGATGGATGAGCTCACGCTGTCCCTCGATGCCTTCGGGCCGTGGGACTGGGCATGCTTGGTCATCAATCTCGGCGCGGCCTTCACCGGCATCTTCGCGCTGAAATGCTGGCACAACCTACCGGGTAAGGACACTCTCTCGACGATCTCTATCGGCGACGCCGCGATGGGACTGGGCACCGGGCTGCTCGCCTTCGGCATCCTCTTCGGCGTCGTGACCGGACTCGTGATGCAAGGCTTATCCACTTCGACTGACTTCGGTATCTCGCAGGCGCATATGTTCACGGCGGCCTTCAGCGGCCAGTTGGCGGCGGCCGTTGCGATGCTCGCCATGGGCGCCCTCGCGCCCCGCTCGCTCGATTGGGCGCCCTCCGTCCCTTCGGAGGAACCAGCAAACACTGGCTCGCCGTTTCACCAGGCGCTCCGCGGCGTCGGCCTCGGCCGTATCCTCTTGGCGTTCTTGGCGATCCTCGCCTTGGGACTCGCCGCCTCGCTCGTCTGGAAGGGTCTCCACCTGGCCTGGGAACAGCTCTTCCTCAGCGGCTGGGCCGGCCACCCGCCCGCCGACGAACCACAAGAGATCGTGGATGCGGTGCTCAAGACCGACGTCGATACTTGGCGCTTCCTGACGATTGCTTTGGCAGTGACGATGGGTGCCCCCATCATGGAAGAACTCGCCTTCCGCGGGATGGTCTACCCAGGCCTGCGCCGCCTCTTATCCGACTCCAACCTCTGGACCCGCGCCATTCTTTGGCTGGCGGTTCTTCTGCCCATTACCTTCTGGTTGGTCGCAGGCTTTAATCTCGAAGCCTTCGCCATTCAGCCGCTCGATTCGCAAACA
>CAMBGQ010000015.1 GCA_945866215.1 Opitutus sp. GAS368 | reverse complement strand
TCCTTCGGCTTGGCGACCTCGACGTAGAAGTGCCGAGCCGGATCGGACGGCTCCCACGAGTCGAAAGAGTTCACGGTGACGTCGGCGAGATAGACCTGCTTATGGTCGCCGAGGATGTCAAACGTGCCACCGCCCGCATGCGCATCGAGATCCAGGATGCCGACGGTCTTGACCTGCTTGAGCGCCTCGAGCGCGGCGAGGGCCAGTCCGTTGAACTGACAGAAGCCGTTGCCAGAATTCTTACGTGCATGGTGCAGGCCGCTAGAGAGGCTGCCCGAACGGCCGTTCTTCAAGGCTTCCTTGACGGCATCGCGCATGCCGCCGGTCGAGGCGAGGATGCTGTCCAATAGCGGCTGCGACCAAGGGCCGACCTCGAGGAAAGCGCCTTTGTCCTCAAAGGTGCTGCGCACGTGCTCCGGCGTATGGATCAATTCGAGCTCCTTCCGAGTCGCGAGCTTCGGCGCTTCGAGCGTGACCTCGCCGGCCTTCCCGGCCTCGATGAGCGAGGCCACAATCTTCGATTTCGTGACGGTCTCCATCTTGCCGATGACAGCATAAAGGGGGCTGTAGAAGACTTTAAGAGGCGGATGCGGCATGCCACCGTTATACTATTAGACTATTAAGTAGTCAACCAGGTCGCCTGTCATAGCGGAAACATCCGCAAAACACAGCCGATAGCCCTACTTCAACCTCGCGAGGATTGCTTCGCCCACCGTAGCACCGAGGAAATCATAACCGGCTCCGGTGAAATGCACGTCGAGCGGCGGCTGGAACTCGGTCAGACGGGGAGTCATCGCCGCAAAGAGGTCATCCGTCGGGATGCCGTGCTTCTTCATAATTTCAGCAGCGAGGGCGTTCTTCTCGACAATCGACGCGGCCGTCTGCTTCTGCACGGGATTATCCGGGATTGGTGTGGTGCTGGTCCAGATGAGCTTGGCGCCGGTCTTCTCGAGTCGCACCACAATCTCCTCGAGACGCTTCATATAGTCGGCCGCCGGGGTGCCGCGGTCATGGATGCCGAAATTAAAATGGATGACATCCCACTTCCCTTCGCCGAGCCAGGCGTCGAGATTCTTGAGGCCCGAAGCCGTCGGACCGCAATTAGCCGGCGCGCGATGGACGGCGGCCTTACCCGCAAGAACCTTACGAGTCGGCTGCGTGTAGCCACGCGAGACGGAATCACCAATCAATAGCACGCGAGGCAGCTTAGGGTCGTCTTTCACGAAATCCCACGCGTTCGACTTCCCGGCAATCTTGTCTCGCTTGTGCAGGGGCAGATAGAAACTGCCGAGCTGTTTCTGGAGCACCGCCTCCCACGCCTGCTCGGCGGGTGAGAGTTTAGCCACCAAGGCCTGATAACGTTCGTCGACGAGTTTGTCCTGAGCGGCCTTCTTTGCCGCTGCCTGAGCCGCCGCTTCTTCAGCGTTCGTCGGCTCGCCCTTCGGGGGCTCGGCGGCGACCAAGACAAAAGTCAGACTGAGTAAGGCAAGCAGGTGCTTCATGGCGGGGTAAACCAATGCAACCAGCCAACTCCGAACCTTCAAGCCGTCACTACCACACTCTTGGCAGGATGCCTTACTGGGCGACTCCGCTCATCGGGTGGCCGGTGACGGCCTTCCAGGCGATTTCCTGAAGTAGTCGATTGAGCTTCTCGGCTTCCGGTAGCTTGGTGAGCTGGCTGACCACAGGCAAACCGACCGGGCTACGACGATAGATGACCGAGAAATGACAATACGCCGAGAGGACGCGGATCTGTGCGCCGGGATGCCCAAGGGCATCCGTGAAGAGTTCGTTCTGCGTCCTGATGCCGGGTGCTTCGCCTTTGATGACCTTATCACGCAGGGCCATCACAGCCTCTCCGCTCGGCACAATCGTAATCTTCGCCGAAGGGATGCGCTGATTGATCTCCTTCACGTGGTCTTCAAAGAGTTTAAAATACGGGTCATGCTTCGAGCGCAACTGCGCCAGGGTGATGACATCGCGATCGATGGACTTGGGCTTACTCTTGGAGAGCCAGATTTCCGAATCTTCGAAGGGCACCCAGTTCTGCTGAAGAGTCAGACGCAGCTTGGGGTTATGCTCCAGTCCAAGCTTGGTAAAATTCTCGATACCCGGATCTGGCAGGAACGTCGGCGCCATGGTAAACAAGTCGGCCTTACCAGCCTCCAGGACCGGCTTCGCCTTGTTCTTCTCCACTGGCAGGTCCCAGTGCTGGATGACCTTGGAACCGCCGATGGAAGAAATCGCCAGCTGCTCATGCCCTTGGATACCTGCGGCCTTGGCCATCTCGGCGACCAGCGGCGGCATCCATACATGGAAGCTATGACCCGCGCTCAGCACCTTGAGGCCGGCCGGCGGAGCGGCCTCCTCTTTGGCCTGGAGCGATGAGAACCCCAAGAGGACAATGACGAGCAAGAGGTTGCGCATGAGAGGAATCTCACCTCGTCACACCAGACCGTCAACGCCTGCGGAAGCTCCAGGTTCCGAAAGCCGAAAGTACTATTAAGAGAGTTAATGTCCCAGTTTGGCTCCAGCGATACAGGTCATTATTTGGCGAAAACATCCGCGCCCATCAGTTAAATATAGGTTTAATAGGTCTTAAACGAAGCACGGGCCTTTAGCACGGTAGCAATCGAATAAGGGTGTCCCAACGACTTGCGCTGTGTAACAAGACAAACGTTAGGTGAAAAGCGTCGTCGCGATTACAATCACGCCCACACCGATGAAGAAACGTTATAAGTCGAACGAACCGCTCAGCCAGAACCGTAACCTGCTCCGCTGGGTGGAGAAGATGGCCGACCTCTGCCAGCCAGCCCGGATCCACTGGGTCGATGGAAGCCAGGCCGAAGCCGACCTACTCTATGCCGAGATGGTCGACAAAGGCACGATGCAGAAATTAAACGAAAAGCTTTGGCCGGGCTGCTATTACGCCCGCTCGGACGCCTCCGACGTGGCGCGCGTCGAGGATCGCACCTTCATTTGTTCCCAATCGAAGGAGGCCGCTGGCCCGAATAATAATTGGGAGAACCCGTTCGAGATGCGCCGTAAGCTGCGCGGGATGTTCACCGGCTGCATGGCGGGCCGCACAATGTATGTCCTCCCCTTCAGCATGGGGCCGGTCGGTTCGCCGATGGCCCAACTCGGCGTCGAGCTCACCGACTCTCCGTACGTCGTCGTGAACATGCGGATCATGGCGCGTATCGGCCTGCCGGTCTACGCCGAGATTGATCGCGGCCATCAACGTGTGGTTCCCTGCGTGCATTCCGTCGGTGCCCCGCTCGGTAAAAGCAAGAAGGACGTCCCCTGGCCCTGCAATCCTGAGAAATACATCGTCCACTTCCCGGAATCACGTGAGATTTGGAGCTTTGGTTCCGGTTATGGCGGCAACGCGCTGCTCGGCAAGAAGTGCTTCGCCCTCCGTATCGCCTCCAACATGGCCCGCGACGACGGGTGGTTAGCCGAACACATGCTCATCGTGGGAGTCGAAGACCCGCAGGGTGAGAAGACCTACGTCGCAGCAGCCTTCCCGAGCGCTTGCGGCAAGACCAACTTCGCGATGCTCGTCCCTCCGCCCGAGCTTGCCCAGCAGGGCTGGAAGGTGACCACGCTCGGGGATGACATCGCCTGGATCAAGCCGGATACCGATGGGCGACTGCACGCCATCAACCCGGAAGCTGGCTTCTTCGGTGTCGCTCCAGGCACTTCCGTCGAGACCAACCCGAACGCGATGGCAGCGCTCTCGCGCAATACAATCTTCACCAACGTGGCCTTGACCCCCGAAGGTGGAGTCTGGTGGGAAGGCATGACGAAGACCCCGCCGCCGCGCCTGACGGATTGGCAGGGTAATCTCTGGACTCCTGAAATCGCCCAGCGCACCGGCGCCAAGGCCGCCCATCCTAACTCGCGCTTCACCGCACCAGCCTCGCAGTGCCCGACAATCGATGCGGACTGGGAGAAACCCTCAGGCGTCCCCATCAGCGCCATCGTCTTCGGCGGCCGTCGCGCCGCCACGATTCCGCTTGTCTACCAGGCGTTCAACTGGAGTTCAGGCGTCTACATCGGCGCGACAATGGGTAGCGAGATGACCGCGGCCGCCGCCGGGACGGTCGGCAAGGTCCGTCGCGATCCGATGGCGATGCTACCTTTCTGCGGCTACCACATGGGCGACTATTTCCGCCACTGGATCTCGATGCAGAAGAAGATCTCCGAGACGCCGCGTATCTTCCACGTGAACTGGTTCCGCAAGGACGCCGAAGGAAAATTCCTCTGGCCAGGCTTCGGCGAGAACATGCGCGTGCTCAAATGGATCGTCCAACGCGCCCGCGTGCGCGCCCAAGCCAAGGAAACGCCCATCGGCTGGATGCCGCGCTACGAGGATATCGACTGGGCTGGTATCGATTTCTCCAAAGAACGCTTCGAGGAGCTGCAGTCCTTCGATCGGCAGGCCTGGCGAGCCGAAGTCATGGCCCACGAGGAACTTTTCCTCGACCTCCACGACCGCCTCCCCAAGGAACTCATCTACGAACGCGAACTGCTCATCTGCAGGATGTGACCCCCGTGACCCCAACCTCCTCCCATTGGCGCCTGCTGATTCTGTCCCTGCTGATGATTTTCGGCGGGGGTCTATCCAGTCATGTGATTCAAAGCGACGGAGGTCGCGTCGAAGTCACGGACTTCCGGCTTGATACGGTCAACGGTCAATGGGTCACGGCCGACCTATTTCGTCCGGCCACCGCCACCCGTGAACACCCCGCCCCGGCCGTACTGATTTGCCCAGGCTTCGAACGCAGCAAGGAGACGATGGCGTCCTTCTCGATGGAGCTGGCCCGTCGCGGCTTCGTGGTCATCACGATCGACCCTTATAACCAAGGTGCCTCCAGCTCAACGATGGAACGTCGTTCGGCGACGAAGGAAGGTTACGGGCTCATCGCGATGGCAGAGTACGTCCACGGCAAGACCGGCCCAGATTTCATCGACCGCTCCCGCGTCGGCGCCTTCGGCTACTCCGCCGGCGGCAACGCCGTCATGCAGACGGCCTCCCAGTTTGGCGCCCGCCAGGCCACGGCCCTGCGACGCGCGACGCGCCTCGACTCCGACAAGGGACGTACGGTGACAGAACAAGAGACCGCTCTGGCCCGCCGCGAGAACCTACTCACGACGATCTTCGTCGGCGGCTACGTCCTCACGATGAAAGATGAGCTCTTCGCCCCCATCGACGCCAACGTGGGCATGGATTACGCGCGTTCGGATGAAGGCGCTTTCCGTAACGTCGCCGGCAGCGCCGACATGCGTACGGCCGCCGAGTCGCTGGCGCTCGTCAATTCCGCCCGGCCAGCCGACGATAAACTGAAGGCGATTGAGATCGGTCGCGCTTACGGCGAAACCGCCCAACGCACGTACCGTATCGTCCATAATACATCCGGTATCCACCCACTGCTTCCTTACGACGACCGTTTCGTCGCGCACGTTCTGGAATTCTTCGACCGCACCCTACAAGCCCCGTCGCCGCTACCGCCCGAAGACCAGCGCTGGAAATTCCGCGAAGCCGCCACCACCATAAGCCTCATCGGCGGACTACTCTTCGTGATCCCTTGCGCTGGGCTGCTCCTGCGCCTGCCCTTCTTCGCCGCCGTCCGCCAGCCGACTCCACCGGCCCTCCCCGCCCCGACCCCTTCTGGCCGTAAGCTCACGTGGTGCTTGTTCTGCTTCGGGGCCTTGGTGGCCGCGGTACTATTCATGCCGCTCGCGATGGCGACGTTCACGGTCTTCCCCGAAGCGAGCTCGGTGAAGCAGACCTGGTGGTTCCCGCAACGGATCAACAACGCCCTGCTACTCTGGGCCCTCGCCAACGGTGCAATCGCCCTGACGCTGTTCTGGGGCGCGTATCGATTCCATGGTCGTCATCACGGCGTCACGCCCTCCATGTGGGGATTGCAACTCAGCGCCAAGGCCGCCGCTCGCACCGCCTTGCTCGCCTGCGTAGTCATGGGTCTTTTCTACGCCCTACTCTTCGCCTGCTATGCCCTGTTCCACTCAGACTTCCGCTGTCTCTTTGTCGCCGCTTCGACGGCCTTTCCGCCCAAGATGCTCATCGTGGCGCTGGAATACATCCCGTTGTTCTTCGTTTTCTATTTCGCCAATTCCCTCCGCGTGAACGGGGGCTCGCGCCACGAAGGCGTCCCCCTCTGGCGGTCCGGCCTCTTCAACGCTTTCGGCAACACGCTCGGACTCATTCTCGTGCTGTCGCTCCAATACCTACACCTCGGCGCCACGGAGCAACCCTTCTGGACGGACGGATGGCTCTACGTTAACCTACTTTTCGGCGTGATCCCGATGATGTTCCTGTTGCCATGGCTGCACCGGATCTTCTTCGACCTCAGCGGACAGACCTGGCTGGGACCGCTCATCACCTGCCCACTATTCGTGATGATGATGCTGACCAGCAATGTCTGCTACATCCCGCTGAAGTAAGCCCCCTTACTTGCTGGAGCGATACGGGCCAGCCGGGAGACCGTCCTTGCCGGCGGAGTAGACGCTGACCTCAGGAAAGTTAGACCAAGCGTAACGCACTTCCTTGGGCGCCTTGACGCCGGTGACCGTGACGGTCGTGCCGTCGGCCTTGGCCTGACCGAAGACCCACTTATTGTCGGCTCCGAGCAAACCGAAACCCTTGCCATCGTTCTTGAGCACCACCGGACGGTCGTAGGTGAGCACCCAGGCGTCGCCTTGGCGTACCGCATACTCCACGCGCGGGGCTTCGCCGTCGGTGCGGGTCTTGTAAACGCGCTGGAGGGCGACATAGGCGAGACGCTCGCCGATGGGGAGTTTGTCCTTCGGATGGATGTCCTTCTCTTCGCCGAGATCGATGTTCACAGACTGCATCGCACCCGGGACGTTGTCAGCGATCCATTCCATGGATTCGCGGAGTCGGGGCCAGCCACCGTCCTCGACGGCGAGCTCAGGCTTGCGGGCCATGAAGCGGGGTAGCTGGACGATGATGAACGGGAATTCCTGGCCCCAGGCCTTGTGCCAGGACTTGATCATCGAACCAAGGACCCACTTGTAGGCCTCGGGTTGGCCGGCGTTCGATTCACCCTGATACCAGATGGCGCCGCGCACAGAATAACCGACGAGCGGAGCGACCATGCCGTTCCAATTCATGTAGGGTCCATTGGACCAAACCGGGGCGAACCTGCCCGCATCCTGACGCAGTTTGGCCAACGCAGCCTTGTCCTTCTCGACGGCGATCTTGGCGTTGAGCTTCTCGAGGGCGTCAGCGCGGGCCTTGATGGCCGTCGTTTCCTTGGCGTCGAAATCCTTGGCGTCAGCGACGTCGGCATACATGCCCTTCGGACCCCAGGCCTCGGCGCGCGTGCCACCGATGGAGGTATGGATGACGCCGACTGGCTGCATGAGGTTGGCTCGCAATTCGCGGGCGAAGAAAAGACCCGTAGCGGTGAGACCCTCGACGGTGTCAGGAGCGGCGAGTTTCCAGGAACCCTGGACGTCGTCGACGGGCTCGGCCTTGGGCGTGCGGGCGACGGTGAAGACGCGGAGGCCGGCATCGGCGGGGCGGGACTTGGCGTCCGCAGCGGCAGTGGTGTTCTTGACGACCCAGTCCATGTTCGACTGGCCGGAGCCGATCCAGACCTCTCCAACGATTACGTCGCGAGCGGTGAAGACTTCCTCTCCAGAGCTGACGATGAGGTCCTTGCCCTGCTCGGTGGCCTTGAGGCCACGAAGCGTGGTGGTCCACTTGCCGTCGTTGCCGGCGGTGGCGGTGGCTTCGGTCGAACCGAGCTTCACGCTGACCTTCGAGCCCGGGTGGGCCTTGCCGAAGACGGCGGCGTCACCGGCCTGGAGGACGGCGTGGTCGGAGAACAGGGAGATGAGCTTAAGCTCTCCGGCGGATACGAGCGCGGAGCAGCAAAGCACGAGGAGTGCGAGGCGGGGTAGCATGAGACCAGCAGACCTTGCCGGTGGAAGATGGCAAGCCTGTCCCCGGAAGACGGTTGAAACTCTTAGGATAGGGCGCTGTTATATCTATACTATGAAACACCTACCCCTGCTCCTCCTCGCCGCCCTCGGTTTTGCGGCCGAAGATGCCCCGCGCCCGAACGTCCGCCCCGAAGGATCGGCCCCTGAAGGTCGCTCCAACCCGCGCCTCCCGGTCCCGCTCTCCCCTGACGAACAGAAGCGCCTCCGCGAAGCCATGGAGAAAGCCAATCAGGACCCTGCCGTAAAGGAAGCCCATGAGCAGGCCGCCAAAGCCCAGCAAGCCGCCGCCGAAGCCCAGAAGAAGGCCCGTGAGATTACCGACGAGGCCGCCCGTAAGGCCGACCCGTCCGTCGCCCCGATCCTGGAAAAGGTCCGCAAGGCCATGGAACAGCGTCAGCCCGGCCAGCCGGGACGCCAGCCCGAGGCACAGCCCCGCGGCGAGCAACCTCGCCGCCCCGAAGGCGGCAACCGCCAGCCCAACGCCGAGCCGGGACGCGGACGCGAAGAAGGCAAACGTCAACCAGAGGCCCAGCCCCCCGGCGAAGCCCCGCGCCAGCGCGAAGGTAATCGCGAGGAGCCAGCCAACCGCGGCGGCATGATTCCCGGACTATCTCCTGACGAACAGCGTCGCGTCCGCGAGGCGATGGCCAAGGCCAATGAAAACCCGGCCGTGCGCGAAGCCCGCGAGGACGCGGCCGCCGCCCAGCGCAAGGCGATCGAGGTCGCCGAAGACGTCGCCCGCAAGGCCGACCCTTCACTCGGCCCACTCTTCGAGAAGATGCGCAAAGCAGGTGAAGCGCAGCGCGGCCGTAAGCAGCCCGAATAAGCACGTTATCGTCCCTATCGAAGGCCGGCCGTAAGGTCGGCCTTTTTATTTCCCATTACCGACCACGAGGCTCATATTGCCCCCATGCGCCTCCCCACGCTCGCCCTCGCGACCCTCGGTCTACTGAACCTAGTCCACGCCGACGACGCGCGCCTCGGTCCGCTCAAAGACCTCAACGGGTACTTCCCCTTCCCCGCCCCGAAATCCGTTCAGGAATGGGAGCCGCGCCGTGACTTTGTCCAACGCCAGCTAGTCATCTCGCAAGGGCTCTGGCCGATGCCGACGAAGACGCCGCTCAACGCGGTAATCCACGGCAAGATCGACCAAGGAGACTACACGGTCGAGAAGGTCTACTTCGAGAGCGCTCCGGGCTTCTTCGTGACGGGCAATCTCTACCGACCCAAGAACATCTCAGGCAAGGTGCCCGCGGTCGTCTTTCCGCACGGACACTGGGTCGACGCACGCTTCCTCAACCAGTCCGATAAGTACGTCCGCGAGGAGATCGCGACCGGACAGGAGCGTTTCGAACAAGGCGGCAAGTCGCGCTTCCAGTCCATGTGCGTCCAGCTCGCCCGCATGGGTTGCGTCGTCTGGCAGATCGACGCCCTGAGCGATTCAGATTCAAAGCAGTTCTCACCCGAGGTCATCCATAAGTTCGCCAAGCAGCGCCCGGACATGAACCGCACCGAAGGTTGGGGACTCTACAGTCCCCAGGCCGAAGCCAACCTGCAAAGCGTGATGGGCCTGCAGACCCTGAACTCAATCCGCAGTATCGACTTCCTGCTCACCCTTCCCGAGGTCGACCCGAACCGCCTCGCGGTCACGGGATCCAGCGGCGGCGGTACGCAGACGATGCTCCTAGCGGCCACCGACCCCCGCCTCGCACTTTCCTACCCGGTGGTGATGGTCAGCACCGCGATGCAAGGCGGCTGCTCCTGTGAGAACGCCACACTCCTTCGGGTTAATTCTGGTAATGTCGAAATCGCCGCCCTCTTCGCTCCGAAACCGCAAGGCATGAATACGGCCAACGACTGGACGAAGGAGATGGCGACCAAAGGCTTTCCCGACCTGCAAAAACTCTACGCGCTCTACGGCAAGAAGGACTACGTGACGCTGCAACGCGGCGAACACTTCCCTCACAACTACAACGCAGTCTCGCGGATGGGTTTTTACGAGGTGCTGAATCGCCATTTCAAACTAGGCCAAGCGTCGCCTATCGTCGAAAAGGATTATGTGCCGCTACCCAAGGAGAAGCTCACGGTCTGGGACGACGCCCATCCGGCGCCAAAGTCAGGCGACCCTGAATTCGAACGCGGCCTACTCAAGTGGCTCAAGTCCGACGCGGAACAGCAGCTCCTCGCCGCCGCCAAGACGCCTGAAGGTCGCGAACACGTCCTCCGCCCGGCCATCGAAGCCCTCATCGGCCGCCCCTACGCCCACGCCGGCAAGATTAGCTTCCCTGACGCCAGCACGCAATGGCGCGACTCCCACTTCCGCACGCAAGGTAAGCTGCTCAACGCGACCTACGGCGAAGAAGTGGCTATCGATTGGCTGCAACCCATCAATCCGACCGGTGACGTCGTGATCTGGCTCGATGATGCCGGCAAGGGTTCCGCCCGCCTCGCGGATGGAACCATCCGCCCCGAGCTGCAGGAACTCATCGACCGCGGCGTGGGCGTGCTCACGGCCGATCTCTTCCTCCAGGACGACAAGAAGCTCAAACAGACCCGCGTCGTGGCGGGCCCCCGTGAAGTCCCGGCCTATACCTTCGGCTACAACCACGCGCTCTTCGCCCAGCGCGTGCATGACGTCATGACCATCACGAGTTACCTGCTCTCGAAACGCGACGCCTCCCAGCCGGCCGTAAAGAGAGTCTCGCTCGCCGGCTTCGGCCAGATGGGCGCCGTTGCCACTGCCGCCCGAGCCACGACCGGCAACGCCATCGTCAAAGCCGCCGTCGATACCGCTGGCTTCCGCTTCGGCCAGCTCCTGGATTACCGCGACCCGATGTTCCTACCCGGCGGCTCCAAGTATCTCGACGTCCCGGGCCTGCTCTGCGTCGCCTCGACCCATGCCCTCTGGGTAGCCGGAGAGAAAGATGCGACACTCTTCCCTTCTGCCACGCCTCACCTCGACGGCACCGACACCAAGACTGCCGCCGCGGCTTGGCTGGGTCGCTGAGCCTACCCGTCCCGTCACCTCAACACCTTAGCAGCGTACCCCTGCATGAGCTTAGCCTGGGCCTCGTCTACCTTGCCGGTCCATTTTGGAGCCGGTGACTTCACACCGTAAATCTTACCGAAGAAGATCAGGGCATTGAGGTAGGTGCCGACCAGCTCCGGGTGTGAATTATCGTCGCGGTGCAGGCGAATCGGCTTGGCCGAGGCGTAATTGAGCTCCCAGGCATCGCCGCACGGCACGACCGTGGCCTTATTCTCCTTGGCCACGAAATCATACCACTTACGCAGGCGACCCTGCATCTCCTTAGGGTTGGCACCGATGGCTCCAGCCTCTTTTAGCGCGGCTTTGTCTTTCCAGAAATCCGCGTGCCGCGCCCACGTTTCATAGAAGTAGATTCGAGCCTTTGGACTCTTGGCGCGGATGCGCTGGCAGAGCTCGGCTGCGCTTTGGACGAAGTGCTCCCGCGTCGTGGCATCTTTCTCCGCCAAGGCGGGTTCCATGCTCTGCCCCTGCAGGACGACGACATCCCAGCCACCCTCCGCGATGAGTTCCTGGCTGGGGGCCTGGGTGAGCTGCTGGTGCAACGTCTGGCCACCGGGCGTGGCGGACTTCACCACTGGCTCCTTGCGACCGGCGCTCTTGACCACTTCCAGAAAGACATCGGGAAGCTTATTAGAACCGGTATAGCTGTTGCCGATGAACAGGATGCGCTGCGGGTCCTCGGCGCAGGCGGCCGTAGCAATCATCAGGAAGGCGGCCAGCCATGACATCGGGGCGAATCTCATGGCGGCCAGCATTCCGCGGTATCTAAGGATGACAACCCCGTCTTACCAAAGCACGGGCTGGGTGACGCCGATATTACGCTGCACTTCGGGGTCGGTCGGATCGGACGGAAGCTTCTTCCACAGGTCGAGATAGGCGGTCTCACCGAACTGGCGGCCGGCGAAAAGCAGACCCGGCTGACGGGCCGGCCAACCTTCCCACGCCTGGACATCGGGCTTGAGCGTCCATTTGGATTTGTCAGCGAGAAACGGATAAAGGAAAGCCACCGCCTTACGGATGCAGCGACCGTCCGGCAGCGTGAACTCCCAGAGGTTGTCCTCCTTGGTCGAGAGCACCTGGCAAAGGAGCACCATGTTATCCAGCTGGAAGATCGAGTAGCCGTAGGGCTTGGTGCGAGCGAGCTCGAGCGGGAAGCCACCGTCGACAGCCATCTGCTTACCCACGAAGACTTCCTTGTACTGCTTACGGCAGGCGGCGAGCTTCTCTTGGTCGCCGATGAAATCAGCGTAGACAGCGAGCTGCAGATAAAAAGCGACGGCATGGTTATTCTTCGCCGCGGCCTCTTCCTTGCCGTTCTTGCTGGTGACCATCCACTCCGCCAGTTCACGGAACCACCCGCGCAGATCTTTGGCCATACCGGCCGGGAAAGCGGGCGAACGCTCGAGGGCCTTCACGGACGCAGGTACTTCGATGAGATGCAATGCGTCGATGATGCCGATACCGCGGCCTGGCGAGACGCCCGGGACGGCCTGCGCGAAATCAAGGTTTGGATTCATGCGTAGCTTGGCGTCCAGGAAGAACACGCGGAGTAGCTCAGCAGCCTTCACGGCATACTTGTCGTCACCCGTGACCTGATAAGCGGCGGCCAGAGCCGAGACGGAATCACGCAGGGTCTTCACGACCAGGCGATGCTGACTGAAATTCTCCGGATTGGTTTGGCCGTCGCGTCGAATATACGGGAGGCCATTCGGCTTGGTGGAATCCGGCCACCAGTAGTCGCCGTTCGAATAGAAGTCGTTGGCCCCACCCTCGCTCAGCTTGGCTGGGAAGGCGGTGATGCTGACCGGCGCCTGCGTCAGGGCCTTCTCGGCGGCCTTCAGGATGCGCTCGCGATCAATTGCCGCGACGTCGACGCTGACTTTGGGCGAGACGGGAGTGCTGGCGAGGGCCGAGGCCGAGGAACCCGCCGCGGCGATTAAGATAAGAAGCGAAAGGGCCAACGTTTTCATGAGATGACATGATTAGCCTGCATACCCCTGCGGGTTTCAATTACAGACTCCTCTAACTAGTCTTAAGAATCGGCGGAGAGACCTCACTTTTCGGCAATCCCCCAGACTTTCTCGACGACCTTGAGCATACATGGGTCCTTCGCTTGTAGTTCGGCCCGGTTGAACGGCTCGAAATCGTTGCGATCAAAATACGACTCCGTGCTCTCAGCGAAATACTCCATCTGGTTATTCATCGCATACGCCTTAGCCGGCTTATCGACGAACTTCTCACCGGTCCAACGCTTCACGGCGTCATAGGTTCCCGCTGCCTTGGCCTTCTGATAGGCACCAAGGATATCGGAATTCTGATACCCACCCGGGATGACTTGGTCGTGGTAAGCGTGCGCGAGCTCGTGCAGGACGAGCACGGGCATGCGCCGGATCTCGGGCTCGAGGCGGTCGACATTGGTAAACTCAATCGCCTTGGCCAAAGCGATCTCGCGACCCGCCTGCTTCACCCACGCTAACCCGCCGTGATACTCGGCCGTACCCCGTCCGCTTTCATAGGGTAGCGTAAAGTTGATCGGCACAGAGCGGAGCCGCTCCACGGCCTTAGCCGGAATGAACCTTTCAACCTTAGCGAGCTGCGCATCGAGCAGGACGACGGCCTTCTCGACAATCGCCGGGTCTCGGGCAATCAATCGCTCGTCGATGCGCAACGTCCAGCCGCGCACAGCGCGAACCTGACGGTCGCGTCCGGCCATCTGCACGGCGGCCTTGCCGAGGGCGTCGCCAACAAGGAAATAGGTCTCGGCATTACCGAACTCATGATGGCCATGGCCAGGATTGGGAGAGTCTTCCGCTTTACGGACGAAATCACGGGTCGGGACGAACACGACGTTGTCCTTGAACTCCGGATATTCCGCCACATTCGCCTGCGCCTTACGCAAGGCGGTCCATTCCTTGGGGGCGTCCACCCAGGCACCGGTCAGTTCGCCGACAATCACGGGGAGCTTCGGCGCACCGAATTCCTTGCGTACATCCCTGATGAGGTGCGCGAGGTTCTGCTCATACTCGGGGACGGCGGTCTTGGGATTCACGCCGTCATTCCAACCCTGATACCAGACGAAGCCGGCCAGCTCTATCGGGGAACCGTCGTAGGACGGAAAATCTTTCTTCAGGTTGGCCAGAGCCGCCCGGACCTCGGCCACCATCTTCGTGTAATACGGGCCGACCACGCCGCCCGCGCTCGGCGGACGGAAATCACGGTAGAGGCTCTTGCCTCCCCAGGCGGTCTTGATGAGCAGGATCTGATTGCGATAGGCCTCGCCGACGACGTGCCCGAACTGATACTCAGGCCCGAAGTGATGCTTGCCGCCGTAGACGGCATAGCCGACGGAAAGATCACCAGCGAGCAGCGGCTGCTTCTCGCGCTGGTAACGCACCCAGACGTCCTGACGTACGACCCATTTGCCGTCCTTATCGCGTAGATGGGCATAGCGCTCGGCGTTGCCCGGGCGGGCCATCACCTCGACCAAGGTTCCCTTCCCTTCGTTGTAATCGCGTCCGGTCAGGTCGACGACCGACTGACCTTCCATATTGGACTGCCCGGCCAGGATGAAGACCTTCAGCTTCCGGGCCGGTTCAGCTGCAAAGCACAAGACGGACCAGCAGAGTAAGAACGGGGCGAATCTCATAACGAACTTATCCGCCCATCTCCGCTCCCCCGCAAGCCCATCCCCTAGCCCGCTTTCAATTCTGCCCTCGATTCAGCTCTCGTTTCAGCCATCAATTCAGTCCTCTTCTCCTCCGCCATGCCCCCCTTCCCCCTCTCTGGCCTCGCCGACGAAGCCGCTGACGATATCGACGGCCAGATCGCCGCCCATCAGGCCCTCGGCTGGAAGGCCCTCGAGCTCCGCCTGCTCAACGGCAAACAGTTTTCTGGCCCGGCCGTAAGCGACGACGAGTTCAAGCAGGCCATCGAGAAAATCGAAGCTGCCGGCATGCGCGTCAGCAGCTACGCCTCCGCCATCGGTAACTGGAGCCGTCCGATTACGGGCGACTTCGCCACCGACCTCGCCGACCTCCGCGTACTCATCCCACGCATGCAGCGCACCGGCACGAAGTTCGTCCGCACGATGAGCTGGGTCCGCGGCGAAGTCTCGGAAGACGTCTGGCGCGACGAAGGCGTCCGTCGTTATAAGGAGATGGCTAAGCTCGCCGCCGACGGTGGCATCATGCTACTCCACGAGAACTGCGAAGGCTGGGGCGGCCTCTCGGGCTTGCACGCCCGTCGTTTTATCGAAAGCGTCGATCATCCGAGCGTCCGCTACCTTTTCGATATCGGTAACACCGTGTCCTACGGCCAGGAGACGATGCCATTCTACCGCGAGATTCTTCCCTATGTGGAATATGTCCACATCAAGGACTGCCGACGTAATCCGGCCGGAGGCAAGAGCAGCGCGTTCACCTATGCCGGCGAAGGCGACGCGCTCGTCCGCGAAATCCTCACCGACCTGATTCGTAACGGCTACCAGGCCGGCGTCTCCATCGAGCCGCACGTGGCCAGCATCGTCCACCTCGGCGAAGGCACCAAGGCTTCGCCACAAGAACGTTTCAATTCCTACGTCCGCTACGGCCAGGGCCTCGAGAGGCTCCTGGCCGAGATCGTCGGCGGCGGGAAGTGATTTGGCTGGCTCTCCGACCCTGACCCCTCCTCCCTTCTGCGCATGTCTTCCGAACCGACTCCTCCCTTCGACGGCCCCCAGCTGGGAGATACCGTCGACGGCCTCACGCTCATCGCGGTCGGCATCCGGGACACCTTCACCGAAGTCCTCCCCGCCCACCGCGACGCCTTCACCCTCCTCAACGAATGGATGAGCGGCATCCGTCTCTATGAACTTGAGGACGCCCTCGATCTCGACGCCAACTTCTGGGACGAGCTGCTCGACTGCGACTACGAGGTCGGCGAAGGCGAAATCGACGGCGATAAGCCCGGTGAGATGGTGACCATCTACGACGTCTGGGTTGACGAAAAGGAAGCCGACGCCTGCCGCAACAAGCTTTGCGCCCGCTTGGAAGAACTGAAGTCTATTGCAATCGAGATGCTGCCCCCCGGCCTGCACAACGCCGCCATGACGCATAAGTCGCCGACCGAGACGCTCAAACTACTCGCGCAGCTGGCCGACTAATCCGGCGGCCTAACGCCGCAGATGCTTATCCAGGAACCCCTGAATGAGCGTCCGCGATTCATCAGAATCGAACTCCTTGCCGCCGTGGCCCGCTCCTTCGAGGAGCTTCAAAGTGGAATCGACGCCGGCGGCCTTGAGCGCCGCATGCAGGCGCTCGCTCTGGTCAACCGGGACGGACGTATCCGCGGAGCCATGAATGATCAGGAACGGGACGTCGTCCTTCGTCACCTGATGCAGGGCGCTGACGGCCTTCGCCTTCTCAGGCTGGTCCATGACGATGCCCCCGAGCAACAAGGCGCCATTGGCTTTAGCGAGCTCGGCACGCGTGCGCTTTTCCGAAAGGACATTCGGCGGCATGGTCAGGAGGTCGGTCGGACCATACAGGTCCACCACGGCCTTCACCTTGTCTTCCGGGGGTAAAGTCAGCGTCCCCCAAAGAGCAACCACGTGGCCGCCGGAAGAACCGCCCATCGCGGCGGAACGCTCGGCATCATAACCATACTTACCTGACTCCTTGCGCAACCAGCGGAGCGCTGCGATCGGGTCTTCGATTTGCGCCGGCCAAGGATGCTCGGGCAAGAGACGGAAATCCAGGCTCGCAACGGCATAGCCCTTGGCGGCCAGCCATGACACCGGACATCCGGCCTTGGTACCGTTCTTCCAGCCACCACCATGCACCCAAATGACCAAAGGCATCGGCGCGGAGGGCTTTGCTGATGGACGGTAGAGATCCAACTTAAGGCTGACCCCCTTGGCCTGTGCGTACTCAAGGTCGCGGACGACCTCGACCCCTTCCGGAACCTTGGGCGCAGCGGAAAGCGTCGTGGCGACCAGCAGACCGACGGCAGGCCAGAGCCTCATTTCTTCTTGGCCTTGGCCTTACCGGCGGGGCTTTTCTTGATCAGCTGCACAGCGACATCATTCGCGAGATCATCGCCAGGAGTACTGCGACCGCGGGCGATGGTCTTCTCGAGCTCGGCCTTCATGGCGGCCACGCGCTCGGGGAATTCGGCCTGAAGATTCTTCCGTTCACCAGGGTCTTTCGAAAGATCGTATAGCTGCACAGACGGTAGGCCGGCTTCATCGGCACCCGGCTTAGGCGAACTCCAACCGCCAGAACCTGCACTGAGCAGGAGTTTCCATGCGCCGTCGCGGATCGCAAAGCTGCCATTGATTGACTGGCTGACGATACCCTGGCGGACCTCGGGCATATCGCCCCGCAGGACCGGCAGGAAACTTACACTATCCTCGGCCATCGCAGCGGGGACGCTCGCTCCGGTGATCTCGGCGAAAGTAGCGAGGAAGTCGATTTGGCCGACGAGGGCTGGCGAGACGCCTGGCTTCACCTTGGCGGGCCAGCGGACAAGGAACGGCACGCGGTGACCGCCTTCATAAAGGTCGGCCTTGTGGCCGCGATAGATGTAGCTCGGCTCATGGCTGGCCTTCTGGAGTTCAGAGATATTAGCCGCCGGCGAGCAGCCGTTGTCCGCCGTGAAGATCACAAGGGTGTTCTCCGTCAGCCCCTGCTTTTCCAGCGATGCCAGTAGGCGGCCGACGTCATGGTCGACCTGCTTCACGAAGTCAGCGTAAGGGCTGATGCCGCTGGTGCCCTGAAACTCCTTGGTGGGGACAATCGGAGTATGCGGAGCGTTTAGCGGGATATAGATGAAGAACGGCTTGGCTGGGTCGGTCTTCTTCTGGGTTTCGATGAAGGCGATAGAGTGGTCGATCACGGAAGGCAGCACATCGACAGCCTCGAACTTCGGGCCGGCCGGCCCAGTCCGCAGCCAGGTCTTGGTCGCGCTCGGGATCTCGGTCATCCGGCGGTCCTTGATCCAGACGAACGGTGGCATGTCGAGCGACGCGCTTATACCGTAGAAGGTGTCGAAGCCATGGTCGACCGGACCGCCGAGAATGTCGCCCGCGAAGTCGATCTTACTGACGTCCTTAGGGTTCTTTGAAAAATCGCCGCCGTCATCAGCATAGCCGCCACCGGCTATCGGGAAGCTCATACCGAGATGCCATTTTCCGAAACAGCCCGTCGCGTAGCCCTGCTGCTTAAGCATACCCGCGATCGTGAGCCGGTCCTTGGCGATAAGCGGAGGCGAGAAACCACCGAGGACGCCAGACTGGAGACGCGTGCGCCAATGGTAGCGGCCCGTGAGCAGGCTGTAGCGGGTCGGCGTGCAGACTCCCGACGAGGTGTGTCCGTCGGTGAAGCGCAGCCCGCCCTTGGCCAAGGCGTCCAGGTTAGGTGTCGCAATTTTGCTCTGCGGGTTATTGGCCCCGAGGTCACCGAAACCTTGGTCATCGGCCAAGATGACGATGATGTTCGGACGGTCGGCCGCGAACAGTGTCAGGCACATCAGCCAGCCACATAAGAAGGGAAAGCGCATGTTGGGGTGACCCGTTCTTAAGCGGCAGGTTCCCTGCCCGCAACCCTCGCTTCAGCCCTATCTTGTTTGCCTCCGGAGCCGTGCTCCCCTAACCCTACCCCTCTCTCCATGTCGTCCCTCCTCGGCCACTCTTTCATCGGTTTCGCGCGCGGCCAGTCCACCGCCGCCCCTTACCGAGCAATCAACCCTGCCACGGCGTCCGCCCTCGAGCCGGACTTCTTCCCAGCCACGGCCGCCGAGGCCGACCAGGCCTGCACCCTGGCCGCTCAGGCCACTCCTGCCCTCGCTTCGCTTTCGGGCAAGCAGAAGGCCGCCTTCCTCCGCGACATCGCCACCCGCATCGAAGCCGCCACGCCCTCCCTCGTCGCTCGCGCCACCCAGGAAACCGGCCTGCCTGAAGCCCGTTGCCAAGGTGAGATCGGTCGCACCATGGGCCAGCTGCGCCTCTTCGCCGACCTCATTGAGAAAGGCGATTGGATCGATGCGCGCATCGAAACCGCGAATCCGGATCGCAAGCCGCTGCCCAAGCCCGACCACCGCTCCCTGCTCCGTCCGATCGGACCCGTTGCTGTCTTCTGCGCGAGCAACTTCCCCTTTGCTTACTCTGTCGCCGGTGGCGACACCGCGTCAGCCTTCGCCGCTGGCTGTCCAGTCATCGTGATGGCCCACCACGCGCACATCGGCACCGCCGAAATCATGGGCGGACTCATCGTCGAAGCCGTGAAAGCGAACCACTTGCCCGAAGGCACCTTCTCGCTCCTCATGGGCGAAGGACGCGTCATCGGCCAGCAGGTCGCCAAGCACCCCGCCCTGCGCGCCATCGGTTTCACCGGCTCCCGCACGGGCGGTCGCGCGCTCATGGACACCGCCGCCGCCCGTTCGACGCCGATTCCGGTCTACGCCGAGATGAGCAGCGTCAATCCCATCGTCCTGCTCGAAGGCGCCCTAGCCTCGCGCGGTGAAGCCATCGCCACCGGCCTGCTCGGCTCCTGCACGCTCGGCGTCGGCCAGTTCTGCACCCAGCCTGGCCTGATTGTCCTGACCCGCTCCGTTGCCGCTGAATCGTTCATCAACAAACTGTCCGCGCTCTTCACCGACTGCGCCGACGGCGTCATGCTCACCGCCGGCATCCATCAGGCCTACCAGAAAGGCCTGACCGCCCGCGCCGCCCAAGCTGGCGTCAAAATCGTCGCCCAAGGCAAGTCCAGCGGACAGCCCAACCGCGCCGTCGCCACACTCTTTGCGACCGATGCCAAGACCTTCGTCGGCGATGGCTCGCTACAAGAAGAAGTCTTCGGCCCGAGCTCGCTCGTCATCTGGTGCGCCAATCAAGGCGAAGTCGATGCCGTCCTCGGCGCCCTGCACGGCAACCTCACCGCAACCGTCCACGGTACGGAAGCAGAGCTCGTCCAACATGCCGGGCTCATCGCCCGACTTGAGGCCGTCGCTGGCCGTGTGGTCGTTAACGGCTTCCCTACCGGTGTCGAAGTCTCTCATGCCATCGTGCATGGCGGCCCGTATCCATCGCTGTCCGACGGACGCACGACCTCCGTGGGCTCCAACGCCATCTACCGCTTCACGCGCCTGGTCTGTTTCCAGAACTATCCGGACGCCGCCCTGCCCACTGAACTGCAGAACGCCAACCCCCTCGGCCTCTCCCGCCTCGTCAACGGCTCCCGCTCCAACGCGTCGCTCTGACCGAAGCGCCAACCGCTAAGCGCCTACCCCTCTTTCGTCCAATGTCCCCCCCCGAACTCCAGAAGGTCCTTTCATCCGGATTACTCTCCTTCCCGATTACCGACTTTAAGGCCAACGGTGAATTCGACGCCCCGAGTTACGCCAAGCGCCTCCACTGGCTCGCCCCTTATGGGGCCACCGCACTTTTCGCCGCGGGTGGCACGGGCGAATTCTTCTCTCTCGAGCCGAAGGAATACTCTTCGATCATTAAGACCGCGGTCGATACCTGTGATGGCCTCGTGCCGATCCTCGCCGGTGCCGGCGGCCCCACCCGCGTAGCGATTCAATACGCCCAAGAGGCCGAGCGTCTCGGCGCCAAGGGCATCCTGCTCCTGCCGCACTACTTGACCGAGACCAACCAGGACGGCGTCGCCGAGCATGTCGATCAGGTCTGCAAGTCGGTCAAGATCGGCGTCGTCGTCTATAATCGCAACGTCTGCCGCCTCCTGCCGCACCACCTCGAGAAACTCGCTGCCAACAACCCGAATCTCATCGGCTACAAGGACGGCTTCGGCGACATCGAGCTCATGGTCTCCGTCCGCCGTCGCATGGGTGACCGCTTCAGCTACCTCGGCGGACTGCCGACCGCCGAAGTCTACGCCGCCGCCTACAAGGCCATGGGCGTGCCGGTCTATTCTTCCGCCGTGTTCAACTTCATCCCCCAAACCGCGATGGACTTCTACCACGCCGTGGCGAAGGACGACCACGCGACGCAGAACCGTCTGCTCGACACGTTCTTCCTGCCTTATCTTGAGATCCGCAACAAGAGCGCCGGCTACGCGGTCAGCATCATTAAGGCCGGAGCCACCATCGTCGGCCACAGCGCGGGCCCCGTGCGCGCCCCGCTGACCGACCTGAAGCCCGCCGAGGTCGAGCAGCTCGCCGCCCTCATCGCCAAAGCCGGGGTAAAGTAAGCCGCCATGAGCGAGTTCACCGCCGACCATGCAGGATACCTTAACGACGCCGTCGCTAAGGTAAAGCGGCGCATCCTGCCGTTGTTCATCGTGATGTTCATCGTGAACTACCTGGATCGGGTGAACGTCGGTTTCATCCAACAGCACCTCAAGACGGACCTCGGGCTCGACAGCGCCGCCTACGGCTTGGGCGCCGGCCTGTTCTTCATCGGGTACGCAATCTTCGAGGTTCCGTCGAACATGCTGCTGCAGAAGTTTGGCGCCCGCGTGTGGCTGACGCGTATCACCATCTCCTGGGGGGTCGTGGCTTCACTGATGGCCTTCGCCCGGAATGAGAATGAATTCTACTTCCTCCGCTTCGCCCTCGGCGCGGCCGAAGCCGGCTTCTTCCCTGGCGTCATCTATTACTTCACCCGCTGGCTCCCGTCGGCCGAACGCGGCAAGGCTATCGCACTATTCCTAAGCGGCTCGGCGATCGCCTCGATCCTCTCCGGCCCGCTGGCCGGGGCCCTCATGCAGACCTCGCTCCTGGGCCTCAAGGGCTGGCAGAGCATGTTGTTCGTCGAAGGGCTCCTCTCGGTCGTCATCGGCATCATCGCCTGGTTCTGGCTGGACTCGCTCCCCCGCGACGCGCGCTGGCTTTCCGCCGAAGAAAAATCGGCTCTGGAATCTACCATCGACGCCGAACAACGTGAGCGCGAAGCCAACCAGACTGAACGGCCGGGCATCTCCCGCCTGCTCAGCGATCCGCAGATCATCCTCTTCTGCGTGATCTACTTTGCCATCCAGCTGACGATCTACGCCGCGACCTTCTGGCTGCCCAATATCATCCGGAAGATGGGCGACCTCACCGACCTTCAGGTCGGCTTCCTCAACTCGATCCCGTGGACAATCGCCATCCTCGGCATGTATCTCGCCGCCGCGGGCGCCGCCCGCTGGAAGCAACCGCAACTCTGGGTGGCCGGTGCGCTGGTCGTCGCCGCAACGGGGATGTTCATGTCAACCACCGGCGGACCGGTCTTCGCGTTCGTGGCCATCTGCTTCGCGGCGCTAGGCTTCAAGTCCGCCTCGTCGCTCTTCTGGCCCATCCCGCAAGGCTACCTCGATGCACGCATCGCCGCCGTGGTCATCGCGCTCATCAACTCCATCGGTAATCTCGGCGGCTTCGTCGCCCCGACCGTCTTTGGGAAACTCGAAAAGGCTACCGGCTCCGTGCAATACGGACTCTACGGTCTAGCCATCGCCTCAGTTCTAGCCGCAGGCCTGGTCTTCCTCGTCCGCACCAAGCCCGAGGCGTAAGCCTTTCTCAAGCCCTCTGGCCCTCCTGTCCTCCTTCCCTCCTTCTGATGTCCTCTCCTTTAATCCAATCCATCCGTGTCGTGCCGGTCGCCGGCCACGACAGCATGCTCCTCAACCTGAGCGGTGCGCACGGGCCTTTCTTCACCCGCAATATCATCCTGATCACCGACAGCTCCGGCCACACGGGTCTCGGCGAAGTCCCGGGCGGCGAGAAGATCCGCCAGACGGTCGAGGATTCCGCCCCATTACTTGTCGGGAAAGAAATCGCTGATTATAAAAAGCTCCTTGCGACGGTCAGCGCCGCCTTCTCGGACCGCGATGCAGGTGGCCGCGGCCTCCAGACGTTCGATCTGCGCGTGACAATCCACGCTGTCACGGCAATCGAGTCCGCCCTCCTCGATCTCCTCGGCCAGTTCGAGTCGAAGCCCGTCGCCGCGCTGCTCGGCAAGGGCCAGCAGCGCACCGAGGTCGAGATGCTGGGTTACCTCTTCTTCATCGGCGACCGCCGTAAGACCACGCTCGGCTACCGCGACGAAGCGAGTTCCACCCACGCCTGGCATCGCCTCCGTAACGATGAAGCGCTCACGCCGGAAAGTATCGTTCGTCAGGCCGAAGCCGCCCAAGAACGCTTCGGCTTCCAGGACTTCAAACTCAAAGGCGGCGTACTCAGTGCCGCCCGCGAGATCGAAGCCGTGCGCGCCCTCGCCGCTCGCTTCCCCAAGGCCCGCATCACACTCGACCCCAATGGCGCGTGGCTCCTCAAGGAAGCCGTCGAGGTCTGCCAGAACCTGAAAGGCATACTCGCCTATGCCGAGGACCCGTGCGGTGCCGAAGCCGGTTTCTCGGGTCGCGAGATCATGGCGGAGTTCAAGAAGGCCACCGGCCTCCGCACCGCCACCAACATGGTCGCCACCGATTGGCGCCAGCTCGATCACGCCCTCAAACTGCAGGCGGTCGACATCCCCCTCGCCGACCCGCACTTCTGGACGATGCAGGGCTCGGTCGAGGTCGCGCAGGTCTGCCAGGAACGCGGCCTCACCTGGGGCTCCCATTCCAATAACCATTTCGATATCTCCCTCGCGATGTTCACGCACGTCGGTGCCGCCGCCCCGGGCGATGTCACCGCCATGGACACGCATTGGATCTGGCAGGAAGGCCAGCGCCTCACCAAGGAGCCATTGCTCATCAAGGGCGGTAAGATTTCGGTCCCGCAGAAACCCGGCCTCGGCATCGAGATCGACCCAGTCCAGCTCGAGGCCGCCCACCAGCTCTACCTTAAACTCCCGTCCGGTTCCCGCGACGACGCCGTGGCGATGCAGTTCCTCATCCCGGGCTGGAAATTCGACCCGAAGAAGCCCTGTTTGGTTAGGTAAGCCAGATTACTTATTCGCCAGACGCGTCCATGGCTGCCTAATGTACGTCTATGACTAAAACCTCCCTGTCCATCACCGTCGCCTTCTGCGTGGCGATCGGCTTCTTAGTCGCCCGATTCATCACCCCCTCCGAAGCGCCTCTGCCGGCCAAGGTAGAGGAGCCAGTCGTCGTCGCCCCGCCCCCTGCCCCGAAGCCCGCACCAGTCGTGGCGACCAAGCCTGCCACGCCCGCACCGGCCAAGCGCCCATCGATGGACGAGGCCACGAAGGCCCGCTATAAGGCCTTCAGTGATGAAACGCGGAAAATCGCGATGGACCTCGCCGGCGGCGATGAAAAGAAACTCGGGCAGGCAATCCGTAACGGCATGCTGGACCCCTCCTCGCAGGAAATCCTAAAGCGCGGACGGGAAATCGGCGAAGCCTTCCGCGCCGCCGAGACCGACGAACAACGCGCGGCTTTGGAAACCGAAGTCATCGCTTTACGCGAACAGGCCATGTCCGCCCTCAAGGTACAGTTAGACAAGCTCGATGCGCCGGCGGCCGCCCCCGCCGCGCCGGCCGCCCCCGCCCCCTTAGTCCCTTCGCTGCAATGAGGTGAGCCTCGCCGACCGAGGCAGGCCGCTCGTCGGCCGATCGATAGGCGAAAGGTCATGCCACTACCGGGGGGCTAGAACCCGCGGGTAGTCGTCGACCCGGGTCCCCGTTTGCTGCCCCGGGCTAGAGCGCAAGAGGGTCGGACAGGAGGCCAGGTTAGGCTAATATGTGGGATTATATGGCCTTGGGGCCTGTCGGCTTGACAGTGAACAAGTTTTCATCGAACATCCGTTCACTATGGAAGAACTAACCAAGAAACAGCGAGCCATCCTCGACTACATGAAGGCCCACGTGTCCGAACACACCTACTGGCCGAGCATCCGCGACATCCAGGCCAAGTTCCGCTTCGCCTCGACTAACGCCGTCTTCGGCCACCTCCAGGCCCTCGAGCGCAAGGGCGTCCTCCAGCGCATCCCTGGCGCCGCCCGCGCCTACAAAATCGTCCCCGAAGTCCGCAGCGACACGTCCGAGACGGTCATCCGCTACGAAGGCCCCGGCGATGACGCCATCGCCTTCGAGAGCGTCAAGTTCGCCGGCTCGATCGCCGCCGGCTTCCCCGACTACACCGAATCCTCCGGCGTTCTGGATTCGATGCAGGTCCCGATTTCCGCCAGCTCCCGTCGGCGTGCCCCCGAAGCTTTCGCTCTCCGCGTCCGCGGCGACTCGATGATCGATGCTGACATCAACGACGGCGACACCGTCATCGTCGAACCCGGTATGCCGAAGCACGGTGACATCGTGGCCGCGCTCATCGACGGCGAGACGACCCTCAAGCGCCTGATCAAGCAGGGCTCCAAGGTCTACCTCAAGGCCGAGAACCAGAATTACCCAGACCTCATTCCCACGACCTCGCTCACGATCCAGGGGATCGCGAAGTCGGTGATGAAGCGGATCTGAAGCGGTGAGCCTAGGCCCCTGCCTCAGGCTTGGCGCAGCACCAGCAGGACGTCCGAGTAGGCCATGTCGATCTTCCGAGTCGACGTGAGGTCGTAATGAAAGTCGTGGCACGCAACGAGACGTAGGGACGGCACCTTGGCGAGGAGGGCCTTGAGCTCACCAGGTGAATAGGTCCGGAAATCCCAATGGGTCTCCTCGACGCGGGTCTTCCCCTGCTCGGTGATGCGCATGCGGGTGCGCATGGCCTCCGTGCGCGACTTCCGGTCGGCCGGGGCGGACCAGGTATCACTGACGACGCGTACGCCGGGCTTACGACCAATCCAGCGCTCATGGTCGGGCGGCGTGTTCTTATAATCGGTCAGGTGCAGGCCGAGGAGCAGCAGCCCGCCCGGACGCAGGGACGCGGCCATGCGCCGCAGCGAGCTCACCACGCCGGCTTCGGTATCGATATACTTGAAGGTGCTGACGAAGCAGTGAGCGACGTCATAGCGGGCGCCTTTGGGGAGGGAGAAATCCTGCAGCCGATCGCGCCATACCCTGCCCTTTAGGCCCTTGGCCTTGAGTCGGTTCTTGGCGAAGGCGACTTGGTGCCTGTTTAGATCGAAGCCGTGGACAACATGCCCGCGGGCGGCCAGCGACTCGAGCAGGCGACCGGACCCGCAGGCCGGCTCGAAGACGCGCATGGGGCCATCCAGCACCGGTCCGTGCTTCTTCATGATCCCCTCGATGAAGCGGGTCTCCTTTGGCGTGTAGTCCGCGTAAACCATGTCGTAATACAACGGGGAGTCGTACCACGCCGTGGCGGATTTCTCAGAAGACTTATTCATCGTCGGCGTCGAAATGGCATTCACTGGCATGGCGACCTGCTTCGCAGCAGTTCACCATGCCAGCAGAACCCTTTGCTGCTTACTGGTAAATCTCCCCGCCCTTTTCGCGGAATTCCTTAGACTTCTCCTCCATACCCTTGGCGAGCGCTTCGGCCTCGGAGACGCCCTGGGCGTCGGCGAACTTACGAATGTCGTCGGAGATACGCATCGAGCAGAAATTCGGTCCACACATGGAGCAGAAGTGGGCGGTCTTGGCGGATTCCTGCGGTAGGGTTTCGTCGTGGTATTCCTGCGCACGCTCGGGATCGAGGGCCAAGGCGAACTGGTCGGGCCAGCGGAACTCGAAGCGAGCCTTGGAGAGCGCGTTATCGCGGATCTGCGCGGCGGGGTGGCCCTTGGCGAGGTCGGCGGCGTGGGCGGCAATCTTGTAGGCGATGACGCCTTCACGGACATCGTTCTTGTTCGGCAGGCCGAGGTGTTCCTTCGGGGTGACGTAGCAGAGCATCGCGGTGCCATACCAGCCGATCATCGCGGCGCCGATGGCGGACGTGATGTGGTCGTAGCCCGGGGCGATGTCGGTCGTGAGGGGTCCGAGCGTGTAGAATGGCGCTTCGTGGCACCACTCCAGCTGCTTGTCCATGTTCTCTTTGATCATGTGCATCGGCACGTGGCCGGGGCCTTCGTTCATGACCTGCACGCCGCGATCCCAGGCACGCGTAGTCAGCTCACCCTGGGTTTTAAGTTCAGCGAACTGGGCATCGTCATTAGCGTCGGCAATCGAACCGGGGCGGAGGCCGTCGCCGATCGAGAAGCTGACGTCGTAGGCGGCCATGATGTCGCAGATATCGTCCCAGTGGGTGTAGAGGAAGTTTTCCTTGTGGTGCGAGAGGCACCACTTAGCCATGATTGAGCCACCGCGGGAGACGATGCCGGTCACGCGACGGGCGGTCATCGGGATGTAGGCCAGACGGACGCCGGCGTGGATGGTGAAGTAGTCGACGCCCTGCTCGGCCTGCTCGATCAGGGTATCGCGGAAAATTTCCCAGGTGAGGTCTTCGGCGCGGCCGTTGACCTTCTCAAGAGCCTGATAAATCGGCACGGTACCGACCGGCACCGGGCAGTTACGCAGGATCCACTCGCGGGTCTGGTGGATGTTCTTGCCCGTGGAAAGATCCATGAGCGTGTCGCCGCCCCACTTGATGGACCAGCGCATCTTCTCGACCTCCTCCTCGATGGATGACGCCACGGCGGAGTTACCGATGTTGGTGTTGATCTTCACCAGGAAGTTACGGCCGATGATCATCGGCTCGAGCTCGGGGTGGTTGATATTGGCTGGGATGATAGCGCGGCCGCGGGCGACTTCGGAACGGACGAACTCCGGGGTGATCACCTTAGGGATGGCGGCGCCAAAGGACTCGCCCTTGTGCTGGAAGGTCAGGTCATGGCGACGGGACGATTCCGGCTGATCGGTGGCGAGACGCATGTTCTCGCGGATGGCAATATACTCCATCTCCGGGGTGATGATGCCCTGCTTGGCGTAAGCCAGCTGGGTCGGGCGCTGCCCGGGCTTACCCTTGTAGACCTTGCGGTCGGCTCGGTCGAACTGGACGAGGCGGTTGCGGGAGGTCGCGCGCTGGGCGGTCTCAGCGTGCTTCCAGGAAAGGTAGCCATCGTCTTCTGGCTTCAGCTCGCGACCCGGGACCGCTTCGACGTCGCCGCGATCGAGAATCCAGGCGGAGCGGATAGCCGGCAGACCCTTCTCGACATCGCCATGAAAGGCCGGATCACCCCAGGGACCCGACGTATCATAAATGCGGACCGGCTCATTGGCTGACTTCGCGCCATCGGGGCGGGAAGTATCGGCCAGCTTCACCTCGCGCATCGGCACGAGGATATCTGGGCGAGAGCCCGGCACGTAAACACGGGTCGAGTTCGGGAAAGTGGTAGGTTTGTTGTCGGAGACCATGGAAGGATAGAGGATAGGAGGAGAGGTAGGCCGGAGGGCGGAAGGAAAGACTGACCACGCGGACCTGAAAGGTTCGCGGAAACGGGGATGTTATGGGCTGCACAATCCGCTTCCTATTGCGCCGAAGCGCATCAGGTACGAGGGTTCGAGGCCAAGCCTCATCTCAGTCCGGTGGCGGACTCCCCTGGGAAAGACTAGGAAGGAACACCCTTATGAAGACCGACCTCTTGATGGAAGCAAGACCTTGCTCAAGGCGATAAAATCTCGACCAGCAGTCGGAAATGGGCTAATTACCCTCCATGCAACCGCCCACCCTCCCCGCTGACCCCATCCCCACCCAGGACGAAAAGAACCTCGGGCTGATCATGCACGTCCTCAGCATCGTGGGCTTAAGCCTCATCGGCCCCCTCATCGTCTGGCTAATCAAGAAAGATGAAAGCGCCTTCATCAACCTCCAGGGCCGGGAACTGCTGAATTTCCAGCTGAGTATCCTGATCTACGCGCTTATCTGCGTCCCACTCTGCTTTATTCTCATCGGTATCCCGATGCTGTTCGTGATCGGCATCGCGTCGCTGATTCTGACCATCATCGGTCTAGTGAAAGCCACCGAAGGAAAGATTTACCGGTTCCCTCTCACCATCCGGATGCTCTGAGGCACCGGCGCCATCCCGCTAAAAGAAAAGGGCCGACACAGGTCGGGCCCTTTTTGTATCACTGACTCCTGAAATCAGCGATTCATCGACAACTGAGCGCGGAGATACTCGACCGTGCGCCGGACGTTCGTATCCACTTCCATCTGGTTCACGACCGTCTTACGGGCGTGGATGACCGTGCCGTGGTCGCGTCCGCCGAAAACTTGCCCGATTGACACGAGGGACATGCCGGTGAGCTGGGTGGAGAGATACATGGCCACCTGGCGGGGAAAAGCGATATTCTGCATCCGGCGCTTAGAAGTCATGTCCGACATCTGGATGCGGTAGTGCTCGGCGACCTTGCGCTGGATGACCTCGGCGGTGAGCGTGTGGCTGGCCTCTTCGACCAGGATATCGTGCAGCAACTTCTCGACCTGGGCGAGTTCGAGGGGCTTACGGGTCATTCCGGTCAGGCCGACGATACGGGTGACAGCGCCTTCGAGGTTACGGACGTTGCGGGCGATGCGGGCGGCGATGAACTCGGCAATCTCGGGCTGGAGGTCGAGACCACGGGCAGCGGCCTTCTTGCGGAGGATCGCAATGCGGGTCTCGAGGCCGGGGGCCTGGATCGAGGCGACCATGCCCCACTGGAAGCGGGAGACAAGGCGTTCCTGAAGCTTGGCGATCTCGGAGGCCGGACGGTCGCTGGTGAGGACCACCTGCTTATGGTTGTTGTGCAGCTCGTTGAAGGTGTGGAAGAACTCGTCCTGGGTGGACTCCTTGCCGGCGAGGAAATGAATGTCGTCGATCAGGAGCAGGTCGAGTTCGCGGTACCGACGGCGAAAAGCGGCAACGCTGCCCGTCTGCAAGGCCTGGATGAAATCATTCGTGAAGGTCTCGGACGAGATATACGCGATACGAGACTGGGGGTTGGTGCCGTAGACGGAGTGGGCAATCGCATGCATCAGGTGGGTCTTGCCGAGACCGGTCGGGCCGTGGATGAAGAGCGGGTTGTAGTAATGACCAGGATCCTTGGCGACAGCGAGCGAGGCACCGTGGGCCATTTCGTTCTCCGCCCCAACGATGAAATTATCGAAGGTATTATTCGCCTTGATTGCCGGAGCCGGGGAGACGGCAGCCTGGCGGGAAACACGGGCGATGGGCGCGGACGCCGGCATCGCTTCGCGCGAAGCGTCAGCCGCCGCGGTGAGTCGGAAATCCATGTTACGTCCGGCGGCGAGCGTGAGCTGGCGGCGGAGCATTTCGCTATAGTTGCTGTTCACCCACGCCTCGGTCAGTACGGACGGGGCTTCAAGCAAGAGGACCTTGCCTTCGAGGATGGAGACCGGCTGCAAAGTGGAGATCCAGGTTTCGTAATCGGCGCGGGGTAAGCTGTTACGAAGTTCGCCTTTGGCGGTTTCCCAGAGGGAGAGGGGGCTGACGGAAGGGGACATGAGAAAGGGGGGAGGTTTAGAAAGGTTGTTCACAGGCTCTTTGGAAGCCCGAAAGTGAGGTATTTTTTGGAAAGGTGATGAGATTGTAAGAGCTTAAAGCTTTACGCGGCCTCCACGCCAATTCGGCAATCGTGGATGGTGACGCGTAAGTCGTTGATGAGTGGTTGTTTGAGAGGTTAAAAAAGTGAAGCCCCCTTTCAGCGTCCGCCGGAGGAGCCGGTGACGATCCAAGGGGCGCGAATCGATCGGCATTTGTGAACGAGCGGCGAGGAGGGACAAGAGTAAGCCCTGCACAGGTTATTAACAGGAGCCCTGTAGATAAGAAAATGAGGTTTCTGTTGCACCACCGTAACAAACTCACCGACGCCTAATGAATAGGGGTTTTAATTCACTTCACCGCTTCGGCGAGGTGTTCATCGCGCAGGCGTCGAAGGTCAGCCAATGTCAGACAGTGCCTCATCCGGTCACGTAGCTTGCGTGAGCCGGGCAGCCCTTGCGTCAGCGGATGCATGCGATCAAGCATCCAGCGGACGTCGCGCGTGCCGAGGCGCGAAGCATGCACTTCAATCGTGAGCTCGGCCAAACGAATGATGCAATTCCAGCGCTCCGTTGCGCTAATTCCACCAGGCTGATCGGCTTGGCCGCCCATGGCCTCCTTGATCTGCCTGAAAATCCAAGGATTACCGAGGGCCGCCCGACCGATCATCAGGCCGGAAACACCCGACTCGCGGCGACGAAGCAAGGCGGAGGCCCCGTCCTTGACGTCGCCGTTGCCGATCACCGGGATATCGACCGCAGCGGCGACCTGGCTGATCCAGCCCCAATGCGCCTCGCCCGAATACCCCTGCTCCTTGGTCCGACCATGGACGGCCAAGGCTTCGACGCCGAGTTCTTGGAGTCGCCCCGCCACCTCGACAGCCACGACCGTGGCATAATCCCAGCCCAAGCGCATCTTGGCCGTGAGCGGGACATGCGGGATGGCATCTTTGACGGCCTTCACGAGATCGTAGAGTAACGGCGGGCAACGCAGGAGGCCCGAGCCGGCGTTTTGCTCGATGACCTTGTGGGCCGGGCAACCGAAATTCAGGTCGAGGAAGTCGGGGCGCACCCGCTCGCAGACCAAGCGCGCGGCCTCAGCCATCGAGGCGGGCGTTGCGCCGAAGATCTGCACGCCCATCGGTCGCTGGGCTTCGGTGAAATCGACCATCTCCCACGCCTTGAAGTTGTCGCGAATCAGCGCTTCCGACTGCACGAACTCCGTGACCATCACATCCGCCCCCTGCTCCTTGCAGACCTGGCGAAAGGCGACGTCGGTGTGCCGGGCCATCGGCGCCAGATAGAGCGGAAACTTGCCCGGGCCGAACCACGGGAGGCGAGGCGCGGCCTTGCTCATGGCAGGCCGTCCTTCTGCTTGAGTGCAGCCTTGAGCTCACGCCAACGGGCCAGCCGCTCCGCGATCTGCGGCTCCGCGCCGGTCGGGCCCGGCTGATAAAGCGACAGCGGACGGCTGAGATAGTCCTGGCCGCTGACGGCCTCGGGAAAGTCGTGGCTATAACGATAAGCACCGCCGTTACCCAAACTCTTGTTCACACTGTTGTGCGCATCCTTGAGATGCAGGGGGACTTCCTGGCGCGGCAGGTTGCGCACGGCGTCCTTGGCCGCGGCAAGCGCTAGGGTGGTACTGTTACTCTTCGGCGAGAGCGCCAAGAACAACGTCGCGTGGGCGAGCGCGTATTCGCATTCAGGTAAGCCGACCATCTCGCAGGCTTGGAAGGCCGCGGTGGCCACGCCGAGAGCGCGGGAGTCGGCCAGACCGATGTCTTCGGAAGCGCAGATGACCAGACGCCGGGCGATGAATCTGGGCTCCTCCCCTCCCTCGAGCATCAGGAGCAACCAGTAGAGCGCGGCGTCCGGATCGCCTCCGCGGACGGACTTGATGAAAGCGGAGGCGGTATCGTAGTGGTCGTCGCCCCCGTCATCGTAACGGATACGCCGCTCCCGGGCGAAGGCAGCCACGGCCTCGTCGGTCACGCTGCCGAGGGCGGGCGCCGAGAGCACGAGCGTCTCCAAGCAGTTGAGGGCGCGCCGGAGATCACCCGAAGCCATGTCGGCGACCAGCCGCAAGACCTTTTCCGAGACCTTGATGGCCAAGATGCCAAGGCCCCGCTCCTTGTCAGCGAGCGCCGTGCCGAGGAACGCGGCAATCTCCGCCGGTGCCAGCGGATCGAGCCGGAAAAGATGGCTGCGACTGAGCAGGGCCGGGACGACGTACAGCCCGGGATTATGCGTCGTGCAGCCGATGAGGCGGACCACGCCGGCCTCGACGTCCGGCAGCAACAGGTCCTGCTGGGCCTTGTTGAATCGATGAATCTCGTCGACCACCAGCACGGTCTTCCGCGCAGGCTGACGGCGGGCCTCCGCCAAGACCTCGCGGAGTTCCGGCGTCCCGGAGAGCACCGCGTTGACGCGGACGACGAAAGACTGCGTCTCCGCGGCGATGACCTCCGCCAACGTGGTCTTACCGCAGCCAGGCGGGCCATAGAAAAGGAGCGAGCCAAAGGTGTCGGACTTTATCAGGCGGGGTAACAGGGCCTCCGGGCCAAGCAGAGCCTCCTGACCGACGACTTCCGCGAGCCGGCGTGGACGCATGCGCGAGGCGAGCGGACGGCGACGTTCCGGGAGGGCGTCAGGCAACTCCTGACCGAGGCCGGGCAGCGCATCGTCCGAACCAGAGCGCCGTGCAGCCACGATTCACTTCTCTTCCGCGAAAGGCACCAGGTGGCAATACGGCTTCTTGCCGCGGAGCTGGTAATACTTCTGGTGGTACTCCTCCGCGCGCCAGAACTTCGGCGCCTCTTCAATTTGCGTGGCGATTGGCCGGCTGAAGACCTTGGCGAGGGTCAGGCCGATCTTCACGTCATCCGCGACCTTCCGCTGCTCGGCAGAATGCGTGAAAATAGCCGAGCGATACTGGTCGCCGATGTCGGGTCCCTGGCGGTTGACTTGCGTCGGGTCGTGCATCTTGAAGAAATACTCCACGAGCGTGCGGTAGGTGACCTTGGTCGGATCGAAGCTGACCTCGATGACTTCGGCATGCCCGGTGGCCTTGTTGCAGATATCCTCGTAGGTTGGGTTCTCGGTCTTGCCGCCGGCATAACCGGAGACGGCGGAGTGGACACCAGGGATTTTGGCGTATTGATATTCGACACCCCAGAAACAGCCGGCACCGAAGGTGGCTTTTTCGAGCTTAGGAACGGTGGTCATAGTCTTTTCTCGGGAAGGAAGGGAGTCGGCGGCGAAGAGCAAGCATGCAGCGGAAATGGCGACGAGGCCTGACTTCAGGAGGATTCGTGTCGAGTTCATAGCGGTGGTTAGAAAGTTAGGTCCATTCCCCAGGCGAAGCAAGATGGGATGGCGATCAGGAGACCACTTCGCGCAAGGCTTCCGCCAGGAGTTCGGGCGAATGCGGGTCGCGGGTCAGGCCGCGCTCCGGGACCAAGTAGAAGGTGTCGATGGCGAAACCCTGCTCGGTCGAGATGTTCGCGAAAGTGATGGCGTAACCGGCCTCGCGGATGGAACGGCCGACACGGAAGAGCAGTCCTAGTCGGTCGTTGCACTGGATTTCGATGACAGTACGAGCCAACTCGACCTCATAATAAACGTCTACCTGGGCGGCGAGGGGCACGAACGCCTTACGCCGCGGGGCGGTGAGAAGCGCGTGTTGCTCCACGGCAGCGATATCCTCCACCAAGTCCGTGCCGTCGAGTAACGACCTGGCGAGGGCGTCCGCGAAGCGCTCCTTGGAGCCGGCCTCCTTGCCGACCGGGAGCAGGACCTTGAAGAAGTCGATGGCCACGTCGTCCTCGCGCGTGAAGGCCCGGCAGGAGACGATGTTGATGCCGGCGACGGCAAAGGCGCCGGCCATCCGGCTGAAGAGCCCGGCCCGGTCCCAGGTCACGACGGTGACGAGCGACTGCCCGGAACCAGCGTCATCGTGCCATTCGACAATCGGGCGCAGGGAAACCTCGGGTTCGGCCTCGGAAACCATGGCGATGAGTCGGTGAATCATCCGCAGATGATGCGCGGCGTCCTCCGGCGCCGCATGCAGATAATATCCCGGCGGCATGATGGTGAAGTGCGCCTCGACCTCGTCGCCCGGCACATCGTCGCCAAGAAGCGCCCCCGTGGCCGCGCGCAGGACGGCAACCGTCGCGCCGTGGTCGGCTTCCGGCTTGCCCGCCAGCTTGGCCAAGGTTCGGTGGTAGAGCGACCAATGTTGGCCGTCTTTAAACTCGTTCCAAAGGTCAGGCGAGGTCGCCCGGGCGTCGCAACGGGTATGCACGAACAGGCTCCCGAGGACCTGCTCGTCGCCCACCAAGCGGGCGAAGCGGTCGATGTTGACCGGGTCGTCGATGTCGTGCCGCTGCCAATAGAGCCCCATGACCAAGTGATGGCGGATGACGCCGGCGGCGATCAGCCGCTCGCGCGCATCGTAGCCAAGGCGTTCCAAGATTCGTTCGGCAATCGGTACGCCCCGCTCGGCATGCCCCGCGATCCCACCAGACTTGGCGATGTCATGCAGCAGCAGAATCGCGTACAGGAGCGAAGGCGCCTCGGAATCGAGGACCACGGAACGGTAGCGGCGGCCGACGTCGGTCTCGCCTGCATAGATCGTGTCGAGCTCCCGCAGGCAACGCAGCGTGTGCACGTCCGCCGTCCAACGATGATAGAATTCGAACTGCACGAGGCAGTGCAGGCCAGCGAACTCGGGCACCAAGCGGTAAAGCAGCCCGTGCTCGCGCAGGGCGTTGAGCGTGCCGTAGACGCGCCCGCCCTCGGAGAGCATCGCGCGCAGGGCGTTGCTGGCTTCCTCCGCCGTCGCGAGCGCTGGGGATAGGAGATGGGAGCGCTCCCGGACCAGCAGGGACAGCGCGCGGTCCGGGCGGGCGTCATGGAGCTGGCAGATGCGGAACAGGCGGACTAGCCGACCCGGATCCTCCTCGAAGACCAGGCGATGCTCGGCGGTCACGATGCCACCCGGCGCCACCCGAAAACCGTCCATGACGAAGGGGGCGCCCCACCCTTCGGGCTCCGGCTCATCCATGACCGCCCCTTCGACGATTTCCGCGCAACATCGGATGTGATCGGCGGCGTCGAAATACTCCCGCATCATGGCACCGATGCGCTCGGTCAAGGAGCCGACGTAGCCAAGACCCTCGGACATCGTGTTCTGTCGCTCCAAGGAAAGGTGCTCGGTCGGGCGGGTGACCTGAAAATGCAGCTCGCAACGCAGGCGGAGCAGGACCTGCCTGGCTTCCTCGAATTTCTGCAGATCGGACGACGGCAGGAAGCCGGAGGAGGCCAAGCCTGCGGAGCCAACGCCGTTGCGAGCGGTGCGGGCAATCCAGACGCATCCTTGGACGTCGCGGAGGGCGCCGACGCCGTTCTTGAGGTCTGGTTCCTGGAGGTAGGCACTCCCGCCGGCCTTCTCCCGGCGTGCCCGCTGGGATTCGACGATCGCCCGGGCGAACGGCTTCCACGCCTGGCCAGAGAGCAAGGCGGCCGTCTTCGCTTCCAGCTGGGCGTAGAGTTCGGCCGAGCCGCAGAGATGGCGGGTCTCGAGCAAAGCGACATGCAGGTGCAGGTCGTCCTTGGCGTAGTTGCTGCATTCGGTGACGGTACGGACCGACTGGCCGACCTTCAGGCCGAGATCCCACAGCGGATAGAGGATGACCTCGACGAGGGCTTTGTTCGCGGCGGAGTGGCGCGGCACCAGCACCAGTAGGTCGATGTCGCTGAGCGGGCAAAGCTCAGCCCGACCATACCCTCCGGTGGCGACGAGGCTAATCGTGGCGGCGCCTGGTCCGGCGCGCAGGAAGAGCGCGTCGAGCAGGATATCAATCGTGTCGGAGCGTAACCGGGCCACCTCGCCGCCGCGGAGGGCGGCACGGTGGGCGGCCAGCTGAATCGCCCGAGCTTCAAGCAGGAAGAGCTTGGCGCGCGCCACAAAATCCTCCTCCAAGGCGGCCGCGCCCGCCAGCCCATGCTGCAGCGCAGAACGGCGGAGCAGGACGGCGGAGGACTCGAATTCGGGCGACATGCGGCAGGGGGAAGGTGAAGAAAAAAAGTCGCTCCTTCAAGGCGATTGCCAAGCGAGGGGATTACGTCCTCATTGGGGTCATGGATTCTTGGCTGAGCGACCTTTGGTCCCATCTCCACACCGCCGAAGGGCTACGCCAGACGATCCAGGCCGGCGGCATCGGCTTGATGTGCCTGATCATCTTCGCCGAGACTGGACTCCTGGCTGGCTTCTTCCTACCCGGAGACTCCCTGCTCGTCACGGCGGGGGTGCTGACCATCGCCAACGGCGACCGGCCAGCACTCTTTGACCCTTGGATGGTCACCGGGGCCCTGACAACGGCGGCGATCATCGGCGACCAGACCGGCCATTGGCTGGGTCGCAAGTATGGCCATGCCATGGAGACGAAGCCGGACAGCTGGTGGTATAAGCGCCGGCACCTCCAGGCCGCGCGGGAATATTTCGCCGAAAAAGGCCCGCTCGCAATCGTGCTCGCCCGCTATGTGCCGCTGATGCGTACCTTCGTCCCTTTTGCCGCCGGCATGGGCGACATGGCCCCGATGAGGTTCTTCCGCTGGAACGTCCTGGGAGGCGTGCTGTGGATCAACTCGCTCGTCTGGCTCGGGCATGCGCTCGGTGGCACTCCCTTGGCCGACGAACTGCATAAGGTCATCCTCATCGTGGTCGTGGTGTCCTTCCTCCCTCTCATCTGGACGGCGGCCAAACGCCTGCTTACTTCCCGACCGGGAACCAGAACTTGAACGTCGTCCCGCCGCGTCCGGTGGACTCGACGACGACGTCGCCGCGGTGATCGCGCAGGATGCGCTTCACGATAGCGAGCCCGAGGCCGGTGCCGTCTTCGCGGCTGGTGAAGAAAGAGTCGAAAATCTTGGACAGGATTTCCTGAGGTATGCCTGTGCCGGTGTCGGTGATGCGGACCACGACAACCTCTCCTTGCGCGCCGGGTTCGACCCCAAGGTGCAAAGACAACAGGCCTCCGCCGGTCATGGCCTGCACGCCGTTCATCATCAGATTGAGGAAGACCTGCTGGATCTGGCCGGGATGCCCCTCGACGGCCGGAATGACCTCATCGCCATGGATTTCCACCTTCACGCCGAGCTGCTGCAATTTAAGACGAAGGAGTAACACCGCATTCTCCGTCGCCTTTCGAATGTCGACGACGCGGAAAGCACCCGACTGGGCCTTGCTCATACCGAGCACCCGCGAGACGACGCCTTCCATGTGGGCAATCTTCTCGCGCATGACATCCAGGTCCTCGACCTTTGGATCATCCGGAGCCATCCCCTGGGAAAGCGTGTCCGAAAGGAGCTTCATCACCGTCAGGGGATTGCGGATCTCATGGGCGACCTCCGCCGAAAGGAGACCGAGCGCCGTGAGGCGTTCGCTGCGACGCAAGCCCTCCTCGACCGTAAAGACCTTGGCATAAAGCCGGGAGTTCTGAATCGAGGAGGCGCCAAACGAGGAAAGCGCGGTGACGAGATGCTTATCGTCGTCCGAAAATCGGTAGGCTCCCATGGCCACGCACATCAGCACGCCGAACGTATCGTCTTCGTAACGCACCGGCACGGCCAGCAGCGAAGACGATGCGACCGGCTCAGAAAGTTTGGTGAAGAGATGCTCCTCGGTCTTACCGGCGATCGGCACGACAACGGGTCGACCGCGGCCCACGACGGTACCGAGAGAGGTCTGGTTCACGGCGATGCTTGGGGCGAGCTCGCTACCGCTCAGGTCGCCGTCGAGGTGCTTGAGCAACAGGACGTCGTCGACGATCTTATAATAGGCACAGGCGCGCACACCCAGCAATCCGCGGGTGTGGCGGGCAAGGTCCTGTGAGATTCCAGGCTCATCGCGTTCACGGGCGAGGCCCTGCGCCGCACGGACTAGGGCTTCGAGCTGAGCCGCCTTGGAACGCAGCTGGCGTAGCAACCAGATACGGCCGACGGCCTTAGACGCCTCGTTAGTCAGGAGGGAGAGGAAAGCGAGATCCTGCTCACTGAAAGCATCCAGGCGGTCGGAGTCGCAGTTCACCACGCCGATGACATTACCCATGAGTTCCATGGGGACCGCGAGTTCGGAACGGATCCCTTTTCGTAATTCGACATAACGAGGATCCTTCGCGACGTCAGGAATACGCTGGGGCTTGGCGTAGAGGGCGACCCAGCCGGTGATGCCCTGCCCTTGATTGATGACCTGGCTGATTGAATCGGCGTCCAGCCCATTGCTCACCTCGATACGCAGCGAACCCGTAGCGGGCTCGACGAGCGCAATCGAGGCGCTCGAGGCGCCGAGCGTCCGTACAATCTCTTCAAGGATGAAGTCCAAGGCCTCGCGCGGGTCTTCAGTCGCATTGACGAAAGCACCGACGCGATAAAGACAATCCAGGACGCGAGCATCGCCCGGGCGTTCCTGCGCTGGGCGGCTGTTCGGCATAGACTAGAGCGAGTGGTCCATGTCGAGCGCCGGGGCGTCGACGGTGGTCTGGCCGACCATCACGGCGGGCACGCCCGCCACGCTGGTATGCGGGGCGACGTCCTTGAGCACGACTGAACCCGCGCCAATTTTGGCGCCTTCGCCAATCGTAATATTACCGAGGATCTTCGCGCCGGCACCGACGAGCACACCCGAACGGATCTTCGGGTGGCGGTCACCGCGCGCCTTGCCCGTTCCGCCGAGGGTGACCTCATGCAAGAAAGAGACATTGTCGGCCACGACGCTGGTCTCACCGGCGACGAAGCCCGTGGCGTGGTCGAGCAAGATACCGACGCCAAAGCGAGCGGCGGGATGGATATCGACGCCGAGGTGCTCGGAGACGAGCGACTGCAGATGGATGGCGAGCTCCTTACGGCCAGCCTTCCAGAGCACATGCGCGAGGCGATGCGTCGAGATAGCGTGAAAGCCCTTATACCAAAGATACGGGATGAGCGCATGCTCCGTCGCAGGATCGCGCTCAAGGGTGGCGCGGATGTCGGCGCGCATCTGAGACAGCACCTCGCGGTCAGACGCAACGGCCTCGCCGAGGACGCGGAGGATGACCGGCAGATCCTGCCCGGTCGGCGTGAGTCGTTCAGCTAGGCGCTGGATGATGCCCTCGCCAAAGCCGGAACGATCCAGCACATAACGTTGAAGCATCAGGGCCAAGGCCGGCTCGGATTTGGCCACAACGGCCGCGCGGGCCTTCAGCTCCTCCCAAAGGGAAGCTTCATTGGCGCAGACCAAGGCGGTGGAACGGGCGTCAGCCATGGGAAATAGTTCTGGGTTTTTGGTCAATTTGGCAACCCGCGAGTCAAAACGAGGTAAAAAGACGCTGTTTTGTCCGATTTCCGCAACCTCGGATACAAGATGGTGTTGAATTCCATGAAGTCACCCTAAACTAAATCACCTACACCCCCACACAACCACATGCGTATCCTCACCTCCCTCCTCGCCTGCCTCGCGGCGGTGGCCTCTTTTGCGGCCCCCGAAGTCGGCAAGGCTGCTCCTGAATTCACCGGCAAGACCCTCGACGGCAAGACCGTCAGCCTCGCCGACTTCAAGGGCAAGACCGTCGTCCTCG
>CAMBGQ010000014.1 GCA_945866215.1 Opitutus sp. GAS368 | reverse complement strand
CATTCGGTGACAGATGGGGCATGTCATCATACTTGCCAAACGAAGAGACCGGGCAAGCCCGCAGGCTTACCTGGTCTCGACAAGGTCGATATCTCTTACTTCTTGAAACCGAAGTACTGGCTGGCGTTGCCGTAGCAGACGTCGGCAATTAGGCGTTCGTTCCAATCCTGGCGGTCCGGGATGCGGCCCGATTCGACGTCCTGGCCGACGAGGTCGCACAGGATGCGACGGAAGTATTCGTGGCGCGGGTAGGAGAGGAAGGAGCGCGAGTCGGTGATCATGCCGATGAAGCGGCTGAGCAGGCCGAGGTCGGACAGCGAGTTGATCTGGTCGCGCATGCCGCGTTCCTGGTCCAGGAACCACCAGCCCGAGCCGTACTGGATCTTGCCCGGCGTCACGCCGTCCTGGAAGGAGCCGGGGAGGCAGGCGAAGAGGGCAGTGTCGGCCGGGTTGAGATTGTAGAGGATCGTCTTACCGAGGGCGTTCTCGCCGGAGAGCGTGCCGAACCAGCGGATGAGGCCGGGGCCTTGGCGGAAATCGCCGATGGTGTCGCAGCCGGCGTCAGAACCGAGGCGCTTGAGCATACCGAGGTTCGGGTCGCGGACGGCGCCGAGGTGGAGCTGGGTGGCCCAGCCCTTGGCGTGGTTGAGGCGGCCGACGTGCAGCATGATGAAGGCCGTGAATTTTTCGGCTTCCTCGAACGTGGCGGCCTTACCGGCGATGGCGTTCTCCCAGATGGCCTTGGCTTCGGCTTCGGTGCAGGCGGCGTCTGGCAAGTTGTCGAGGCCGTGATCAGAGGCGCGGCAGCCCGCGGCGGCGAAGTCGTCGTGGCGCTGGTTGAGGCCGGCAATCAGGCCGGCAAAGGTGTCGGCGCCCTTGCCCGTGCTGGCGGCGAGGCGCTTGGCCCAAGCCTGCACGCGGTCGGGCGTGCGCACCTTGAGGCAGGCGTCGGGACGGTAGGTCGGGACGATCTTGGTCTCGAAGCCAGACTTCGCAATCTGGTGGTGGAGGTCGAGCGAGTCGGCGGGGTCATCGGTGGTGCCGACGACGCGCACCTTCATGAGCTTGAGGATGCCGCGGGCCGTGAGGTCGCCATGCTTCAGCTGGCGGTTGGCTTCGTCCCAGATCTTCTGGGCCGTGGCGCCTTCGAGGACGTCCTGGATGCCAAAGTGGCGGCGTAGCTCGAGGTGCGTCCAATGAAAGAGGGGATTGCGAAGCGTAGACGGAACCGTCTCGGCCCAGGCCTGGAACTTCTCGCGCGACGTCGACTTTTCGCCGGTGATGAGGTCTTCGCTGACGCCGTTGGCCCGCATCGCGCGCCATTTGTAGTGGTCGCCCGCGAGCCAGATGGCCGTGAGGTCCTCGAAGCGACGGTCGTCAGCGATGTCCTTCGGGCTCAGGTGGCAGTGGTAGTCGACGATGGGCTGGTCCTTCGCGACGCCGTGGTACAGCTGCTGCGCCGTGCCGGTCGAGAGGATGAAATGTTCGTCCATGAAGGCCATTGTCGTCGGTCTCGCTTAGATGGACATCGCGGCGAAGCCGCCGTCGACGACGATTTCGGCGCCGGTGACGAAGCTGCCAGCGTCGGAAGCGAGGAGGAGGGAGGCACCGATGAGTTCCTTGGCTTCGCCAAAGCGGTTCATCGGGGTCTTGCCGAGGATCATCGCCACGCGCTCAGGGGTGAGCACCTTGCGATTCTGTTCGGCCGGGAAGAAGCCCGGGACGAGCGTGTTGACGCGGACGCCCTTGGCGGCCCATTCGCGGGCGAGGTTCTTCGAGAGGTTATGTACCGCGGCCTTGGAAGCCGAGTAGGTGAAGACGCGGGAGAGCGGCAGGATGCCAGATTCCGAACCGAGGTTGATGATCGAGCCCTTGCCGGCGGCAACCATCGCTTCGCCGAACACCTGGCAGCCGAAGATGACGCCCTTAATGTTCACCGTGAGGATTTTATCGAGCTGAGCCTCGTCGATCTCGAAGAAGGGCGTGGCCGAATTGACGCCTGCACCGTTCACGAGTACGTCGATCTTGCCGTGCTGGGCGAGGATGCCGTCGCGCAGCTTGATGAGGTCAGCCTTGTTGGTGGCTTCGCACGAGATGAATTCGCCAGAGCCGCCGGCGGCCTTGATCTTGGCGAGACGAGCGTCGGCCTTGGCGGGGTCGCGACCGACGAGTATCACGTGCGCGCCGGCGGAGGCGAAGCCTTCGGCCATGGCGCCGCAGAGTTCGCCCGTACCGCCGATGACGACGGCCGTGCGGCCTTTGAGGGAGAAGAGATCGAGGGAGGACATGACGATAGGGGTAGGAGGGGTAGAGGACTTGAGGGCAGGAGGAAGGAGGGGTCGATTAGCGGACGACGCGGGCGCCGCCGCCGGCGAGCTGCTTCTCAACTTCCTTGCGGGTGACCATCGACGTGTCGCCGGGGGTCGTGGACGCCAGCGCGCCGTGGGCAGCGCCGTAGTTCACGGCCTTCTGGGCGTCGTTGTGCTCGAGGAAACCGAAGACCAGGCCGGAGGCGAAGCTATCACCGCCGCCGACGCGGTCGAGGATCTCGAGTTCAGGGAACTGGATGCTGTCGTAGAACTTACCGTCGTGCCAGCAGATGGCGCTCCAGCCGTTCTTGGTGGCGGTGATCACGCGGCGAAGCGTGGTCGCGGCGACCTTGAAGTTGGGGAACTGCTTCACGGCTTCGGCAATCATATCCTTGAACGCCTGGGTCTCGATATGGGTGAGGTTATGGTCCGCACCCTTGACCTCGAAGCCGAGGGAGGCGGTGAAGTCTTCTTCGTTGCCGATCATCACGTCGACGTACTTGGCGATCTCGCGGTTCACTTCCTGGGCCTTCCTGAGTCCACCGATGGTCTTCCAGAGGGAGGGGCGGTAGTTCAGGTCGTAGGAGACGATGGTGCCGTGCTTCTTGGCGATCTTGACGGCTTCGATGGTGGCCTGCGCGGTGGTCTCGGAGAGGGCTGCGAAGATGCCGCCGGTGTGGAGCCAGCGGACGCCGAGCGTACCGAAGAGGTATTCCCAGTCGAAGTCGCCAGGCTTGATCTGCGAGGCGGCGGTGTTGCCACGATCAGGGACGCCGACGGCGCCGCGGATGCCGAAGCCACGCTCGGTGAAGTTGAGGCCGTTGCGGACCGTGCGGCCGATGCCGTCGTCCTCGCGCCACTTGATGAAGTCGGTGTTCACGCCGCCCTGCATCACGAAGTCCTCGAGTAGGCGACCGACCTCGTTGTCGACGAACGCTGTGCACACGGAGGTACGGAGGTTGAAGCACTTGCGCAGGCCGCGGGCGACGTTGTATTCGCCGCCACCTTCCCAGACCTGGAACTGGCGCGTGGTGCGCACGCGGCCTTCGCCCGGGTCGAGGCGGAGCATGATTTCACCGAGGGAGACTTGGTCGAAGGCGCATTCTTTCGCCGACTTGATTTGGAGAGCCATGATGTGGGGAGGGGTTGGGTTTAAAATGAGGACGCTCAGCCGGTGGGCAGCGCCGCGATATCGAACGGCGGGTGGCCGATGTGTGCGGCGACTTTATTAAACTCTTCGATCTCAGCCTTGGAGAACAGCAGTCCGCCCGCCTTCTCGCTGCGAGCGGCGGCGGCCGCTTCGAGCTGTCCGGGGAGCATGCACTTCTCGTTGCCGTGGCCGAGGATGTCGGCGAGGACCGCCTTGACGTTGGCGGACTGGCTGCGGCCCTGGGCGAAGACGCCGGAGCTGATGGCGTCCGGGTGAATCACCTGGAAGAAGAAGGCGCAGGCCTGCTTCTCGCCGGGGACATGCGTGCGGCTGCGAATCGTCGGCAGGGAGCCACCGATAAAGCCGGCGACGATTTCGTTGATGAGCGAGAGCCCGTAGCCCTTGTGGGCGCCGAAGGGGATGAGCGAGACGGCTTCGTTCGGATCGAGGGTGATCTTGCCGTCCTTGTCCACCGCGGCGTCAGGCGGGAGCATCTTGCCTTCCCGCTTGAGCACCTGGACGCGGCCCATGGCGATGACGGAGGTGGCCCAGTCAATCACGATCGGGAACCCGACGGCGTCGGTGGTGGGGAAGCCCCACGAGTGCGGGTTGGTGCCAAGCGTCGGGTGTTTGCCCTGGAAGGGGACGACTTCCGCGAGCGTGGCGGTGCAGTTTGTATAAGCGATATAACCGCGCTTGGCGGCTTCCATCACATAGCCACCGCCCCAGAGGTAGTGGAAGGCGTTGTCGACCGAGACCGTGCCCACGCCGTATTTGTCGGCGAGCTCGATGCAGCGGTTGATAGCGTCGACGGCGACGGCCTGACCGAGCTTCTGATGGGCGTCCCAGACTTCCGCGGTTTCGAAGCGCGTGGCCTTCTTCGTGACGCTGGCGTTGGGCGTGCAGCCCGGGACCTTGGCGCCGGAGCCGAAGAGTTCATCGAGGTGCAGCGCTTTGAGGGCGTTGTGCGTGCGGATGCCGTGGTGCGTGGCCATGCTGGCCATCTGAGCGGCCTGGGCCGACTCCTTGGCACCGAAGCCGCGCTTGACGTAGGCGGCGGTGACAAGCGCCTCGTGGGCAGCGCGGGGGACGACGTAAAAGACTTCGCTCATGGGTAAGATTTCGGTGGGGAGATTAGACGACCTTCTTCACTGGGACTTCCGGGTTGATCTGGGCGAGGGGCTTCTCGCCGTGCATCGCGCGGATGAGGTTCGTGACGGCGGCAACCGCCTGGCGCTGGACGCTCTCAGCGGTGCGGGAACCGATGTGCGGTGTGACGACGCAGTTCGCGAGCTTGGTGAGCGGGTGATCGGCGCGCGGCGGCTCTTCGTCGAGCACGTCGGTGCCGTAACCACCGACCTGGCCGGACTTGAGCGCGGCCGCGATGTCGTCGGTGTGGACGATCTCGCCGCGGGCGCAGTTGAGGATGAGCACGCCCTGCTTCATCTTGGCGATATTCTCGGCGCAAATCAGGTCGCGCGTCTCGGGGGTCAGGTTCGTGTGCAGGGAGAGGTAGTCGGAGACCGCAAAGACTTCGTCCATCGTGGCGGCGCGCTGCACGTCGTACTGGGCGGAGAACTTATCATCCCAATAGAGGTCGAAGCCGACGACCTTCATGCCGAAGGCACGGGCACGGATGGCGACTTCCTTGCCGATGCGGCCCATGCCAATGATGCCAATCGTCTTATCGAGCAGCTCGCGCCCCGTCTTGCGCTTCCAGCCGCCGGAACGGGTGGAGTCGGTGTGGAAGTAGAAGTTCTTTTCTAAAGCGAGCAGGAGGAGGAAGGTGTGCTCGGCGACCGTGGTATGGTTGACGCCGGGGGTGAAGAGCAGGGGGATACCCTTGGCTGTCAGGGTTTTTACGTCGATCTTGTCGACCCCGATACCGTACTTCGAAACGACCTTGAGGCGGGGCAGGGCCTTTTCGATGACCGCGGCGGTAATCAGGTCATCGCCGCAGATGTAGCCGTCGAACTCACCCATCAGCGCAAGGGTGTCCGCTTCGTTGAGCGGACCGCGGGCGGCGACGATTTCCCAGCCTGTCTCGGCGAGCAACTTATGGTGTTCACCCGGGGTGTCCTGAAAGGAGGTGGTCGTGAGGAGGATACGCGTCTTCTTCATGTTTATATTCGAGAACAAAAGTGGCTTTGGCGCAGGGTTGCGTCAACAGGACTTCTGGGGTGGACTTACCCTAAAATCGGCGTTTTGCTCCACTGACACCCAAATACATGACCGAAGTCCTAGGAAAAATCGGCAACAAGCGTTGGACCATCTGCGCCTTGTTATTCTTCGCCGCCACGATCAACTATATCGACCGTCAGGTCATTGGCTTGCTGAAGCCGGCCTTGGAGAAGGAGTTTGGCTGGGATGAGCGGACCTACGCCGCCATCGTCTTCAGCTTCCAGTTCGCCTACGCCATCGGCATGGTGCTCTCGGGTCGCATCATCGACCGCATCGGCATCAAGAAGGGCTTCATCATCTTCGTCACCATCTGGAGTCTGGCCGCCATGGGCCATGGGTTCGCTCATCTCCTTCCGTCCTTCAGTCTCCCCTGGATGCAAATCGACGCCAAGACGGGCTTCGCTTGGGTGACCCTCACGGGAGCCGCCGCGGGCTTCGCCCTGATGCGCTTCATCTTGGGCCTGGGCGAGGCGGGCAACTTCCCGGCCGCGATCAAGGCCACCGCTGAATGGTTCCCCAAGAAGGAGCGCGCCTTCGCGACCGGTATCTTCAATTCTGGCACCAACGTCGGCGCCCTCGGCGCCCCCCTCTTGGTTCCGTGGATCGCCGTCACCTGGGGTTGGGAATGGGCTTTCATCGTCACCGGCGCCATCGGTTTCTTCTGGGTCATCTGGTGGGCCTTGGCCTACCACTCTCCCCGCGAACACCCGACCATCACCGCGGCCGAGCTCGCCCATATCGAATCCGATCCACCCGACGAGCAGGGCAAGGTCAGTTGGCTCAGCCTGCTCAAGTTCCGCCAGACGTGGGCCTTTGCTATTGGTAAGTTCATGACCGACCCGGTCTGGTGGCTCTACCTCTTCTGGATTCCGGGTTTCCTCAACAAGCAGCACGGCGTCGACCTCAAAAACATCGGACTGCCACTGGTGACTATCTACCTGATTGCGGATGTCGGCAGCATCGGCGGTGGGTGGATTTCCTCCCGCCTCATTAAGGCCGGCTGGACGGTCAATGCGGCGCGCAAGACCGCAATGGGCATCTGCGCTGTCAGCGTCGTTCCGATCGTCTTCGTCAACGATGTCGGCATGTGGCCCGCGGTGCTCCTCGTCTCGCTCGCTGCGGCCGCGCACCAGGGTTGGTCGGCTAATATCTTCACCCTCGCCTCCGACATGTTCCCCCGCAAAGCGGTCGGCTCGGTCGTCGGTATCGGTGGCATGGCCGGCGCGGTGGGTGGCATGGTCCTCGCGCTCGTCGTCGGCGAGGTCCTGACGCAAACCGGTTCCTATGCCATCCTCTGGTTCATTGCGGGGTCCGCCTACCTTCTCGGCTTACTTGTCATCCATGTCCTTGTGCCGCGCATGGAGCCGGTGAAGATGGAAGACATCGTTGAAGCCGAGGCCAAGTAAGCCGCGCCTCACTGTGAAATAAAAAGGGCCCCGTAACGGGGCCCTTTTTATTGGAGTGGTGCGCGGTGCTCAGCCGGCGACGACGATGTTCACCAGCTTGCCCGGGACGACGATCTCCTTCACGACGGGCTTGCCGTCGGTGAACTTGAGCACGTCGGCGTGGGCCTTGGCCAGCGCCAGCAGGGCGTCCTTGGAGATATCCTTGGCGACCTTGGCGGTGGCGCGGACCTTGCCGTTGACCTGGAAGATGACCTCGACGGTGGTCTCGATGAGCTTGGAGGCGTCGAGCTTAGGCCAGCCGCCTGCGGTGACGCCTTCTTTGTGACCAAGGCGGGCCCAGATTTCTTCGCAGACGTGCGGGGCGAACGGCGCGGCGAGGCGCACGAAGTCCTCGACGGTGGCACGACGCAGGGCGGGGGATTTCTCGGCGACGTTCATGAGGATCATCATCTGTGAGATGGCGGTGTTGAACTGCAGGGTCTCGATGTCCTTCTCGACTTTCTGGATGGTGCGATGGAGCTCGCGGACGAGTTCTTCGGATTCAGCACCATCGGCGCTAATCTTCGGCGAGACCTTGCCGGTGTTCTCGTCGACCGCCAGGCGCCAGAGGCGACGGAGGAAACGGGTGATGCCGATGATGCCGTCGGAGTTCCAAGGCTTGGAGGCCTCGAGCGGTCCGAGGAACATGAGATACATGCGCAGCGCATCGGCGCCGTGGTCCTTAACGATGGCGTCCGGGTTCACGACGTTGCCACGGCTCTTGGACATCTTCTCGCCGTCTTCGCCCATGATGAGGCCTTGGTGGAAGAGCTTCTTGAACGGTTCCGCGGTCGGCAGGACGCCAATCTCGTGGAGGAAGCGGTGCCAGAAGCGCGCGTACAGCAGGTGCAGCACGGCATGCTCGGCGCCGCCGATATAGAAGTCGGGGCAGCCCCAGTATTCCAGGTCGGCCTTGGAGGCGATGGCCTCGGCGTTCTTGGGGTCGATGTAGCGCAGGTAGTACCAGCAAGAGCCAGCCCACTGGGGCATGGTGTTGGTTTCGCGCGAAGCCTTGATCCAGAGCGGACCGGGCTGCGGCTGGGACTGCGAGACGGTGGCACCGGAGGCGACGTCATACCAGACCTCGGTCCACTCGGGTTCCTTCGACAGCGGCGAGTCGCCGGTCGGCGAGGGCAGGTAGGATTTGACCTGAGGCAGGGTGAGCGGGAGTTGCTTGGACGTCAGCGGCACGGCGCAGACTTCGACGCCGTTGAGTTGGCAGGTGACGGGCTCCTTCGGCAAGAATTCGCGTACTTCGGAGTCGGCCGGGATCTTGGCGTAGTCTTCGCGGGAAACCCAGAGGAGCGGGAAGGGCTCGCCCCAGTAGCGCTGGCGCGAGAAGAGCCAGTCACGCAGCTTGAAGTTCACGGCGAGCTTGCCCTGGCCCTTGGCGGCGAGGTCAGCGGTAATTTTCTTCTTGGTCTCGTGGGCGGAGAGGCCGTCGAACGGACCCGAGTTCACCATCGGGCCGTCCTCCGTCCAAGGCTTCTCATTGACGTCGATTGCTTCCTTGGAACCGACGACCTGGATGATGGGGAGCGCGAACTGCTTGGCGAATTCCCAGTCGCGTTCGTCGTGCGCCGGCACGGCCATGATGGCACCGGTGCCGTAGGTGATGAGCACGTAGTCGGCGGTCCACACGGGGATCTTCGCGCCGTTGACGGGGTTGATAGCGTAAGCACCCGTGAACACGCCGGTCTTCTTCTTAGCCGCGAGGTCAGTGCGCTCGAGGTCGGTCTTGTTGCGGACCGCGGCGACGTAGCTTTCGACTGCGTTCTTCTGGCCGGCGGTCGTGAGCTTGCCGATGAGCGGGTGCTCAGGCGCGATGACCATATAGGTTGCGCCGTAAAGGGTGTCCGGACGGGTGGTGAAGACCGTCAGCTTATCGGCATGACCATCGAGCTGGAAGGTGACTTCGGCGCCCTCGGATTTGCCGATCCAATTCTTCTGGAGGCGCTTGGTGGAATCGGGCCAATCGACGTGGTCGAGGCCTTCGATGAGCTTGTCCGCGTAGGCGGTGATGCGCAGGACCCACTGGCGGATCGGACGGCGTTCGACCGGGTGGCTACCGCGGTCGGAGCGGGGGCCTTCGGGCGTATTGAGGACTTCCTCGTTAGCGAGGACGGTGCCGAGGGCCGGGCAGAACCAGACGGGCTTTTCGGAGACGTACGCCAGACCGTGGCGGAAGAGCTTGAGGAAAATCCACTGCGTCCAGCGGAAGTAGTTCTCGTCGGTGGTCGAGAGCTCGCGATCCCAGTCGATGGCGAAGCCAAGCATCTGCAGCTGGCGGCGAAAGTTATCGATGTTGCGCTTGGTCTGGACGGCTGGGTGCTCGCCGGTGGCGATTGCATGCTGTTCGGCGGGGAGGCCGAAAGCGTCCCAACCCATCGGGTGGAGGACGTTGAAGCCGTTGGCCTTCTTATAGCGGGCGAGGATATCCGAAGCGGTGTAGCCCTCGGGGTGGCCGATGTGCAGGCCGGCGCCAGAGGGGTAGGGGAACATATCCAGGACGTAGTACTTCGGCTTACCGCAAGAGATTGGCTCAGTGCGGAACGTGGCGCCGGCTTTCCAAGCGGCCTGCCACTTCTGCTCGAAGGCCGGGAAGTCGTAGCTGCCATGTTTTATTTCCGAAGATTCCATGAATGCGTGCAGATAGGAGGTTCGGGACGATGCTGGCAAGGTTTTGGAGCGTACGGCGGCCCTATCCCGCTTGCCTAGGCCGTCCAGCGGGGATTATCTGCCTTTCATGAACGTGTTCGTGGTGGGCGGTGCCGGCTACATCGGCAGCCATTGCGTCCGGCAGGCGCTGGCCGCCGGGCACAAGGTGGCCGTGTTGGACGACCTCTCCTACGGCCACGCCAAATCCGTGCCGGCGGGGGTGAAGTTCTTCCGTGCCGATATGGGTGACCAGACCGCGGTCCGCGCCGCCCTGCGCGAGTCCGCCGCCGAAGTGGTCATCGATTTCGCCGCCTTCACGAATGTCGGCGAATCCGTCCAACAGCCCGCCCGCTACCACGAGAACAACGTCGTGCGCACCGAAGGCCTGCTCCAGGCGATGCTTGCCGAGGGCGTGAAGAAGCTGGTCTTCTCGAGCACCTGCGCGACCTACGGTATCCCGGAGAAGATGCCGATGACTGAGGATCTGCCGCAGCAACCCATCAATCCGTACGGCGCCACGAAACTCGCCGTCGAACGTCGCCTCGCGGAACTCGCCGCCTCGCACGGCCTAAGCTTCGCCGCCTTCCGTTATTTCAATGCCGCTGGGGCTTCGGCGGATGCCGCCATCGGTGAAGACCATTCACCGGAGACGCACCTGATCCCGCTGGCGATTGCCGCGGCGTTGGGCCGTCGTCCGCCACTCCAGGTTTTCGGTACGGATTACCCGACCCCGGATGGCACCTGCCTGCGCGACTACGTGCACGTTGACGACCTTTCCCGTGCCCACCTCGACGTGCTTCCGAAGCTAAACCAGCCCGGGCAGGCCCACTTCTATAATCTCGGTACGGGCACGCCGTATTCGGTTAAAGATGTCATCGCCAGCGTTGGCCGCATCCTCGGCCGGCCCGTCCCGCATGCGTTCGCCCCGCGCCGCGAAGGCGATCCACCCGCGCTTTACGCCGACGCCTCCAAGGTCCGTCGCGAACTCGGCTGGGTCCCGCACTACGACACACTCGACAGTATCGTCCTGACGGCATGCAATTGGCACCTCGCCCGACCCAAGGGTTACGCCTCCTGATCCGATGTCCGAGCAACTTCACCCGCACTGGCGCATCCAGTATATCCACTCCCGTAAGGAGCCCGGCGCTGGCAGCCCGTTCGCGGCGTTGCTCGTGGCAAACGACGACGAAGCGAATCTGATTCTGCACCGCGGCCCGCACTGCTTCGTCATCCTCAATAACTCGCCTTACAATCCAGGCCACCTGATGGTGCTACCCAATCGCGAGGTCGGTGAACTGGCCGACCTCACTCCGGCTGAACGCATCGAGATGATGGACCTGCTGGTGCGATGTCAGGCGGTGCTGCAGAAGGTGATGAGCCCGGCTGGATTCAATATGGGGCTCAATCTCGGCAAGGCCGCGGGCGCGGGCATCCCGACGCACCTCCACTTCCACATCGTGCCGCGCTGGGACGGCGATCACAACTTCATGCCCGTCATCGGTGATACGCGCGTCCTCCCGCAGGCGCTGTCCGAGCTCTGGGCGCGGCTCAAACCCGTCTTCGCCGCCGCATGAGCCGTATCGTCGATATCTCTGTCCGCCACGCGAAGACCAAGGTCTCCGCGGTTTCCGTTCAGCGCGTAGTCCATGCGCTCGACAAACTGAAAGGCTACCGCTGTCCCGAAGGGTCGCTGTCCGTCGCCTTCCTGGGGGACAAGGAGACGGCCAAGCTGCACGACGAATTCCTCGGTGATCCGAGCGTGACCGATGTGATTACGTTTGTCGGCGAAGAGCACCCTGGTGAGTCTTTTGCAGGCGAGATTTGCGTGAATATCGACCAAGCCCGCCGGGCCGCCAAGGAGCATGGCGTCACGCTCGCCACCGAGCTGCGTCTCTATGTGGCCCACGGCTGGCTGCATCTTTCTGGTCTGCGTGACGGTAATCGTAAGGAGTCTGCGGCCATGCGCGTCGGCGAGGCCGTGGCGGTCTCGCACCTCGACAAGCTGGGGGCCAAGCTGCGGGTCCGCGATTAACGGACTCGCCCTCGGGGCCGTCCGCGTTCAACTTGACCGCTGATGAAGCGCACTGTCATCATTCACTCCGGCGGAATGGATTCTACCGTGCTCCTGGCCCATCTGTTGGCCGAGGGCAGAGAAGTGCATGCGCTGTCGGTTGACTACGGTCAGCGCCACCGCCGCGAGCTGGTCGCCGCCGCGGAGATCTGCGCCCATTACAAGGTCCCTCACCGCATCGCCGATCTCCGTGGGCTGACGCCGCTCTTCGGCGCCAACGCTCTGACGGATTCCCATATCGACGTGCCTGAAGGTCACTACGAAGAGGTCAGCATGAAGGCTACTGTCGTGCCGAATCGGAACATGCTCCTCATCGCAACCGCCGCGGCCTGGGCGATGTCGCTCAAGGCCACCTCGGTCGCCTACGGCGCCCATGGCGGTGACCATGCTATCTATCCTGATTGCCGCCCGGCTTTTGCCGATGCCTTGGATAAGGCCATCCGGCTCGCCGACTGGCATGAGGTCTCGCTTGAACGTCCGTTCGTGGGTATGGACAAAGCCGCGATTGTGCAGCGTGGCGTCGAACTCGGCGTTCCTTTCGCGCTGACGTGGTCGTGCTATGTCGGCGGCGAGAAGCATTGCGGCAAGTGCGGTACCTGCGTGGAGCGTAAGGAAGCTTTTGTCCGCGCCGGCGTGCAGGATCCGACGGTTTATCGGGCCTGATTTCTCGGTTTCGCTGATTTTGGGCTCTATTGGGTTCGGTTGTGCCTTGCGGCTCGCTGGGGCAGGCCTCTATTTCGGGGGACGCCCGCATGTTCACCTGCAGCAAGACCTACCGCGACATCCCGTTCGCCCACCGGCAGCACCGGCACGACGGGCATTGCTCGTTTCTGCACGGTCATAATTGGGGAATCGAGATTGAATTCGGCTGCGAACGTCTCGACGAGCGCGGCTTCGTCGTGGATTTCGGTGGCCTCGGTTTCCTGAAGACCTGGATTGCGGACCACCTCGATCACGCCTGCCTCTTCGCTAAGGAAGACCCGGTGCGCGAGCAGCTGCTCAAAGATTACCCGAAGCTTTTCCGTCCGCTCGTGATCGATTCCGTCTCCACCGAAGGCATTGCGCAGTTCCTCTTCGAGACTTTTGATCCGATGGTCCGCAAGGAAACCGGCGGCCGCGCTTGGGTCCGGCAGATCGTCCTGCACGAGGACACCAAGAACAAGGCGAGCTATCAGCCGAAGGCCTGACCATGGCTGAGCTTTACCCCGTCAATGAGACGTTCCTCAGTTGGCAGGGGGAAGGCGTCCATCTCGGTCGCAAGGCTTTCTTCATAAGACTCCAAGGTTGCCCGGTGAAGTGTGCCTGGTGCGACTCCGCGTCCACTTGGCATCCTCAGTTCGTCCCCAAGCAGGTCCGCAAGGCTTCGGCCGGCGAGTTGGCCGACGAGGCCGCCGCTGCCCGCCCAGAATTCGTAGTCCTTACCGGCGGCGAGCCTTGCATCCACGATTTGACCGCTCTGCTGGCCGCCATGGCCTCGGTCGGCCTCAAGGTCCACCTCGAGACCTGTGGGGCCTATCCGATTGCCCCCGGCTTCGCCTGGGTGACCGTCAGCCCCAAGTGGGCCAAGCCCCCTCTGGCTGAGGCCTTAGCCCGGGCGGACGAGATTAAGCTCATCGTCGAGGCTCCGGACAGCATCAGCCGCTGGACTGAGGCCGTCGGCGGCAAGTGGCTTAGCCCTAACGTCTGGTTGCACCCGGAGTGGTCTTCTCGGGCCGACCCGGCCGTCTTGCGGACGATCACGGAGCAAGTGAAGCAGGTCGGCGCCCCTTACCGGGCGGGCTGGCAGGTCCATAAGCCCTATTCGGCCGACAGTCTGGACCCTCGGGCCCGCCCGCCGGCGCCCTTGGGTGGCGATGTCTCCAAGGGTTTCTGAGTAGGTCAGCGGCGCTGGTCGGTCTCAGGTCCGACCTTGGGTTCGGCACTATCTTCGAATGGGAACTTTTTTTGCTTCACACGGGGGCGGAACCCTCATTCAAAACCATCTCATGAACCGACCCGCCGTGCTCGCTCTTGAAGATGGGACCATTCTTCGGGGCAGGGCGTTCGGAGCTTCGGCCACCCTTTGCGGAGAAGTCGTGTTCAATACGAGCATGACCGGCTACCAGGAGATCCTCACCGACCCTTCCTACTTCGGCCAGATTGTCACGATGACGACTCCGCAGATCGGCAACTACGGTATCAACGAAGACGACTTCGAATCCGCCCGCCCACACGTCGCTGGTTTCGTCGTGCGCGATCTTTCGCCCATCGTCTCGAATTGGCGGGCCACCACCGACCTCGGCAGCTGGCTCGTGAAGTATGGTATCCCCGGCATCGAAGGCGTCGACACCCGCTCGCTCACCAAGAAGCTGCGCTCCGCCGGCGTCATGAAGGCTTGCCTCTCCACCGAAGGCATCACCGACGAAGAAGCCCTCAAGCGAGCCCGCGCCTGGACCGGCACCGTCGGCGCTGACTTCGTCAAGGACGTCACCTGCAAGGCGCCTTACCACTTCAACGCCACCGCCGGCGATTGCGAGGCCTTCACCGTCCCGGGCACGCACCTCAACAAGCCCAAGGCCCGTGCCACCAAGTACCGCATTGCGGCCTACGACTTCGGCGCCAAGACCTCGATCTTCCGTCGCCTGGTCGCCTCCGGCTTCGACGTCCATGTCTTCCCGGCTCGCACGCCCGCTGCCGAGATCCGCGCCTTTAATCCCGATGGCGTGTTCCTTTCCAACGGCCCGGGCGATCCCGCCGCCCTGAAGTATGCCCACGAAGCCGTGGCCGACCTCATCCAGACCTTCCCGGTCTTCGGCATCTGTCTTGGTCACCAGATCATCACGCACGCCATCGGCGCTTCGACCTACAAGTTGAAGTTCGGCCATCGCGGCGGTAACCAGCCCGTCAAGAACACCGAAGAGGACCGCGTGGCCATCACCGCCCAGAACCACGGCTTCGCCTCGAAGCGCGAGGACCTGGAGCGCTGCGGCGCCATCGTCACTGAGGTGAATATGAACGACGACACTGTCTCCGGCCTGCGTCTCAAGGATAAGCCGGTCTTCTCCGTCCAGTATCACCCGGAAGCCGGCCCAGGGCCGAATGATGCGGATGTGCTCTTCGATCGGTTCTACGACCTGATCGCCAAGAGCAAGGCTGCTAAATAAGCCCGAAGTCATGGCTGCCCGACTCCTCGCAGCCCTTTGCCTCGCCCTCGGCCTCGCCGGTTGCACCTCGTCGTCCCCGCGTTCCCCTGAGGAGGCTTTAGTGCATCTTATCGAAGACGCCGTCGCCGGCCATTCGGCCTCGGATCAGTATCAGAACGTCAATCCCGTCGACGAGGAAACCATCAAGCAGTTTGTCTATGTCGAGGAGTGGCTCGACGTGAACGGCGAGTCCGTCGTGGGGGTTCGTCCTGGCGCTACACCCATCGAAGGCTCCTTCCGCTTCACCCGTTCCGCTGACGGACGCTCGATGTATCTTATTTCCTATGGCTGGCCCGGTCCGCAGGTGCGCTCGCGCGTGCTCCGTCCGACGCCCGGTTCGAAGATTATGCTGCTCGGTTGGCCGGATCTCCTGCCCTGGGAGCAGCTCGGCGGTGTCTGCGTCATTACGACGCCGCGCGAGATGGGCGACGAGGAGAACCACCCGTGCAAGCAGGCGTTCGTCTTTAAGGTTGAGGCGCCGCGCTGAGCGGAGGCCTCAAAGCTCGACCTGCATGCCGAGCTCGACCACGCGGCCCGGTGGCAGGTTGAAGTAGGCTGTCGCCGACAGGGAGTTGCGGTTGAGCACCTCAAAGACTTTTTCTTGGACGGCGTTCAGCGAGAAGCCGGACGTCGCGCGGACAATGGTCTCGCGGCTCAGGAAGTAGGTGGTCTCGAGCGGGTTGGGGGTGATGCCCAGCTCCTTGTAGGCGGCCTCGAGCACGGGGAAGACGTCCTGCTTCTCGCGGAAGCCGAAGCGACCGGTGACGCTGAGCACGGACGGGAACTCCTCATGGCTATCGACTTTGCAGAATTTTGGACCGCGGGTCTGGAAGCTCACACGGTCGGCCTCCGCGACAATCGCCCGGTTCTCATCGACCTTGAGCGTCACCATAATGATGTTTTCGTGGAGGACGCGGTTGTGCTTGAGGTTATGCGCCAGGGCCATCGGTACCGACTTGGTGGAGCCCGCCAAGTAGACCGCGGTACCCTTCACGCGGGCGAATTTGCCCGCCACGAAGCGGTCTTCGACGCTATCCAGGAAGTTCTCGAAATCGCCGGTGGTCTCGCCTTCATTCATCTTCTGCTTCATGGCGATGCGGCCCTTGTTCCAGACGGCCATCAGGTAGTAGACGATGATGCCCACGAGCAGGGGCATCCAGCCGTTGGGAAGTATTTTGTGGGCGTTACCGAGGACAAAGAGGGCCTCCAGCAGGATAAAGGGGGCGAGCAGGGCGTAGGCGCCGGCGGTGCGGATGTTCATCTTCTGGCGGAGATATTGTCCGAACAGGATGGTCGTCACCAGCATCGTCAGGCTCACCGCGATGCCGTAGGCGCTGGCGAGTTTTTCGGAAGTCTCGTAATACAGCACCAGGTAGATGGAGCCGGTCATGAGCAGCCAGTTGACAACCGGGACGTAGACTTGGCCCGATATCTGGTCCGACGTATGCACGATGCGCATGCGCGGCAGATAATTCAGGTGGATCGCTTGCATGGTGATGGAGAACGCACCGGCGATGAGGGCCTGCGAGGCGATGATGGCCGCGAGGGTAGCGATGATGACCAGCGGGATCTGGGCCCAGCCTGGCGCCATATTGAAGAAAGGGTTGAAGCCGGGTACCAGGAGTTCGGCTGGGTGAGCGAGAGCCCAAGCGCCCTGACCGAGGTAGTTCAGGATGAGGGCAGGGAAGACGATGACGCACCACGCCATCCGAATCGGCTTCTGGCCGAAGTGGCCCATGTCGGCGTAGAGCGCCTCGGCACCCGTGACGGAAAGGAAGACCGCGCCGAGGATCAGGATGCCCAGGCCAGGCTGGGTGATAAGCAGGCCGATGCCCTCCAGCGGATTGAAGGACCACAGGATTTGACCCAAGATTTCATGGTTCTGGACCAATGAGAGGATGCCGAGGCCACCAATCACGGCGAACCACACCATCGTGATGGGCCCAAAATACATGCCGACGCGGCCGGTGCCAATCTTCTGGAGCCAGAAGATACCAACGAGGATCAGGACCGCGGCGGTCGGAATGAAGTATTTGAGGAAGCCGGCGGAGAGGGGGCCGTGCAGGCGCTCGTTGGCCTCCTTGACGCCTTCCAGTGCCGATACGACCGAGATGGCCGGGGTGATGACGCCGTCGCCATAGAGAAGGGCGGCTCCGAAGACACCGAGGAGGACGAGGAAGCTTCGGTGCTGCCGCTTTTCCTTGTCCTTGGCGGATGCGAGGGAGACGAGGGTCATGATACCGCCTTCGCCCTCCTCGTTGGCTTCCATGACCAAGAGGACATATTTGACCATCACCACGAAGATGAGCGACCAGATGATCAGGGACAGGATCGGGACGACTTGGGAGGAGCCCAAGAAGTTAGAATCGGCGTCCTTGACCCGGAGGCATTCTTTAAAGGCGTAGAGCGGGCTGGTCCCGATGTCACCGAAGACCACGCCCAGTGCAGCGATAGTGGCCGCCACAGTGAGGGGTTTGACGGGGGCGGAGCCTTCAATCGGCTCCTGGGCAGGCTGGCTCATGGAGAGTTATTCACACTGACAGGTCCTGGGGGGTAATCAAAGCCAATCGGGACGCGCCGGGGCTTGCTTTTTTACCCTTAAATCGCATTTCCAAACATTCAGGGCACCCCTTTCCAAACAATAAGAACAATGAATATCATCCAAACTATTATCATTCAAGTACTTGCGCAGTCGCCAGCAGCGGGAGCTGGTGCCGGCGATCAGCAGGGTGGCGGTTGGAGCATTCTGATCATGTATGCGCTTCTTTTCCTGGGCATGTATTTCCTGCTCTTCGCCCCCCAGCGCAAGCGCCAGAAGGAGCTCGAGAAGCTTCAATCCCAACTCTCGGTAGGCGATAAGGTCCTCGCCGCCGGCGGCATCTACGGTCGTGTCGTCTCTTTCAAGGATGATCGCATCACCCTCGAAATCGATTCTGGCCGTCTGGTCGTCCACAAATCCGCCATCATGGGCAAGGACACCGACGCCATCGTCAAGGCCTGAGGTCATTCACCCCTAATCCGACCCTGACACAATGACATCCAGGACTTGGTTCTGGAAGATCGCGGTTTCGCTCGTCGCCCTGGCAGTCGCCTGGTTCGAGGTTCACCCGATCGCTCCGATTCCTCTCGATCAGTTCGTACCCGCGCAGGTCATCGCGCAGCAGCCCGAATTCGATAAGCTCCACACTGAAGCCCTCGAGCGCGTAAAGTATTACAAGGACGCCGCCGTCGCCGCCGACAAGAAGTCGGTCTCCTACTTCCAAGCGCTCCGTGACATCGGCGAAGGCCGCGGCCGTGCCGCTCCGGTGGATTTCCGTCCGTTCTTCTTCACCGAAGCGCAGATCGTTCGCGAGCCGGATCAAGCCAAGCGTAATAGCATCGTCCTCAAGCAGCTCCTGGTTTCCTCCCAAGGTCGCCTCAAGCTCGGCCTCGACCTGCAGGGTGGGGTGTCCTTCACGCTCAAGGTCGACCCAACCGGCGCGGAGTCTGGCGAGAAGGGTGCCGGCGATAAGTCCAACGTCTCCGCCGCTGATATGGTTAATCAGGCCATCCAGGTCATGGAACAGCGCGTCAATCAGTTCGGCGTCGCCGAGCCGGTAATCCGCCCAGTAGGCGTCCTCTCCCTCGAGGTCCAGCTCCCTGGTGAAGACGCTGCCAACAACCCCGATGTCATCGACGCCTTGAAAAAGCCCGCGAAGCTCGAGTTCCGTCAGGTGCACCGCACCGAGCGCCCTGCCGAGACCGACCGCGAGCGTTCCCTCCGTTCGCTGCCCGTCGATCCGATGCTGGGGGCTGCCTCGGCGATCTCGTCCTACGAGGTCCTCACGCTCCGCGACGTCGACAGCCGCTCCGGCGAGATTACCATCAATCGTTACTACGTCCGCAAGGCTGCTGACGCCACCGGTAAGATTATCAAGTCCGCCTCCGGTCGCTCCGATGATGGCATCTCCTTCTACGTGGACATGAAGTTCACCGATGAGGGTTCCAAGAAGTTCGGCGACCTCACCGCGAAAATCGCCGAGGGCAACTCCCGTTCTATCGGCCAGCTCGCCATCGTGCTCGACGGAAAGCTCCAGTCGGCCCCGACCGTGCGTGAAGCCATCCGCAGCACCGGCGCGACCATCACGGGTTCGTTCTCCCGCGAAGAGGCCGTCGAGCTCGCCAACGTGCTCAACAACCCGCTCGAGTTCCCGCTCATCACTCAGGACGTGACCTCCGTCGGCCCTTCGCTCGCGAAGGACGCCCAAGGCAAGTCCGTGGTGGCCTCCCTCGTGGCCGTCGGCCTTGTCGTCTTCTTCATGGTCGGGTTCTACGTCTGGGGCGGCTTCATCGCCATCCTGGGCATGATTCTCAACCTGGTGATGATCCTCGGTGCCTTGGCCTACTTCGGCGCCACGATCACGTTGCCCGGTGTCGCCGCGCTTGTGCTCACGCTCGGCATGGCCGTCGATGCGAACATTCTCATCTTTGAGCGCGTCCGCGAAGAGGCCGCCTTGGGCAAGGACCGATCCGTCGCCTTGAGCGAGGGTTACGCCCGTGCGACCTGGACGATCATCGACGCCAATCTGACGACGTTGCTGACCGCCCTCATCCTCGTGTTCATGGGCTCAGGCCCGATCCGAGGCTTCGGTATCACGTTGACCATCGGTATCTTCACCACGGTGTTTACGTCCCTCGTGACTTGCCGTGGCCTGCAGGAGCTGGCCATCTCCCGCGGCGTGATGACGCGCGTCTTTGGTCTCCCGGTCTTCAAGCCGACCCTTGATATCCCATTCCTCAACTTCGCCCGAGTCGCCTTCATCGCCTCTTGGGTCATCATCGCCCTCGGTCTCGGCGAGCTCGCCTACAAGGGCAAGGAAGCCTTCGGTAAGGATTTCCGAGGTGGCGAATCCGCCCTCGTGGCCATCGCCCCCGGCGCCAAGGTCGACACGGGTAAGATTACCGCGCTGGCGACCTCCATTGGTCTGGCCGATACCACCGTCACCGTGCAGACCCCGGTGGGCGGAGGTGAACCGACTCTCCGTATCGAGACCGAGCTCACCAAGGACAAGTCCAAGGGCGAGTTCGCCAACGTCGCGGCCATCGTCGGCGCCATTCAGGCCAAGAACCCTGACATCCTCAAGGACCGGACTGCCTCCGTCGATAAGCTTATGCTCTCCAAGGAAGCCATCGGCGGTTCCGTCAGTAGCGAGCTACGTTCCCATGCCATCTGGTCCGTCGCTCTGGCCCTACTGGGGATCGGCATCTACGTCTCCCTGCGCTTTGAGACGGGTTTCGGCGTCGCTGCGATGGTGGCCACCTTGCACGACGTGCTAATGACGATTGCGCTGTTCGTGTTCTTCGGCGGCCAGTTCAACGCGACCCTCATCGCGGCGATCCTGCTGATTATCGGCTACTCGATTAACGACACGATTGTCGTCTTCGACCGTATCCGCGAAGAACTGCAGTCGAACCCGGGTCGCTCTCTTCGCGACATCATCCACTTCGCCATCAACCGCACGCTTTCCCGTACGATCCTGACTTCCGCGACGGTCTTCCTCTGCGCCGTCGCCCTCTGGGCCTTCGGCGCCGGCGACGTCCGCCTGTACGGCGAGATCTTCATCTACGGCGTGCTCACCGGAACTTTCTCCTCCATTTTCATCGCGAGCCCCGTCTTCTACTGGTGGCACAAGGGTGAACGTAAGGGCGTCGATGCCGCGGAACTCCCGCGCACCTACTCCTGGGAGGCTGGCTCCGATAAGGAGGCCTGAGCGCGTCCTCCTATGGCCGCCTGGTCTCACCGGGTAGCGGACGCCGGGCTTACCCGTCGGTTCGCCGCCACGCTGGGGGTTAGCGAACCCCTGGCCGCCGTCCTTACCCGTCACTTTGCGGACGAGGCTGAGGCGGAGCGTCATCTCCGCCCCCAGCTCGCCCACGTCTCCGATCCGTTTGCGGTCGGCGGCCTGCGCGATGCCGCCGAACGTCTCGTCGCCGCAGCTGCTAAGGGGGAGCGCATCGCTATCCTGGGTGACTACGACGTCGATGGCGTCTCGAGCACAACGATGCTCGTCCACTTCCTCCGGCGGCTAGGTGCGCATCCGGAATACTTCGTCCCGCGTCGCCTGGAGGAAGGGTATGGCCTCTCGATGGCCGCCTTGGAGCGCGTGCTGGCCGAAGCCAAGCCCCAGCTCTTCGTCGCTCTGGACTGTGGGACTAATTCGAAGCTGGAAGTCGAACGGCTCCAAGCCGAAGGGGTCGACGTGATTGTGGTCGATCACCATGTGGCCAAGGAATCCCGCGTGACCTGCACGCTCGTCAACCCGCGCGTCAACGATGCTGCCGATGCCCCTTGGCAGACGCTCTGCACCGCTGGACTGGTCTTCAAACTTGTCCACGGTGTACTGAAGGTCCTCCGTCTCGCTGGCGACGAACGCGGCACGAGTATCGCTGTAAAGGATTACCTCGATCTGGCTGCCCTCGGCACGATTGCGGACCTCGTCCCGCTTCGTACGGAGAATCGCATCCTCGCTGCCCATGGCCTCAAGGCCCTCGGCGAAGCCCGCCGCCAGGGACTCCGCGCCCTTATCGCCGTCAGCGGCATGGAGCCGGGCGGGGTATTGACCTCGGTCGACGTCTCTTACCGCATCGGGCCGCGGATCAACGCCAGCGGCCGTCTGGCGGATGCGTCGCTACCGCTCCGTCTGCTGCTTTCCGACGATCCGGATGACTGCCTGCGCGACGCCGCTCAGCTCGATTCGATCAATCGCGAGCGACAGGAAATCGACAAGAAGGTGACTGAAGAGGCCATGGCTCAGGCCAAGGCGCTGGGCGACCTCGCGGGTTACGTCGTCCACGGCGACTGGCATCCCGGCGTCGTGGGCATCGCTGCGGGCAAGATTTGTCGCGCCCTTGACCGCCCCGTCATCGTCCTCGGCAAGGAAGGCGATAACGCCAAGGGCTCCGGCCGCAGCGTGCCGGGCACCAACTTGGTCGATGCCCTCGAGGCCTGCGCCGACTTACTCAAGACTTATGGGGGGCACCCGATGGCCGTCGGCGTCTCGCTCGGCGTCGCGGACGTCGACGCTTTCCGCGCGCGCTTCGCCGCCGCGGTCGAGGCTCAACGCCTCGCCGGAGTCGTCTTGGCCGACGGACGTGATATCGATATCGCGCACTGGATTAGGCCAGCGGAGGTCACGGACCAGTTGCTCGACGACCTCGATCTCCTGCAGCCCTACGGGGAAGGGAATCCCGAACCAGTCTTCGGTTTCAAGGGCTTCGTCTTCGACCGCCCGCCCACGCCTTTTGGCGATGGTAATTTTCGTCACCAGTTACCGCTCAGCGGTGGTCGGCGTCTCAGTTTCGTGGCCTGGCGCATGGCTGACCGTATGCCCGAGCCCGGCAAGGCGATTGAGATGGCCGTTAAACTGCAATGGAACCGCTGGCAGGGGCGCCGGACTCCGCAGGCCGAGATTCTCGACTGGCGCTACGGCTCCTGAGTCAGCGTTTCGTGGGGGCCTTCGCTGCCCGCGTATCTTCGATGCTGCGACAGCGGATGGTTTGCGGGTCGCCAGGGTCGGGTAACAGGAAGGTGAGCGTGCGGAGCTCTGGATTGCGCAGCGTACGCAAGGTGTAGCCAGGGGCGAGTCCGTCGGGGCCTTCGGCAAAGATCTCGCGGAGGGAATAGCCGTAGTCGTCACCAAGGTTGGTAATCGTGCCTCGGGTATTGCTCTTCAAGGGCAGGCGTCGCCCGTCCGACCTGATTTCAATGGCCTTGCCGGTAAGATTGATGAACTGGTGCGAGCCGAACGGGAAGAGCCCGGCGTTATCTTCCAGTACCATGACCTGATAGCCGTTACCGGCGGCGTAGAAGATGAGGAGATAGTTGCCGTCTTTGCTGAATGTGCAGTCGGTGGTGGGAGCGGAAGGGAGCAGGGCCTGCTTGGGCCCAGCCTGCGGTGCCGTCGGTGTGGCCGGCACCGGCATCGCTTCCAGCCGCAAGACGGCTAGGTTGGCTTCTTCGGTTTCCTTAAAGTTCCCGGCCAGCGCCGCTCCCAGTTCCTGAAGGCGTCGATGTAAGGCTTCGATTTGGGCGAGGTCGCCGCTGGTCGGGGGTCGGTTATCCTCGCCCGTTCGCAGTTGGAACTGCTGGAGAAATTCCGTCGTCTGTTCGTTTTCCTGGGAGATCTGGAGGGTCGCGGCCTGGGCTCGGCGCAGTCTTTGGAGCGCAGCCTGCAATTCAGGGGAGAGGCTCGGGTTTTTTTTCGTGCGTGGATCGATGGTCACGAAGCGAAGGTTATTCGGGCCCGCGTAGGCGTACTCGGGGGTGAAGCCGTCTGTCGGGATATTGATGCGGTGGAGGCGGTCGCCCATCAGGTAGCTCGCGTCCGGAATCGGCTCATCGAAAGACAGGGCGCGGAAGCGGACGCGTACGGGCTCACGTTCGGATCCGGCAGGCTGGGCGACCAAACCCACCGCCGCGACGATTCCGATGAGAGCCAGCGTCAGTCTCATAGGTCGTTCGGGTTAAGTGTCCGCGAGGACAGGATGATGAAACGACGTCCGAGAGTCCGGTTCACAGGGTCGAGCAAGGGATTGTGCAACTGGCCATCCGTGGGGCTGCCCACCTCGGTCTCGGGCGGCTGGCGAGGGTCGCAGAATTCGGGGACGCGTTGCACCACGGCCTCGATCCAGCAGGACGCGACGGTCCTGGTCGGATCCAGCGGATCCGCGGCATCGCCGTAGCAGCGGATGACAAAAGTATCTGAGCGGGTGGCGAGAGATGAACCGACGGCGGCCAGGATATCGGCCTGCGTGAGGGATGTCGGTGCGGCCCGGAGCATGTGGTTACGATTGGTTGAGGGGCTTGCTTGCGGGTGTGATGCCATCGCGTTAGCCGGAGTTTGGACGTAAGGAATGGCGCCTGCGAGGGTGGTGTTCGCAGATGCTTGCGTGGTTCCGAAGACTGGAGCGATTCCCAGCGCAGCAGTACGGTTCGAGAGATTGGCACCCGCTACATCGGCTCGTAGAATCGCATTCTGCAGGCACCCTTGCCACGTGACGTCATTGGGATAGGCTCCGCAATTAAAGCGGTTTAAAAACTGGGAAAGCCCGATGAACGGCAGCGGCACTTCGGCGCCGCGGTTTTGGATGACGTAGTGCACGTTCATTCCTGGCTTGATGCCGTATGGGTAACGGTGGTTGAAGCGGATCCGGTTACGCATTTCCTCCACGATGCTGCGGGCCAGAATCCAGATCTGGTTATCGCTCAAGGTGGCGAGGCCCGTCCAGGCCTCGGGTTCGGTAAAGCGGTTCTGGTGGCTGATTCTGGCGGCATCGGCCCGGACGGTTCGGGGGAACCTGGCGTTATTGGTGGGGGAGGGTTCGAGTTCATCGGCCGTGCCGAGCGCGTTGCGCTTGGCGCTGGCGAGCAAGGCCGCCCAGGCCGGCACGGACGTGCTGTTCACGTTGAATGTGCCCTCCGAGAGGATCGTCCCGGCGATGCGCCGATGGTCGCGGAGCATCCGGCGCACGGTATCTTCGTCGCGCTGGGCGAAGAGCCAGGTACGCGGGTTGGCCAGCTTTCCTTGGCCAGCGGCGAAGTTATCCAGCACGTTCTCAAGGGTCTTGGCCTCCGTCACGTCGGCTCCCCTGCGGATGACGGGCGCCGCGCCCGAAAGGAAGAAACGGTCGAACAAGGCCGCGTTCGCCATCCAGGCGCTGTCGTGGTTAGAAATAACGCAGCTGGCGTCATAATTGCTCGTGACGTAATTATAGCCGTTAAGGGGCACGAAACTCTGCGCGATTTGGAAGAGCGGGTCCTGGTCGCGCAGGCCGAAGTTCGCATGCGTATATTGGGCGAGGGAAAGGGGAGGCGATAGTGGCACCTCGGTATAGACGGCGGAGGTCACGCCGGTTATACCGCCGGAAAGGGCGCTCGTTTGGCTGAGTCCGCCGAAGGCGCTGGCGCCGTCGACGCCGAACGTTTCGATCACGTTGCCCCAGCCGCTTGGCTGCGCAGAAGTCGTCCGATAGCTGGGTGAAGTGAAGGCTCTTCCGCTCACGGTCGTAGCGGTGGGTCTCCCGCCCGCGTCGGCCCGGGTTACGGGCGCCAGAGGATTGGAATAAGAGAAGAGCGGCCAGGGTCCGGAATCGCGAGGCCAGCGCAGACCTTGGTCGATGACGCCGAGGATCTTCGGTTCAGCGCCGATTATGGGCAGTGCCGGTGCAGTGACTCCGCCGAAGGTCAGGCTCATGACGGGCGAGGTCATTGGTGATCTATAACTGAGGTTGGTGGTCAGGAGGGTGTTGAGCTCACTCGAAGCGTCGAGGGAGTCGGCGATGATATCGTCGCCGGGCCAGGAGGACAGCATCACCCGGGTCTCGAAGACGCCGCTATTCATCAGTCTCACCGTGGTGGTGGGCGTCGTCGCCGAAAGCGGTGTTCCCGCTGCATCAGTGAGGTTCATCCAGACGCCCCCGCGGGTATCGAGACCCGACTGCATAGACCCTCCGGTTCGCTTGAAAGCGTTCGGGCTGCGGTTACTCGGTGTCGTGCCTACTCCCGGCAGCGAGAAGACCCGAAACTCTCCGGGGGTCAGCAGGACCTCCGCTGGTATGTAAGTACGGAAGCTTTCCTGGGAACTGGAGGCGGAGTCGGCCGCTGTGGCCAGCTGCCCGAGTGTCTTCGTCCAGTTGGTTGAGTTTGACTGGATGTTTAGGCTCAGCGTATCCCATTTGCGAAAGGAGAAACGCATACCGGCCGGCTCAAGGGGGACATTCTTTCGTCCGAGCCGCAGGTTGATTCCGTAAGGGTTATGTAGGACGATGATTGGCGTCACGGTGAGCCGGACCGAGTCGGCGCCGTTCTGCAGTCCGAAGACCAGCAGCTCGCGGCAGACGTACGGAGATACCGCCACCTTGGTGGGTCGTGGCGCCGGCAGCGTATGCAGGGTCAGGGTGTTCAGGAAGTCACCGGTGGGCGTATCCTCGCGGTTATAGAAACGACCATAATGGCTGCGTGCTCCATAGCCGGCGTCACGCAGGGCCACGTTGCTGGGATAGTGAGTGCGGGCGTTGATTTCGGGAGCGGTCTGGGAGGCCCAGCTCACTTCCTTGTAAAGGCGATGGTAATTGCGCAGGGTATCCCAGAGAGGGCCGCGGGTCGTGATGGTTGTTGTTGAGCTGACCCTGCTATCGAAGGAGTAGAGCGGCGCGTAGCCGCGGGTGAGGCCGTCGAAGCTCAGGGTGGTCTTGGTGATGCCGAAGGCTTGGCGCATGCTGACGCCGTTGGGATCATAGACGTAGGTGACGCCGGCGACGCGTTGGCCGGCCGTATCCATGGGCGTCGTGTCGGCACCGAACTCCGAGGCCGCCCACCGGGCATCGTTCATTTCGAAGGCGAGCGAGAGGTCCACCTTGAGGCCGCCCCAGACCGAGTCGGCGTTGACCCCGCGTGACCACAGGGTGGTCTCCGTGGTCAGTCCGCGGACGACGGTGGGCGGACTGGTCTCGATGAGGCCGCCTCCATTAGTCAGCAGGGACAGCTGTTGGACGTGCGAGATGCGCGGATCCATGCCGCTGAGCGGCATGGTGGCGAGCCCAGGCAGGATTTCGTTCCCTGATCGGATCGCTCCGCGTAAGGCTTCCTGTTTGAGTTGTGGCGTACTGGCCGAACCATCGCTCGGGGTGAGCCGCGGGTCACTTAGGTTGAGGCGGGCTTTGACGCCTTCATCGCCGATCCAGTAGCAGTAGGAGCCATAGACATTGGTGTCGGGAAGGCTAATCCGCGGAAGCACGATGCGTCCATCGGGTTTGCCGGCATAATTTCCACTGGGCAGCTCGGCTGGACTGGCGCTGGCGTTGCCCACCAAGGTGATGCCTTGAGTCTCAGGGTAGGCGTAGTCCGTCTGCCAAGGCACCCACTGCGAAAGGTAAAAGTCGCTTTGTCCTTGGAGGTTGACGGATTGGCTGCCCGGAATTTGGTCATGCCGTCCGCTGATCAGCCAGGAAGGGGGGGTGAGCTGGAGATCGCTCCGCCAGACCCCGGTCCACAGCGGATTGCGTAGGGTCAACCAAGTCCAGAGGGGTTGCGTCGTATTCGCGATGATATCGGCGCGCGCGGTGATGCGCCGGTCGGGCCCGGCCTCCTGCTGCAGATGCGCCAGCGCCAGCCGGAGCGAGACCGTGGCGTTCAGGCGTGCCCGGACGAGGTTCTGGTGCTGCGCCGCCAGGCGGGATTCGATGCTGACGAAGGACGCCACCGTGATGATCGTGAGCAGAATCAGCGACATAACGACCAGTGACAGCACGAGGCTGAAGCCAGGCCGAGACCGCATCGTCGTCGCGCGGAGGGGAAGCACCCCTACAGTTTAGGCCGGGCAACGAACGCCCTCAAGCCCCGACCTGCCTGTTCATATTAAAACTATTTCCCTCCGATTGCCAGCCGCTCGGTCACTTAGGGGGGGCCGCCGAAGGGGGGAGCGCCTTGGCGGGGGCGTCGCGGTCTTCGACCACTTTCAGGGTGATGCGTTGGCTTTCGCCGGGGGCCTCTGAGATCAGGTAAAGCTTGCGGACAGAATTCATATGGAAAACCCGCCCGGAGAAGGCCAGTTTGTCCGGAACGTCGGCCTTCGTCAGAATTTGGAGGTCGTAATACTCGCTATCCTTGGCGCCAGGTCGGGCCGTCTTGGATCCTTTCGGTCCGATGACATGGTCACCCGAAGGTAGTCGTACCACGATCGGGAAAGAGCAGAGGTTGAGATAGCGATTACTTCCCAGCGGGGCGGAGCCTGGGGAGTCGTTCAAGGCGACGATACCGTTCCCGAGGCCAGGGGTCACCAGAAGGATGAGTTGTAGTCGCCCTTGGTTGGTCGGGAGGTCGATCCAGGCGATGGGGGGAGTGCCGGCAGGCTTGAAAGTCTTGGCGGCAAGTCGCGCCTTGACGCCGGCGGACGGCGTGGCCTTTTTGCTGCCTTTTACTTCGTCATCCGTGGTGACCAGCGGGGCCGAGGCCGATTTCATTTCAAGGAGCTCGAGCCGGGAGGCGCCCCGGTAGACGATCTCATCCGTCAGCATGTCAGTGGCGATGGCCAGGCCCTCGGCTTTCGTGCCTTGCAGCAGGCCGACCTCTATCAGCGGCCGCGTCATGGAAAGAAACTTCACGCGGGCCTCGACCCGAGTGGTCTCCTGGGCGACGGCGGGCAAGCTGGCCAGCGCCCAGACAATGATTGCCAAGAGAAAAAGCTTAGATCTCATCGGCTCTCAGCCAGCGTATGGAAACTACCTTGAAGCGACGGCCGAGGACGTGGTTGACCAAGGTGAGGGCGCTGCTGACGGTGGCGTCGGTTACGGCGGAAGTGCTAAGCCGAAGGGGGCGGTGGGCGCTGTTGCCAGTTTCGGGCAGGTTGGTTGGGTCGAGGAACTCTGGGGTGCGCTGAACCACGACTTCCATCCATGCGCAGCCCGTCGCGCCGCTGCTCTGGGCGGCTTCGCCGAAGCAGCGCAGGGTGAAGGTGTCGGAGCGCGTGGCCAGTGCCGATCCCAGGCTCTGGAGCAGGTCCGATTGGAGCAGGTTGCCCGGGGCGGCGAGCGCCGTGTGCAGGGGGTTTGGCGACAGGCCAGGTCGGGTGATCTCGATGCTTTCCGGATGGGGGAAAGTCCCGGCAGTGGCGCTTTCCAAGGCGATCATCGCGACCGGGTAATTACCAGTCTTCTTGGACAAGGGGTCGTATAATGGCTTATCAGTATTATCTCGGTCGGAACGTAAGATGGCAGCTTGCAGCGCGCCGGTGCGGTTGGCCCAAGCGTCGGAGCAAAGGAAGCGGTTGACGAATTCCGATAGCCCGAGGTAAGGGGTCGTGGGTTTGTTCAGGCTCCCGAACAACCGCTCACGCGGGGTTTTGACCAAGTCTCGCTCCGTGCGTTGGGAGATGCCGTAGCGGACCTTATTTTCCTCCACGATGGCCTTGGCGAGAGCGGCAATCTGCGTGTCGGTGAGATTAGCGAAGCCAGACCAGTTGGTGGAATCGCCGATGTTCTTATCCGCGGGCGCAACTGAAGTCTTTCCTTGGATACGTGGGAAACGCGCGTTCTCCGTAACTTTGGGGAAGTCCTTTCCGGCCGAGTTGATGGCGAACGCTTTGGCGGATCCCAGTAAGGAGGTCCAGGCTTCGACCGAGGTCGAGTTAACATTGAACGCCCCTTTGTTGAGCAGCACCGTCGCGGAACGACGATAGTCGGCGAGGGCGGAGCGGAGGGCTTCCGGCGACTTATCCGCGCCTTCCAAGCTGAAGCGGGGATTGTCCAGCGGTATGCCGAGGGAGACGAAGTCGTCGATGACTGCGGCGGCGGATTTCAACTCACGGTCCGAATCGAAGCCGAGGGTCTTATCGTTTTTCCTCGTGGTCAGGTCCGGTGGGCTTGCCGTCGCCGGCGCGATTGCGCCCGTGCTGCCCGTCTTCATCCAAGGGGCGATGCTGGAAAGGAAGAAACCATCCCAAAGTGCGGCGTTGAGCAGATAGGACTGATCCATCTCGGTCCAGCTGTCCCCGTTTTCCTGATAGGCTTTCCGAGGATCGATGAACGGGGTAGCAAAACTATTGCCGATGGCGAGCAGGGGTTGCTGATCGCGGATGCCAAGGTTGGCGTGCGCGTAATGCGCGAGGGAAGTGGGCTGGACCAGAGGGATTTCAGCCAGGATTACCGAGTCGGCGCCGCTTGAGGAGATGGAGTATCCCCCGTAGGTCTTCTTCCCATCGGTACCAGCGGGGAATTCCAGCAGATTTTCCCAAGCACCGTTGCGGACGGTCAGCTGGTAGCTGGGGGAAGCGCCTAAATAACCGGCCGAGTCCCCGCTGACCCCGATGCGGCGGCCCCCAGCGCTGGCGCGTTGCACGGGGGCCAGTGGGTTGGAGTGGGTGAGGAAGGGGTAGGGGGCGCCGGCGGCGTCAGCCGTTTTGGCGGTGATGTCGATCACGGAGATCAGGTCGGGCTCTAAGGTGGGCTGCGTGCTGTTGGGCAGTCCATCGAGGGTCTTGTTGCGGACATGCCGCCAGCTCATGAAGAATTTTTCCGCCAAAGGATATTTATCGGCGTTGATATCCGTGAAAACGATTTCCGCCGCCTCGCTGTTGTTGAAGAAGAAGTTAGTCTTCTTAAGGCTGGGACTGCTGGAGTTGCTCCGGTCGAGGATGAGTTCATCGTTCGGTCGGCTGGCGATAGCGTGGCGCACCCGTACATTACCCGCGGGGATAATCGCCATCCCGATCGGCGAGGCGATGTCAAAGGCATCTTCGGCGCCCGCCCCGAGGTTCCAGTCCAGCACGTTGTCGCGGAAGCCTCCGCGGGTGCTGTAGACGTTGCCCAAAACGATTTCTTTGGTCCATTCGCCGAAATTAGGCTCGCAGGAGAAGACCCTGAGTTCACCGGGCTCCAGGGTGATGGGCGTGACGGGTGCGCTCGTCGTCGTGCTTCCCTCGCTCGCGTTATTAGCCAGGTAGAGCCGGAAGGTGTCGTCGGGATCTACGGAATCGCCCGTAACATCGCCCTGGCGCTTAAAAAAGTCGGCGAGGGATGTCTCGAACGACGTCGAATCGACTCCGTTGTATTGCGTGAAGCGGAATTTCCAGTCTTGGATATCGGCGACGGAGAAGCCGACTCCAAACGGTCGCTTGACCGTCGAACGGGAGGTGCTGGCGTCCGGTTGCCACGTCAGCCGGACGTTGTAGGGATTGTGCACCACGACGATTGGGGTGACGTTAATGCGCAGGTCGACCGTCTCGACCTGATACCAAAAGATGTTCTTGCCGATTTTGATCTGCCTCCACTCGAACCACTGCATCTTGTTCACGCTAAATGCGAGCGAGATACGTTGGACGTATGGGGTCGCGGAGACCGCCAACGGCCGGGTAACGATCCGTCCGCTGTCGCCGTTAATGAGATCGGAGGCGTTAGGATTGATCAGCGCGCCACCGGTGTTCTGGTCGGCGTTGTAAATGTCCGAGTAGCTGTAGACACGGTTGCGCAGGCTGTTGTTGGCGAGGCCGCTGTTGCTTGGAACTCCGTCCGGATGGGCGGCGGCCACGTTCGGCCAAAGCGCCCGGGCCAATAAGGTCGGGGTCGAGGTGGTCCGCGGCCCGCCCGCGCCGAACGAGTCCGACCAGCCGAGGGATTTGTAAAGACGATGATAGTCGCGCAGCGCCCACCACGTCGGTCCGCGCAGGGTCAGGATTTCGCCGCTGCTGGGAACCCTGTGCTTGTGGGTGAGGATCGGCGCAGCCGTGATGTTGCGGGGACCGAACTTGGTGTTCAGCACTACCATCTGGGCGTCTTCGAAGCCGGAGACCTCCGGCTGGCCAGCGATGGCGAAATCCCGGCCGACGTGGGTGGCAGCGGCGCCGGGCGCCCCCTGCCCGAACTCCGTGCCCGCGAACTGGTCGTCGGCAAGCTCGAAGGCCACCGAGAGATCGCGTTTGAGTCCGCCGTGCAGCGAGTCCGCGAGGACGCCAGCTGAGACGGTGGTGATGTCGTGGAAATACTTACGGACATCCGCCGTCCCGTCAGCGGTGAGCACCTTGTTGATGTCTTTGATCAGCGGAGCCTCCTTTAATCGGCTGAAGGCGTCCAGCTGAAGCGGGTCGTCTATGTTCTTTAGAAGGCCCTGCGTCACGGGACTCCGCACCGAGATCAATTGCGCGGCGTCGGCCGGGTCTTCGGAGCGGAGTTCACGGAGATTGACGCGCGCTTTGATGCCTTCATCGCCGATCCAGTAGGCGTAGTTGCCGTTGATGTTTTTATCAGGAAGCGCGACCTTAGGTAAGGCGACTAGGCCGCTCGGGCGGTTGCCATCGGCCGCGGTGGCGCTGCTCAGGCCGACAAGGTTCACCATCGTCGTCGTGTTTACGATGGAGCCGGCCTGCCAAGGAGCCCAGTAGCCGGCATGGTAGTCTGCATCGTGCGCGGGATTCGTGCGGATCCGGTCATCGTAAAGAGAGATCGACTGCGTGCCAGCGAGTTGGTCGCCACGGCCGGAAATGAGCCAGGCTGGGGGCAGGTCGGGCAGGTCGGAGCGCCACACCCCGGTCCACATCGGGTTCCGGAGATTGCTGGCGCTCACCCCCGGCTGCGTGATATCGGACCGCGCGGTGGAGCGGCGGTCCGGGCCGGCTTCCTGCTGCAGGTGCGCGAGGGCAAGGCGCATGGCGACGATCGCGTTCAGCCGAGCGCGTGTTGCCAGTTGCTGGTTGGCGACCGCTTGCGATTCGATGGTAAGAAAAGCGGAAATCGTGACGAGTAGCATGACGATCCCCGCCATCACTGTCAGAGAAAGGATGAGGCTAAATCCAGGGCGTGAGTTACGCGGGTTCATGCCAGAGCTTCTAATAGGTATCATTACCTATCGTGAGGCCTTGGCAAGTGTCTGGCATCCTTGGACCGCGGATAGCTTAAATCATCAATTTTTGACTTAAGATGGGTAAAATGGCCGTTTTCTCGATAAAATCGCCTTTTTGGGCTTTTCGGCCTCTTTTCGGCCGCTGGCTTCCCCTTTCATTTTGGCAACGAAACGGATGACGCACAGCTCCCGCTTCCGTATCGCGGAGCTGCCGGGTCCCTTCCCCATGTCCTCTGGATTGCTTATTCTCCTGACTCTCTTAAGACTAAATAAATGAAATACCTCACGCTTTTACTCCTCCCGACCGTGTTGCTTTTCGCGGCCGACACCTCGCCAGCCACGCCCGCCAAGGCGGCGCCGAAATATCAGGAAGGCAGCTGTTGCGACAAGGCGACGAAGAGGGGCGATAAGTGCAACCACCCTTGCTGCGTCAAGGCGGCCAAGGTCGGCAAGGTCTGCGATCATTGCAATGAGCCGGTAAAGAAGTAACGCGCCGCGCGGTCGCGCTTGCGAACGTTCGGTCATACCTCAGCATACCTCCATGTTGAAGCGTTACCCCGTGCTCTCCTCCGTGCTGCTCCTCGGCGGAGCCATCGGCCTTTTTTTCTGGTCGCGTCCGGTCTCCGCCGCGCCCGTCGCGTCGCCGGTTAAGTACGAGACGTGCACGCCTTCGCGCGACGGCATCGGCAAGGTCTGGATGGGGCGCGAGATCTCGCACGTGATGGGCCATCCCGGTATCGGCTGGCTGGAGCGCACCGACCGCGAGAAGGAAGAGGCGCCTTCCAAAGCCATCGCCTTGCTGGAACTGGCGCCCGATGCGGTCCTAGCCGATATCGGCGCCGGCTCAGGTTATTATTCCTTCCGGATCGCCCGTAAACTACCCCGCGGCAAGGTCATCGCGGTGGACATCCAGCCGGAGATGTTGGACTTCCTGCAGAAGGAGTCCACCAAGCTCGGGGTGACGAACGTTCAGCCCCACCTTGGAGCAATCGATGACGTGAAACTGCCCCCGTCTTCGATTGATGCCGCGCTGATGGTCGATGCTTACCACGAATTCGACCACCCAGTGGAGATGCTCGCTTCGCTGCGTTCGGCGCTGAAGTCGAAAGGCCGTATCTACCTCTTGGAGTATCGCGCGGAGGACGACAACGTCCCGATCAAGCCGCATCACAAGATGACCGAGGCGCAGGCCCGCAAAGAATTTGAAGCCGCCGGCTTCCGTTTCGTGATGAACAAGCCAGACCTGCCGTGGCAGCACCTGATGATCTTTGAGAAGCCCTGAGCGCCTTCAGGCGCCGACGCTCTTCTTGATGTCCTTGAGCTGCTGGAACTCGGGTTTAGCGGTGTAATACTTATCGAGCGGGTAGCAGCCGGAGATGAGGCCGTTGCGCGGCGCGGTCGTGCAGTCGCTAAAGGTGCGGCAGATGAACTTGGTTTCCATTACGCCGTTCTTCGCGGCATCCGCGAGCATCGCCGGATAACTAAGCACCGCGCGGCCGACGCCGATTGCATCGCTGCCTCCGGTACGCAGGATGTGCTGTGCGATGTGGGGTAGGTATTCCTGCACATAGCTGAGGCCGGAACTGACGATAATCATGCCAGCAGGAGCCTGCGCGCGGACCTCGCGGACGACGCGCACCTGACGCGCGACGTCGATGAGCGGATCGTGCGCCGGCTGGTAGCCGTCGCTGGGCGGATAGGCCGCGGGGCGCTGCAGGTGCGGATTGTAGTAGGGCGAGCCAGCAGTAGTGTTGAGAATCTTGACGCCAAGTTCGCCGAGGAGCTGCACGAAAGCGAAAGTCTCGGTGAGGTCAATCTCGGTGGGCTTCTGCGCGTTCACCCCAAAGGCGTAAGGGTAGGGCAGGAGGTGGGTATGCTCTTCGGGGATACCTGGACCGAGCTTGCCGGGCACGCTCAGCGCCGGGTCTGGTCGGAACGGCACCATGTCGAACAGGCTGAGGCGCACGCCGATATCGATCGCGTTACCGTCGGCGCGGATGCCGGCGATGATCTCGCGCAAAATGCGGGTGCGATTCTCGAACGAGCCCCCGAACTTGCCCGGACGCTTGTGGGCGCTGAGGAATTCGTGCAGGAGGTATCCGTGGCAGTGCTTGATATCGACGAAGTCGGCACCGCAGTCGCGGGCCACGCGGGCGGCCTGCACATAGCAGCGGATCAGCTCCTCGACGTCAGCGTCGGTCAGCACCTGTTCGTCGGAGGTCACGTTGAATTTCTTGTCGAGGATCGGGTGCCGGTAGGCCACGCGCGATTCCCAGCGTTTCTTATCATGCGGGCGACAGAAGCGGCCAGAGTGGGTGAGCTGGAACCCGATTACCAGGTCGTCGACCGAACCCCAGCGGGCGGTGTGCTCGGCCTTGAGGATACTGACGAGTTCGGTGATGCCAGCCTGGTTCTCCTCGTTAATAATCAGCTGATTCATGTTCGCGCGGCCGTCGGCGCGCACGGCCATGGCTTCCGCACCGCAAATCAGCTTGGCGCCGCTCGCGCCGAAGCGCTGCCAGCGTCGCTTCATCTCTTCGGAGACGCCGCCGGTCGTGGTGCCGTCCCAGCCTTCCATCGGATGGATGGCGATACGGTTGCCGATGGTCTTGCCGTTAACCTTCGTGCGGCCGATTGGCTGCGAGAGGGGATTGCCGGCGCCGGCTTCGATGGCATCCTCCAATGGGAGGTCGACGCCAACGCTGGCGCAGTGGGTGCGGAAATCGGCGACGGTCTTGAGCGACGCGACGCGGGTGAGTTTGAACGGGGTAGTCATCGGCTCAGTGGAGGGTTTCGATGCGCCGAGCGATGTCGGCCAGGATATCGCGGTCAGATTCCGGACGCTTGACCGAGCGCGGATGGGTGTCGTCGCAACCAATCCAACCTCGGAGTTTCAGGAACATCGCGGCGGAGTGTTTATATGCTGGGACGGGTGGGCGGAAGGTCAGGAAGCCGAGATACTGAAGGAGGTCGTTGATTTCGTAGAAGGCCGCGTCGCCGTTTTCCCAGGCTTTATCCCGTAAGGCAAAAGCTTCCGGGGCGAAGGTGCTGAGCCCGAGGAGGTAGTCGCTGCCATACATCACCATGTCGATGGCAAGGTCGTTGCCCGTGTAGACCCGGAAGTCCGGGCGGGTGGCATCGCGCAGGGCGAGGCGTTCCCATTCTAGATCACGACGGAGCGAGGAGTGCTTGGCCCCGATGCACTGCGGGATACCCATCAATCCTCGGTAGACTTCGAGCGAATAGATTTTGCCAAATGGCGCGAACATTTGGCCGAGTTCAAAGCCTACGAAGCGCGGGGCATGGCGGGCGATGGCGGTATAAGCTTCCACGATTTGCTCGTCGGATTGATCAGTCAGGCCGTAGCTCTGAAAGATGACTGGCGTGCCGCCATGCTGCTGAATCAGATCAATCTGGTGGGCGTAGGCAGCGAGGTCGAAAGCAGCCCCGGGCTGATCGAGGACGAAGGCTCCGGCGACAAACCATTTTCCGCCCGTCTCCGCTTGGGTGATTTGCAGGGCTTTCCGTCGGATGGTGTCATCGATGAGATTGCCGAAGCCTGTATCCATGTTCACGGCCGGAGCCAGGCCCGCCGCGACGGTACGGCGGACGTGGGCGGCGAAGCCCGTCCAGTCGATGTCGCCGTTGGCGAGAAAGGGGAGCAGGATGGCGGAGCTGCCTTCGATGCGGCGCTTACGGCGAATCATTCCGGTAGGCTCAGGGTGCTTCGGGGTGCTCATGCGTGAAGGATTGATATCCGCCCATTAACGGCAGACTCGTTCAGCGGAACAAGTCCTAACCGCCCCACCGTAATTCGCCCCTTGAAGGCTCGGGCTATCTCCTTCTGATGGGGCTATCCCTTATGACCACTTCCGAAGGCACCAAAGATGCGATCACCAAGGGCATGCAGATGACGCTGCTGGCTGGTTTCCTCGGCTGGATGATGGACGGGTATGAACAGGCGCTCTTCCCGACGCTCGCCGGCCCGGCCCTGAAGAGCATGGTCCCCGCCGACATCGCTTTGCTGGGTGTGAAGTCCGTCAATGGCTGGGTCGGCGGCTGGATGGGCATCATCACTGCCGCCTTCCTCTTCGGCGCCGCCCTGGGCGGCGCGGCGTTCGGCTGGCTGGGCGATCGCATCGGCCGGGTCAAGGCGATGTCCTACAGTATCCTCTTTTACTCGCTCTTTAGCGGCGTCTGCTACTTCGCGACCGACCCGATTCACCTCGCCGCCGCGCGCTTCATGGCTGCGCTCGGCATGGGCGGCGAATGGGCGCTCGGCGTGGCCCTCGTGATGGAGGCTTGGCCCGAACGACATCGCTCTAAAATGGCCGGTGCTATCGGCATGGCGGCCAACCTCGGGATGGTGCTCGTCGGCTGCATGGCGCTGGCTTATCCGGCGGATGCCAACTCCTGGCGTATCCACTTCCTCATCGGCGCCTCGCCGGCTATCCTGACGTTGCTGATTCGGCTTTTCGTCCCCGAATCGGAAAAATGGGAGCGCTCCGCGGCGAAGGAGGCCGCCTCGGCGGCGCCCGCCCGTTCCAAGATCGGCGAGGTCTTCAGCGGCGACCTCCGCCGATCGACGATCGCCGGAATCCTGATGGCGGCCGTGGTGTTCGTCGGGACGTGGGGCGCGGTGCAATGGATTCCGCTTTGGGTCGGCGAGCTCGCTGGCCCGGACAATCCGCGGGCCAAGGCCCTTGCGATGGTCATCGTCTCGGTCGGGGCCTGCGTGAGCACTTTTTGTACGCCCTTGCTCCTCGCCGGTCTGCCGCGCCGTCTCGGTTATCAGCTGCTGTGCCTGTGCGCCCTGGCCGCCACCATCTGGATCTACCGCACCCCTGCGAATTGGAGCGGCCCGTTGCTCTTCGATATCTTTCCCTGGGTGATGGCGCTCAAGATCTTCCTCCTCGGTATGACCGCTACGGCCTTTTTTGGGTTCTTCCCGCTCTACTTGCCGGAACTTTTTCCGACCCGCGTCCGTGCGACGGGGCAGGGCATCTGCTATAACACCGGACGTCTCGTCGCGGTGCCATTCGTCTTGTTGAGCGGCAAGTTAGTGGAAAGCCTCGGCGGCTACCAGCAGGCGGCGGCGGCAATCACCCTCGTCTACGCCGTGGGGCTGTTTGTTGCCTTCCTCGGCAAGGAAACCTCCGGTCAGGCGCTCGAGGACTGACCGTCGATGAATCCTCGCGACGTCCGAATCCGCGCGGTGCGCTGGCATGCCTTGCCGGTGACCTTGCGCCTGCCATTGAAATTTGGCCATGAGACGGTCACGAGCGTCGTCTGCGCCCGCGTGTGCGTGACGGTCGAGCAAGTCGATGGCTCCTTTGCCGAAGGGTGGGGTGAGACGCCGCTGAGCGTGCAGTGGGTTTGGCCTTCACCGGTGCCCTACGACGTCCGCTCAAAGGCGTTGCATGATTTCTGCGATACGCTGACCGACGCCTTTGCGGCTTTCGGCGCTCGCGGCCACCCGATGGAGATTGGCCACAATTTCCTTGAGGAAGCACTACCGGGTATCCTGGAAAAGTTCAACGCGGGCCTGCCTGAAGGGGTCGCCATCCCGACGCTTGCGGCGCTGGTCTGCTGCTCGCCCTTCGACCTCGCCCTGCATGACGCTTATGGCATCGCCCACGGCGTGCCGACGTATTCCACCTACTGCGCGCCGTGGATGAACCGCGACTTGTCGACGTACGTCACGCCCGCTGCTGACGCCAAGGGCGTCTCCTTCGCGGGACGCTATCCGGTCGACTATTTCCGCTCACCGGTGACGACCCAGCTCCTTGCATGGCATCTCGTCGGCGGCCTCGATTACCTCACGCTGGCCGAAGCCGGCGCCAACAAGGTCGCCGACGGCTATCCGTCCTCGCTCGACGAATGGATCAAGGCCGATGGCCTCAAGGCCCTGAAGGTGAAACTGCGCGGCAATGATGCGTCGTGGGATTTCGAGCGGCTGAAGCGCATCGCCGAGATCGGCCTCCCGCTCGGTGTCGAACTCTTCACCGCTGACTTCAATTGCACGGTGATGGATCCGGCCTACGTGAACGGCGTCCTCGATCGCGTGAAGGCCGAACTGCCGGAGCTTTGCAAGCGACTCAGCTACGTCGAGCAGCCTTTCCCGTATGAGCTCGAGGAACACCCCATCGATGTCCACTCCGTGAGCCAGCGTATGCCACTCTTCCTCGATGAGAGCGCACATGACTGGCGCATCGTCCGCCTTGGTCGCGAACTGGGCTGGACCGGCGTGGCCCTCAAGACCTGCAAGACGCAGACCGGCGCGCTCCTCAGCCTCTGCTGGGCCCGCGCCCATGGCATGCAGTTGATGGTGCAGGATCTCACCAACCCCATGATGGCGCAGATGACGCACGTGCTGCTCGCCGCCCATGCCCCGACCATCGCCGGCGTGGAGACCAATGGGATGCAGTTCTACCCAGCGGCTTCCGCGGCCGAGGCCAAGGTGCACCCGCTGCTCTATTCACGCCGTGAAGGCCAGGTCGACGGCTCCAGTCTGCGGGGGCCAGGCTTTGGCTATCGCCTCGCTGAAATCAGCCGTGAATTGCCTCCAGCCCGTCGTTCCGCGGGCCGTTAATCCCCAATCCGCTTGCCTGCGGAGGGCAGGGCGGGTTTGTTCACGGGACACCACCCCCATGATGCTCCGCTCGTTCCTCCTTTGCCTGCTGTCGCTCAGCGCCTTCGCCGCCGACTCCCCTAAGCGCAAGGTCCTCTTCTTCACCAAGTCCTCGGGTTACGAGCACGAGGTCATCTCCTATAAGAAGGGCCAGCCCAGCTTCGCCGAGAAGCAGCTCCTCGAGATGGGCGCCGCCAATAACATCGAATTCGTCTTCTCCAAGGACGGCTCGAAGTTCTCGCCCGAATACCTGGCTCAGTTCGATACCGTGATGTTCTACACCACGGGCGACCTCTGCTCCGAAGGCGGCGACAAGAATCCACCGATGTCCATGGCCGGCAAGCAGGCCCTCTTCGACTACGTGAAGTCTGGCAAGGGCTTCGTGGGTACGCACTCCGCCTCCGACACCTTCCATACCGACAACGAGGCCGTGAAGGGCCCCGCGCGTTTTACGAACCATGGCGACAAGGCCGACCCCTATGTCTGTTTCCTGGGCGCTGAATTCATCCGCCACGGCAAGCAGCAGGCTGGCGTGAACAAGGTCGTTGATAAGACCTTCCCGGGCTTCGAGAAGGTCGGCGACTCGTTCTCCTTCGTCGAGGAGTGGTACACCCTCAAGGACTTCCGTCCCGAGATCCACGTCCTGACCGTCTTCAATGACCCCGCTCTTGAAGGCGACGACTACAAGCGCCCGCCTTTCCCGAACTGCTGGGCCAAGTTCGAAGGCAAGGGCCGCGTCTTCTATACCGCCATGGGACACCGCGAAGACGTCTGGACCAACGCGACCTTCCAGCAGATCCTGGTCGGCGGTCTCAAGTGGGCCAATGGTGATGCCAAGGCTCCCGACATGTCCCCGAATCTCCTTAAGGTCGCCCCGGGCGCCATGACCAATCAGCCTTACACGGCGACGCCGGCCCCGAAGGCCAAGGCGCCGGCCAAGAAGGCTGAAGCCAAGAAGAAGTAAGTCCTCACGCAGGGCGGGCCGCAAAGCCCGCCTTGCTAATTTCTAGGCGGTTTCAACTGTCTCACTATGCGCGACGCCCCCGCCGAAGCCACGAAGCTCAGCGAACTTTCTTCGCACCAGAAGAAGTCCGGCCTCGCGGCCTGGCTGGGCTGGTTCTTCGACGGCCTCGACCTGCATCTTTACACGCTCGTCGCCACCGTCTTCGTGGCCGAGCTACTCATGGTCAAGGAGGTCGACCCGGATGTCGGGCTTTATGGTTCGTATATCCAGGCGGCTTTCCTGCTCGGTTGGGCCTTGGGCGGCGCTTTCTTCGGCATCATCGGTGATCGCCTCGGCCGCAGCCAAACGCTCGTTCTAACAATCCTGACCTATGCGCTCTTTACCGGCCTATCGTTCTTCGCCGAGAACTGGTGGCAGCTGATGATCTTCCGCTTCCTCGCCGCGCTCGGTATCGGTGGCGAATGGGCGGTGGGTGCCTCGCTACTTTCGGAGACCTGGCCGAAGAAATGGCGACCATGGATCGCCGCCGTGCTGCAGTGCGCGGTAAACTTCGGCATCCTCGCCGCTATCGGCGGCGTCTTCTTGCTCCAGAAGGTTCCTGGTTATGAACCGCGTTGGGTCTTCCTGATTGGTGTCTTGCCAGCGTTCGTGACGCTCTGGATTCGCAAGGAAGTCCCCGAAACCGCCGAGTGGTCAGCCGAGAAGGGCAAGCAGGCGGCTCCCTCGATGATGGGACTTTTCGGGCGCGATATCCGCCGCACGACCTTCATCGCCTCCACACTCTGCGCGATTTCCCTGACCGGGCACTGGTGCTTCATGTTCTGGCAGCAGGCCTTCATTCGTTCTCACCCCGAAGTCATCGCTCGTTCGCTCGATAAGGCTTCGGTCGTCGCGACGGCGCTCTTCTGCGTCATCTCGGCTTCGGTGGTCGGCAACTTCGCCTCCGGCTGGGCTGCGCATCGTTTCGGGTATCGCCGCGCCTTGGCGGCTTTCTTTGGCGTTTATTTCGTCC
>CAMBGQ010000013.1 GCA_945866215.1 Opitutus sp. GAS368 | reverse complement strand
TCCGCCCTTTCATTTCCGCTCAGGTGAAGACCTTAGTCGCCGTCGGTGATGGCGCCTTCGGAGGCCGAGGACACGAGCTTGGCGTATTTAGCGAGGGTGCCGCGCTTCTCCTTGCAGGGTGAGGCCTTCCAAGACTTTAGGCGTGTCGCAATCTCCGCGGCCGGGACGACCAGGTTGATTTCATTCTTCTGTGAATCGATGGTGATGGTGTCTCCGTTCTTCACGACCGCGAGCACGCCGCCGACGGCGGCCTCGGGGGTGATGTGGCCGACCACGAAGCCGTGAGAGCCGCCGGAGAAGCGCCCGTCGGTAATCAGCGCGACGGTCTTGCCGAGGCCCTTGCCCATGACGGCGCTGGTGGGTCCGAGCATCTCGCGCATGCCGGGTCCGCCCTTGGGACCTTCGTTACGGATGACGATGACGTGGCCGTCCTTGACCTCGCCGTCGAGGATGCCGCGGAGCGAGGCTTCTTCGGATTCGTAGACGATGGCCTTGCCGGTGAAGGCGTTGCCTTCCTTGCCGGAGATCTTGGCGACGGAACCTTCCGGGGCGAGGTTGCCGCGCAGGATGCGTAGATGGCTGTCGGCCTTGATCGGGTTGGAGAAGGGACGGACGACGTCTTGGTCCGCGGCGTAGCTGCCGACGTGCGCGAGGTTCTCGGCGACGGTCTTGCCGGTGACGGTCATGCAGTGCCCATGCAGGAGACCCTGATCGAGGAGCATCTTGAGCAACGGCTGGAGGCCGCCGATGCGGACGAAGTGTGCCATGTTGTATTTTCCGCTCGGCTTGAGGTCGGCGAGCACCGGCACGCGACGGCCGACCCGCTCGAAGTCCTCGAGGGTGAGCCTGATGCCGGCAGAATGCGCCATCGCAATCAGGTGGAGTACAGCGTTCGTCGAACCGCCGAGGGCGATGACGACGGTGATGGCGTTCTCGAACGCTTCCTTGGAAAGGATGTCGGACGGACGGATGTTGCGTTTGATCAGTTCCAGGACGGCCTTGCCGGCACGTTCGCAATCGGCGAGCTTCGCCTGGGAGTTCGCCAGCTGCGCCGAGCTGTCCGGCAGGCTGAGGCCGAGTGCTTCGATCGCGGAAGCCATGGTGTTGGCGGTATACATGCCGCCGCACGAGCCCTCGCCGGGAATCGAGCAGACCTCGATCTCTTTGAGCTCACCTTCGCTGATCTGCTTGCCGGCGTGCTTGCCGACGGCTTCGAAGACGGTGACGATATCGGCTGATTGGCCGCGGTGCAGGCCGGGGACGATGGTGCCACCGTACACGAAGACGGACGGGCGGTTGAGGCGTGCCATGGCGATGGCGCAGCCGGGCATATTCTTGTCGCAGCCGCCGATGGCGACGAGCCCGTCGAAACCCTCGGCGCCGGTCACTGCCTCGATGGAGTCCGCGATGATCTCCCGTGAGACCAGCGAGTAGCGCATGCCGGGGGTGCCCATCGAGATGCCATCCGAGACGGTGATGGTGCAAAAGATGACCGCCTTGCCCCCGGCTGCATCGGCGCCCTTGACGGCTTCGTCCGCCAGGCGGTTGATGTGCATGTTGCAGGGGGTGACCATCGACCAAGTCGAGGCGACGCCCACGATGGGCTTACCGAAATCCGCATCGGTGAATCCTACGGCCCGGAGCATGGCTCGGCTGGGGGCGCGATCGGGGCCATCCACGACGATGGCGGAGTGTTGGCGGCTGGGGTTGGCGTCAGTCATGATGGGAGGGAAAAGTCTGCGGTTGTCAGTCGGTGGGTGTCTCTTAATAAGAGGGCAGGGAGCGGACACTGAACCGCCCCTTCGCTCCCGACAACCCGATTTAAGCCCCTCCGCCCCGTGGAATTCAACCTTAAGAAAATCATCAAGGCCCTCCTGTTCTCGACCTCCGAGGCGGTGTCCATCAAGGACATCCAGAAGGTCGTCCAGCGTTACCATGCCCAGGCGGCCGCCGCCCAGCAACCCGACCTCCTGGAAGCGGCTGGCGAACCGACAATCGTTCCGGCGACACCGCCCGTGCAGGAAATCATCCAGGACATCATCGACCAGGTCCCGACGTTGCTCACGGCCACGCAGATCCGCGAAGCGGTCGACGCCCTCGAGGCCGAGATGCGCGAAGCCAATGATGCGTGCCGCATCCTGCAGGGACCCGAGGGCTTCCGGCTGGTGATTTCGCCGGCCTACTCCGACTGGGTCCGCCTCTTGCGCGGCGAGCCTCGCCCGCAGCGGCTAAGTCCGGCCTCCCTCGAGACGCTCTCCATCGTCGCCTACCGGCAGCCCGTCATCCGCTCAGAGATGGAAGCCATTCGCGGCGTCTCCGTCGACAGCGCCCTGAACCGCCTGCTCGAGCTCGAGCTCGTGGCCGTCACCGGTCGCGCCGAGTTGCCGGGCCGTCCGATCCAATACGGCACGACCGACAAGTTCCTCGACTTCACCGGCCTGCGCTCGCTCGGCGAACTGCCGGCCTCCGACGTCCTTTCGCCCGCCCAGATTTCCGAATGGATCACCCGCGCGACCACTCCGGTCCAAGTGGGCGACACCGATGTCGGTTTGCCGCCTGAAGACGAGACGCCCTCCGCATGAGCCTCGAAGACCATCGCCGCGAGGTCGACCGCATCGACCGCGAAATTCTCAAGCTGCTCGGCGAGCGCCTCCAGGTGGCCCGGGCCATCGGCGAGGCGAAGCTCAAGGCGGGCGCACCGGTCTACGCGCCGCAGCGCGAAGAGCAGCTGCTCCGCGCCATCACCGCCGCCGCGCCGGCGATTCCAGCTTCCGGCCTCCGCGCCGTCTACCGCGAGATCATCTCCCTTTCCATCGGCGCCCAGATCGCCGACCCGGTCGCCTACCTCGGCCCCGAAGGCTCCTTCACCCAGCAGGCGCAGATTCGGGCTTTCGGCACCAGCGTGCCGTCGCTCCCCCTCCGCGCCATCGGTGATATCTTCGCCGCCGTTGAATCCGGCGAGGCTTCCTACGGCGTCGTCCCGGTCGAGAATTCCACCGAAGGCGTGGTCAGCCACTCCCTCGACCTCCTCGCGGAATCGGACCTGAAGGTCGTGGCCCAGGTCACCCTTTCCGTCGAACAGTGCCTCGTCGGCCAAGGCCCGCTCGAGCAGGTGAAGAAGATCCTCTCGAAGGACATCGCCCTTGCGCAGTGCCGGGGCTGGCTTGCGCGGCATGTCCCCGCCGCCGTACTCATCGAGACTGATAGCACCGCCGCGGCCGTCGAGCTCGTGGCGCGCGAGCCGCAAGGCCAGGCTGCGGTCGCCTCCGCCGTCGCCGCCGAGTCTCGTGGCGTGCCCATCCTCGCCCGCGGCATCCAGGACCGCCGCGATAATGCCACGCGCTTCTTCGTCATTGCCAAGGCCGCCAACACCGTCGGCGCCACGGATGAGGTCACGAGCGTGGTGCTCACGCTCAAGCACGAGCCGGGTGCACTCCAAGGCGCGTTGGCCGCTTTCTCTGACCGCGGCATCAACCTGATTCGCATCGAATCCCGACCGAGCCACCGCCGCGCCTGGGAATACCTCTTCTTCATCGACTTCCCGGGACACTGGGACACCGCCGCCGTGCAGGCCGCCGTCACCGAACTCAAGGGTCGTTGCGAAGTGGTCAAGTGGCTGGGCAGCTATCCGCAGTCCGCCGGATGAGCCGGCGCGGCCTCGGCGGCGTGCTGCTGGCCGTGCTCGGCGTGGCCGTGCTGTGGTCGGGCTTCGCCTGGTGGCGCGCCTGGTCGGCCCCGCTCATCCCCGTGGTCTTCCGCCCGGTCTTCTCGGTCGAAGGCATCTCCTCCGGCACGCCTGTCCGCGTCCAGGGCGTGACGGTCGGGCAGGTCGCTTCCATCGGCCTGGATGCGGACGCCGAAGGCCTGCTCCGTCCCGTCGTCCGCCTGAGCCTCGACCCGGCGACCCTGCAGGATCGTGGTTTCGCCGATCGGTTGCGCGGCGATCGGCTCCGCGCCGAGGTCGCGAAGGGCCTGCGCGTCCGCCTGGTCGCGGTGAGCCCGGCCTCCGGCCTCCTGCAGGTCGAACTCATCTGGGATGAAGCCGCCGCCGCCCCCGGGCCAATGGCCGACGACGAGATCCCGCCGCTCAATAGCAACATGCAAGCCAAGCTCACCGGGTTCGTTCAGCAGCTTGAGTCCCTCGCCGAAAAGGATTTGGTCGGCCTCGCCGCGGAGCTCGAACGCGACCTCGAAGGTTTCCACGACGCGACCGATCCCGAGCGAGCCGCGCGTTTCTCTGCGATGCTCGTCCGCCGCACCGCCGCGGTCTGCGCGGCGACCGACAAGGACGCGCTGGTCGCCCAGAGCGCGCAGCTGGCCGCCACCTGCGCCCGTTTGCGCGAGGCTGTCGAGGCGGCCGACCGTAAGATGGATGACGAGACGCTGGCTCTCCTGCAGGTTCGCCTCGCTGACGCCGGCGCGGCGCTGGCCGCCTTTTCCGCCTCGCTCGAGGCTTCGCAAGACCGGCTAAACGGGGCGTCGGCGGAGTTCTCGGATCTCTTCCGCGCCATCTCCGCCGCGGCTAAGGCGTGGTCCAAGAAGGCGGCGGGGCTGACCACCGAGCCGCGCCCCCGCTGAGGGAACAGGCTTGCGGCGGACCCCCAGAGCGGGGATAGGAGAGGGACTTTACCAGCCATGGCCGACCCGACCGACAAGATGGAATCCATCATCAACCTGTGCAAACGGCGCGGGTTCGTCTTTCCCTCTTCCGACATCTACGGCGGCTTCAACGGCTTCTTCGACTACGGTCCCCTGGGCGTCGAGCTAAAGAACAATATCAAGCAGGCCTGGTGGCAGGATTTCGTGCACCGCCGCGATGACATCGTCGGCCTCGACTCCTCGATCATCCACCACCCGACGACTTGGAAGGCCTCAGGCCACATCGAAAACTTCACCGACCCGCTCGTCGACTGTAAGGAATCCAAGATGCGCTACCGCGCCGACCAGCTTTTCTTCGCCCCGGTGCGCGTCGCCGGTGAGACCATCGGCTACGTCGCCGTCCTTGAAGACGATGGCATGCAGGCCAAGGCCGAGGAGATGGCTAGCGACCTGAAGCGCAAGCTCGCCAAGCAGGGAGCGCTCGAGCCGGTCGTGCTCAAGGACTACACGGAAGCCAAGCCCGAAGAGCACGCGCTCATCCCTTCGCCTGCCACCGGTAAGCCAGGTTCGCTTACGCCGCCCCGTTCGTTCAACATGATGTTCCAGACCTACGTCGGCGCCATGCAGGACGCGTCGGCCACCGCTTACCTCCGCCCGGAGACCGCGCAGGGCATCTTCATCAACTTCAAGAACGTCGTCGACACCGGGCGCGTCAAAATGCCCTTCGGCATCGCCCAAATCGGCAAGGCGTTCCGTAACGAAATCAATCCGCGCAACTTCATCTTCCGCTCCCGCGAGTTCGAGCAGATGGAGATCGAGTACTTCATCTCACCGGCCTCCGACTGGGCCGCGGCCCATCAGGATTGGATCGAGAGCTGCTTGGCTTGGTTCGAGTCCATCGGCATCCCTCGCGCCAAGCTCTCCCTCTACCCGCACCCGACCGAGAAGCTCGCCCATTATTCAAAGGGCACCACGGACATCATGTTCGAGTTCCCCTTCGGCGTGCAGGAGCTCCAAGGCGTCGCCGCCCGCGGCGACTTCGACCTGACCCAGCACAGCAACGTGTCGGGCCAGAAGCTCGACTGGTTCGACGAAGCCGCCAAGGCCCGCTATATCCCGCACGTCATCGAGCCGTCCGTCGGCGTCGACCGCGTGTTCCTCGCCCTCCTGACGACGGCCTACCATGAGGATGAGGTTGAAGGCGAGAAGCGCACCGTGCTCCGCCTGCCCGCCCGCGTGGCTCCGTTTAAGGCGGCGGTCTTCCCGTTGGTAAAGAATAAGCCCGAGTTGGTCGAACGCGCCGAAGCCCTTTACCGTCGTCTCAAGCAGCGCCACAACGTCTTCTATGACGCCGCCGGCGCCATCGGCCGGCGTTATCGTCGGCAGGACGAGATCGGCACGCCCTATGGAATCACGATCGATTTCGAGACGATTGAGAAGGGGGCCGGCGTCACCGTCCGCGACCGCGATACGCTGGCGCAGGTGCGCATGACCGAGGACGAGGTCGTCCGCTTCCTCGACGATAAGGTCAACGGCTGACCTTCGCCGGGGCGCCGGCGAGGTCTTCCGCCAACCGGGCGAGCCGGCGTCTCCCGCAGAGGGAGGCGGCGATCGTCAGGTTGCGCAGGCCTTGCGGCAGGTGCGCGAGGTATTCCGGCCGGCCCTTCTTGTGGCCGAGGAAGGCGTAGGCGCCGCAGGCTTGGAGGAGGCGCTGCGTCGCGGCGACGTGGAAGAGGTGCGAGAACTCGTCGCTGGAGCCGTTCCAGCCGGAGACTTCGCGTGCGTGGTCCTCGATCTCGATTCGCCAGAGGTCCATGTCCGGTCGCGTGAGGTAGGGGTCGAAGGCGAGCGAGGCGTAGTCGTAGAACATGCAGCCGTGGCGCAGGCCCTGGAGATCGACGAGCCAGGCCGAACCCTCGCGCACCATGATGTTTTGGGACTGGAAGTCGCGGTGAATCGTGACGACGGGCTGGCCCATCAGCTGCTTCGCGAGGGAAGCCATCTCGTCCGCCACGGCGCGGTCCGGCCGCCGGCCGCCGAGGACGTTATCTTGGAAATACTGCCGTTCCCATTGGTAGAGATTCGGGCCGAACGCCTCCATGAGCGTGATGCCCGACCCGGCGAAGCCATCGACACCATGGCGATGCAGGCCGGCAACTTGCTCGAGCGCCGAGGCGAAGGCCGTCCATGGGAACTCCGGACCCTGGGTGAGCGAACAGAGGTCGCTGTCGCCGAGGTCCTCCAGCACCAGCACGCCCGCAGCCTTGTCTTCTGCGAGGACTTGCGGGACCTGGACGCCGATCTTGTCGCGCATGACTCCCGCGATGTCGCCATACAGCAGGTTCTCGGGGCGAGAATCATCATAGACGCAGAGCACGGCGGATTCACCGGTGGACTTCCTTACGCGGTGGAACCTGCGGCCGGAGCCCCCCTTGAGGACTTCGTCGCCCGCCGCGAGTTCGTAGCCGTGGGCACGGGCGGCCTCGGCCGAAGTGATCGCGCCGCGCACGGGCCTTTCCTGCTCGGCCTTGACGCGCTCGAATTCCTCGATGGTGCCAAGGTCGTGCCAGTGCGGGGAGGCGTCGAGGAAGCCCTGGATGCTGCCGGCTTCGGCCTGGAGGCAGCGGAGGAAATGTTCGACGAGCGATTCGGTCGCCGGGGGCACGCCCTGGACGAAGGCCTTGGTGGCGACGCAGATGCCGGCGTATTGGTAGGCGGGATCGGTCGTGCCGACGCGGTCGCGCAGGTCGGTGACGAAACCTTCGTCGGTGATGCGGACGTTCCGGTTTGGCCCTTGTTCGCGGACGACCAGCGTCGCGGCGCCGCCGTTGGCACGATGGTGCGCGACGGCGGCGGCGATGTCGCAGCTGGAGAGGATATCGCCATTCCAGACGACGAGGTCCGCGTCTTCTTCGCCCAGCAGGCCAGCGATGTTTGCGAGGCCTCCACCGGTCTCCAGCAGGACCGGTTCATGGACGAGCTTCACTTCGGCGTCACCGAAGCGTCCATCGGGGAAGGCGAGCGCCCACGCTTCGGGGCGGTGGTGCGTGTTGATTAGGAAGCGGCGCGTGCCGGCGGCCCGCAACTTCTCCATCGCCTGGAGCACCATGGGCCGACCGCCGATCGGCAGCAGGGGCTTGGGGCAGTTTTCGGTGAGCGGACGTAGGCGCGTGCCGAGGCCGGCTCCGAGCAAGAAGGCGGTACGAGGAAAATCAGGCATGGGAAGAGGGGATGCAGGCCGGGCAGATACCGTAGATCTCCATGACATGGGTCAGCTCGCCGTAACCCTTGGTGCGGGCGGCGGCCTCGAGGCGCGAGGTATCGCAGCCGGGCAGGCGCTCGATCTTTCCGCAACGCCGGCAGATGACATGGTGATGATGGTGGCCCGGGGTGACGAGGGCGTAGAGGCTGCGCCCGCGTTCGAGCGGGTGGCGCTGGACGATGCCAGCGTCGTCCATGGCACCGAGGCTGCGGTAGACCGTCACGAGATCGAGCTTATCGTCGCCGGCGGCCACATGGACCTGCTCTGCGCTGAGGGGGTGCTTGGCTGAGGCGAGGGCCTTGAGCATCGCCAGGCGCGGGGACGTGACGCGCATGGATTTCTGCTTCATGCGCAGTACGGCCGCTTCGACGCGACTGCCGGGGCCTTCTTCGCAGCATCCTTGCTCATGGCGATGGCTATGCGGCATATCCCGTAGGTTTGGGGAGGTTTATGACGTGGCAACAAAGAATGGCCACTTGCCTCCCGTCCAGGTCTGGGTTGGCTGGTGTTGTCCATGTCAGACCGTCCAGCCCACTCGCCCTCCGCTCCTGAGCTCTGTCCGGTCTCGCCCCAAGACTTTGTCTCCGCCGAGCCTTTCCGGCTTGAACTAGGCGGCGAGCTCCCGTCCGTGACGCTCCGCTATGAGACGTACGGCACGTTACTGCCGGACAAGTCCAATGCCATCCTGATACCACATGCCTTGAGCGGCGACCATCATGTGGCTGGCCGCTATGCGGTCGAAGACCGCAAGCCAGGGTGGTGGGATGCTTTCGTGGGCCCGGGCAAGGCCATCGACACCGACCGCTTCTACGTCATCGGGCTGAATTGTCTGGGCGGATGCCGTGGTTCGACTGGTCCGCTCTCGACCGACCCACGGACGGGCCAGCCCTACGGGGGATTTTTTCCGGAGATCACCCTGGGCGACATCGTCCGTGCCCAACGTCTGGTGATGCGCCATCTCGGCATCAGTAAGTTACACGCGGTCGTCGGGGGTTCGATGGGCGGCATGCAGGCGCTCATCTGGTGCGCCGATTACCCCACCGAGGTCGGTCGGATTGCCGTGCTCGCCGCTGGCCTGAGCCAGTCGCCGATGGCGATCGCCCTCAACGCGGTCTCCCGCGCCTGCGTGGAGCGCGACCCTCATTTTCGCGGCGGACATTATGTCCCCGGGGAAGGCCCCGACTCAGGCCTCGCCGTCGGACGTATGCTTGCCCACATCAGCTACCTTTCCTCGGCCTCGTTCGAACAGAAGTTCGGGCGCGCCAAAGTCCCGGGCGCCGGTGCCGGCGATCCGGTGCAATGGCAGGTGGAAAGTTACTTAGAGCACCAAGGCCAGGCGTTCGTCCGGCGCTTCGACGCCAACAGCTGGCTGCGCATCACCCGCGCCGTCGACCGCTTCGACATGACCGCCCGCGCTTCCTCCGGCACGCTGTTCACGCAGGACGGACCAGACGTACTCGCCATCGGCTTCTCCAGCGACTGGCTCTACCCGACAAGCGAGCTGCGCATGCTGCTGGCCGCCGCTACCGCCGTCGGCGTCAACGCCGCTTACCATGAGGTCGTCACCGATGCGGGCCACGATGGTTTCCTGATGGCTGATACCGGGTTAGTCGTCCGCCTGCACGCCTTCCTGGGCTGATCAGAGTAAAGGGGAGATGACCTTGGCCAAAGCCTCGATCGCGCGGCCGGTCCAGGTACGGTCTCGGCGATAGAGATCCTGGGTGTAATGCGTCGACTCGCCTTCCCAGCCGGCGATGAGCGTGGTGACTTCTTCGATGGCGGCCGGGTCGCGCACGATCGCCCCGATCTCGTAGTTCAAGAAGAGCGAACGCATATCGAGGTTCGCCGACCCGACGACCATCTCTTCGCCATCGACGATGACGAGCTTGGCGTGGAGTACGTCTGGCTTGAAGAAAAGGATTTCGGCGCCGGCCTCCTTCAGTCGGCGCAGGTACCAGCGACGCGCGAGGTCGAGCAACCGGTGGTCGGAGCGCCGCGGCACCATGATCTTCACGTGCCGCCCGGCGCTGGCGGCGGTGATTAATAGCGCAAACAGCGTGCGGTCGGGCACGAAGTAGGGCGTGACGATGGTGATGGAGCGCCGGCAGCCGGAAAATGATTTCTCGTAGGCCTCCCAGAGCGGATCGCCTTCGCAGTCGGGGCCGGAGGCAATGATCTCGACGCGCGCAGACCCGACGCGCGGGGCACGTTCGCGCAACAGGGAGGCGAACTCCATCGGGGACTCATCGGTGGCTTGGCACCAGTCGGCGATGAAGACGCGTTCGAGGGCGGCGACGGTCGGTCCAGTGATCAGGAAAGAGCAATCGCGGAAGCGGCGGTTCGAGGGCTTCTCGCCCATGTAGCGCATCCCGAGGTTCTGGCCTCCGATGATCGCGGACAGGCCGTCGAAGACCGCGATCTTGCGGTGATTGCGCCAGTTGGCCGAGCCCTTGCCCTGCATCGGGATCGCCGGGTTGAAGCGGGCGACGAGTCCGCCGGCGCGCTGGAGCGGCCGACACAGGCGCAAGGGGATACCGAAGCTGCCGATGGCGTCGACGAGCAGGCGGACCTCGACGCCTTCTTTGGCCCGCGCAGTCAAGAGGCTCACAATCTCCCGGCCGACGGCGTCGTCGCTGAGGATGTACGTCGACACGCTGATGCGCCGCTGGGCTCCTTTGATCAGGCTGCGCAGCGCCTCCAAGGTATCTCGGCCGTGGGGGTCGCCGAGCAGCCGGAAGCGATTGCCGCCGAAGTCGGGTTCATCGCTGAGCCGCCATGCCACGCGGCTGACCTCTTTTTTGGCGGCGGCCAGGGCGGAGTGCTTGCGGCCGCCAAAGAGAAAGAGGACCAAGGCGCTGGGAATGGGAAAGAACCAGGTCAGCGGACCCCAGAGCAGCAGGTAGGCGGGGGAGATGCGGGCGCGCATCACGCGCAAGAGCACGTAGATTTTGCAGCCGGTCTCGATGGCCGTGAGGGTGTTTTCTTTAAGCAGTCCCGTCCACCCCGCCACCAGAACGGCCAAGGTCGCCAGCAACGCCAGCGTCGTGCTACGCGTCAACCGGCCGTAACCCTTGAAAGGAACCATGCCCGTAAGTTAGCCCCGACCAGCTCGCTTGGGTACAAAAAAAGACCCCGGTCGCCCGGGGTCTGTTCTGGTCCGACGGCCGCGGCTCAGTTGCCGGCCTTGTCGAGGAGGTCGCCGAGACTGTTGAAGTCTCCGCTGCCCGCCGACGAGGACGATCCGCCGGCCGAGGGGGCCGGGGCGCCGCCGGTGGACGGGCCCTTGATGCGGTCGTAGCTGCTGATTTCCGCCTGGAGGCGTTCGGCGTCATAGCTCGCCGCCTTGATCGAGAGGCCGATGCGACGGTCCTCCTTGTCAATCTTGATGACGCGAGCGGTGACGTCCTGGCCGACCTTGACGACGTCCTTGACGTTCTCAACGCGCTGTTCGGCGAGCTGGGAGACGTGCACGAGGCCGTCGATTTCGTCGGACAGTTCGATGAAGGCGCCGAAGTTCGCGATCTTGGAGACCTTGCCGTTGACGAGGTCGCCGATGCGGTACTTGCGGTCGATTTCGCTCCACGGATCGGTCTGGGTCTGCTTGACGCCCAGGGAGATGCGCTGCTGGTCGACATCCACGTCGAGCACGATGGCTTCCACGTCGTCGCCCTTCTTCATGACTTCGGCCGGATTGTTGATGCGGCGGGTCCAGCTCATGTCGGACACGTGCACCATGCCGTCGATGCCGTCTTCCAGTTCGACGAACGCGCCGTAGTTGGTGAGGTTGCGCACCTTGCCGCGGACGCGGGCGCCCACGGGGTAGTTATGGCGGACCTTTTCCCACGGATTGGTTTCGAGCTGGCGGATGCCGAGGGAAATCTTCTGCTCCTCCTTATTGAAGTTGAGGATGACCGCATCGACTTCCTGGCCGACCTTGAGGACGTCGGACGCCTTCTGGACGCGCTTGGTCCAAGAGAGCTCGGAGATATGGACGAGGCCTTCGACGCCGCCCTCGATCTCGACGAACGCGCCGTAAGCCACGAGGTTGACGACCTTGCCGTGGACCTTCTGGCCGACGGGGAAGCGCTTCTCGATGCCTTCCCAAGGGTTGGGCTGGGTCTGCTTGAGGCCGAGGGAGACGCGTTCGCGCTCGCGGTCGACTTCGACCACCATGACGGTGATTTCTTCGCCGACCTTGACCACTTCGCTCGGATGGCCGATCCGGCCCCAAGACATGTCGGTCACGTGCAGCAGGCCGTCGAGACCATCGAGGTCCACGAACGCGCCGTAATCGGTGATGTTCTTGACGACACCGCGGCGGACGACGCCGGGCTTGACCTCTTCGAGGAGCTTGCGACGGCTTTCACCGCGCTGTTCTTCGATGAGTTCGCGGCGGGAGACGACGAGGTTCTTCTTCTCCTTGTTGATCTTGATGATCTTGAAGTCGAAGGTCTGGCCCACGAACTGTTCGAGGTTCTTGGGGGGATTGACGTCGATCTGGGAGGAAGGCATGAACGCGTCGACGCCGACGGAGACGATGAGGCCTCCCTTGACGATGGACTTGACGCGTCCCTGGACGATGGAGCCTTCCTGGCAATTGGCTTCGATGCTTTCCCACTTCCGGATTTGGAGGGCGCGATCGTAGGAGACGGTCGGGGTGCCGTCCTTGTTCTCAAGCTTCTCGAGGTAGACTTCGAGCTGCATGCCGACCTGGATTTCGGCCATGTCGGGGAATTCGCCCTGGGGGATGAAGCCCTCGGACTTGCCGTTGATGTCCACGACGACGAATTTGTCTTCGCGGATTTCGGTCACCGTGGCGGCGATGACGGAGTGTGCTTTGAGCGCGCCGAAATTAGAATCGGCGAGCAGTTTTTCCATTAGGCTCATGTTGTTTTGACTGTTTGTCCTGGCCGTCGCGGAGGACGTTGCCAGGGTTTGGTTGGTTTTGGATTTCCCGTCGGAGGGTCCGCTGACAGGGGCCAGCGGGTCGAAGGGAAGGTCTAACGAACCGTCCGCCGTCCCCTTTGGCAAGCGGAATTTAGCCGGGGACGAAGCCTGGCCCCGGCTTATTGGGCGGCTTTGACGGCCGGGCGGACCCGGATTGCGTAATCCACGATGCCGGCGGCAATGGCCTCGGCGATCTTCTGACGGTAGGCGCCATCGGCAATCAGGCCGGCTTCGCGGCGGTTCGACATGAATCCCGCTTCGATGAGGACACCGGGGCAGGATAGGGTGCGCAGGACGGCGAAGCGGGCGCGCCGCACGCCGCGATCGTCGGCGCCGGTGCTTTTGACCAAGCGGCGCTGGATACCCCAGGCGAGGGCCAGGTTGCCGGCGTCGAAGCGGTTGCCAGGCTCGGCCCCGGTGGTCGATTTGGCCTTACCGGCGTTCGTCGATCGCTGGCCGGCCGGGGTGAGGCAGTACGTCTCGATACCGTCGGCGGTGGTGTCCCCAGTGGGCCCGGCGTTATAGTGCAGGCTGATGAAGAGGTCGGCCTTGAGGGACGTGGCCATGGTGGCGCGGTCATCGAGGTCCAGGAAGACGTCCTTGGTGCGGGTGAACAGGACCTCGAAGCCTTGCTTCTCGAGCAGAATCTTCAGGCGGGCGGCGGTATCGAGCGTGGCGGCCTTCTCGGTGTACTTGAAGGCACCGCTGACCTTGCCGGTGTCCTTGCCTCCGTGACCGGGGTCGAGGAGAATGCGTCGGACTGGGCCCTTGGGTAGTTCCCAGAACAGCGGCACGAAGACCTTGTCGTAATCGCGTCGCGAGAGGGTGAGGTGGCCGCGCTGGGAGCCGGTCGCGTCGTCGAGCATCACCTTCATGCCGTCAACGAGGATGAAGTCCTTGCTATAATCCGCGTAGAGCGAGACGCCCCCGCGCGTGACGTAACGTTCGGAGCTGCGCCCGTCGCCCGCCAAGCGAGGCGCGTCGCGTAGGCCGAGTTGGCGGACGGATTCTCCGAGGTAAAAATCGGTCGAGGCCCCGGGGAGCATCGCGCCGACGCCCAGCAGCAGGAGTATCGCCGCAAAGCGCCGCACGACTTTATTCTCCGTCGTTCTCGCCGTTGTCCACGGCGGAGTCGTCCACTTCATCTTCCTGGCCGGGGGCTTCGTTGTGGACGAGCTTACGCTTGTTCTGCTGGACGGGGGTGAGTCCGACGACAACCGCCCGGCCGCTGCGCTTGGGCTCGTTGTCGCGGGTGCTGATGTGCATCAAGCCGTCGATGGCCTTGGTGATGGTGGCGATACCGATCTCAGGGTGCTCGAGCTCCCGGTAGCGATATTGCAGGAGGAGCTTCACCTTGTGGCCGTGGAAAAGGAAGTTCTCGGCCCGGCGGACTTTGATGAAGAGGTCGTGGCTGTCGATGCGCGGGCGGAGCTTGATTTCCTTGACCCGCGTGGCGGTCTTCTGGTGCTTGTGCTTCTTGGCTTCCTCGTAGAGATACTTGCCGTATTCCTGCAGCTTGCAGACAGGCGGCACGGCGGCCGCAGCGATTTCGATTAGGTCGACGCCGAATTCACGGGCGAGATCGAGCGCCTGCTGCGTGGGCATGATGCCCATCATCTCGCCTTTGGGCGAGATCACGCGCACCTCGGATGCGCGGATACGTTCATTACGCTTAGGCCCTTTGTCTTCCTTCCGGAGGTTACGATTCTGTCCCGCGTTATTTTTCGGACGGGATGGCTTAGGACGATAGGGCGTAGGCATTAGGTACTGCGGAGGTGTCTGACAATAAACTCCCCGTTTCGCCCCCTTGGTTCAAGCACCGATTATCAGCGCCCACCGCTGGATTATTTGGTCGCAGCGATTGCGGCCAGCAACTGCTGGCCATGCGCGGCGGCGTCGACCTTGGGGACTAGGCCGATGAGTTTGCCGGTGGCATCGAAAAGGTAGGCAGCCCGGAGCGGCCCAAGATACTTTTTCCCATACATGGATTTTTCGACGATGGCGTCCATGGCCTGGGAAAAAAGGTCTTCGGGGTCTGCCACCAAGGTGAAGCCGTAGCCGTGCTTAGCGGCATATTTGGCGTGAGAGGCGCACGTATCGCGGGAAACAGCGACTAGCCTAAACCCTTGCCTGACAATGGCTTTCTCGTTTTTATCCATCTCGGCGGCCTGTTTGTCGCAGGCCGAGGTGTTGTTCCGCATGTAGACCGATACGATGGTCGGTCCGTCAAGAAGATCAGCAAAAGGGCCGGTGACGGCTTTACCGTCCACGAGGGCATCCACTTTGAAGGAGAGTTTGGCCTTTTTTCCGAGGGAAAGCATGGAATCTTGGTTAGGGTTGGCGTTCAGGGGAGTGAACTTGGCCTGGAATGTCAAACGAGCGGCGGGCTCGGTCGCGCCAGGAAAGCACGGTCATCCCCTCCCAGCCAGCCCTTTCCCCTTTACAAGTCCCCCCAGACGCCCTTTGTTCCGACCCTTTCCGCCATGCAAAAGACCCGCAAGTCAGTCTCCAAGCGCTTCAAAGTGACCGGTACCGGCAAAGTGATGCGCCGCTCCCCTAACGGCCGCCACCTGTTGAGCTCCAAGTCCCGCAAGCAGCGCCGCCGTGCTAATAAGTCCAAGCGCGTCGACTCCGGCTTCGAGAAGAAGATGCTGTCCTGCATGCCTTTCGCCTAAGCCGGCGATCCACTTTTGGCCGAACGGGTGTTCATTAAGGCGACCCCGAGGCCATCTAACCAAAACCAAAACCAAATACCAACATGCCTAGAGCAACCAACGGTCCGGCCACCAAGGCCCGCAAGAAACGCGCGATTAAAGCCGCCAAGGGCTACTTCGGAAATAAATCCCGCCTGTACGTCTATGCCCTCGAGGCCGTGCAGCGTGCGCAGAAGTTCGCTTACCGCGACCGTCGCAAGAACAAGTCGACGTTCCGCCAGCTGTGGATCGTCCGACTTAACGCCGCCTGCCGCCCCCTCGGTATCTCTTACAGCCGCCTGATCTCTGGCCTCAAGAAGGCCAACATCACGATGGACCGTAAGAACCTGAGCGAGCTGGCCATCCATGACGCCCCCGCCTTCGAGGCGATCGTCAAGAAGGCCCAAGCCGCGCTGGCCTAAGACGACCTGACGTCCTTTAACGAAGCCCCGGCCCGCCGGGGCTTCTTTGTTTTAAGGTGCTTTCGCTTGCCGATTATCCCCGCCAACGCACAAATCAACCCATGCAGGAGCAGCTCGCCCAACTCGTCGTCGCCGCCACCCGGGAAGCCGCCGCCGTCGCCACTCGCGCCGAACTCGAAGCCTTCAAGGCGCGCGTAGTCGGCCCCAACGGGACCTTGACCCAGGTGATGAAGGGGATGGCCGCCCTCTCGAAGGAAGAACGCCCCGTCGTGGGCAAACTTATCAACGAGGCGAAGAAGTCCGTCGAAGAACTTCTGGCCACTTTGCTCGCCAAGGTCGAGGGCGCCGAGATCGCCGCCGCCCTCGGCGCACCCGTCGACCCGACCCTCCCGAGCCCCGATGCTCCGGTGGGCTCGCTCCATCCGCTTTCCCGGACCCGCGAACGCATCCTGGCTTCTTTCCGCAAACTGGGCTTCGTCGTCGCCGACGGACCCGAGGTCGAGACGGAGTGGCATTGCTTCGACGCCCTCAATACGCCCGCTGACCACCCCGCCCGCGACATGCAGGACACGCTTTACATGCCGAAGGCGTTCCGCTCCGCCGACGCGCCCCGTAAGGCCGACGAAGCGATCCTCCTCCGCACGCACACGTCCAGCGTGCAGGTCCGCACGATGCTCTCGCGCAAACCGCCGTTCCGCATCGTCGCGCCAGGCCGTTGCTTCCGCCGTGATGCGGTCGACGCAACGCACTCCGCCAACTTCCACCAAATCGAGGGGCTCTGGATCGATCGCAACGTGACGCTCGCCGATCTCCGCGGGGTGCTCGACTTCTTCGTCAAGGAGACCTTCGGCGCCGACGCCGAAATCCGCCTCCGCCCGTCGTTCTTCCCGTTCACAGAACCGTCCTTTGAGATGGACCTCCGCTCGCCTAACCTGGGTCGCCTCTCCAATCGCTGGCTGGAAATCATGGGCTGCGGCCTGGTCGACCCAAAGGTGCTCGAACTCTGCGGTCTCGACCCGAAGGAATGGTCCGGCCTCGCCTTTGGCCTCGGCCTCGAGCGCATCGCGATGCTGGTCCACGGCATCGACGATATCCGCCACTTCTACGCCAACGACACGCGCTTCCTGCGCCAGTTCGCCTGAGTCATGAAAGTCTCTTTCCAGTCCCTCTCCCGGCACCTCGACCTTGCGGGCATCACTCCGGAGCGGGTCGCCGAAGTCCTCCCGATGCTCGGCCTCGAGGTGGAGTCGGTCACGTCCTTCGGCCTTGCGCCGATGCCCCTCGTGGTCATCGGTGAGATTAAGTCTTCCGAGCAGCATCCTAAGGCGGATCGCCTGAGCGTCTGCCAAGTCGACGCGGGCGAAGGCTCCCTCCGGCAGATTGTCTGCGGTGCCAAGAACTTCCAGGTCGGCGACCGCGTGCCGGTCGCGCTCCCGGGCACGCTCATGCCGGGCGGTTTCGAGATCAAGGTCTCGAAACTCCGCGACGTCGACTCGGCGGGCATGATGTGTTCCTCCGAAGAACTCGGCCTCGGCAAAGGCGAGGATGGCCTGCTTATCCTGACTTCTCGTCAGCCGGCCGTGGGCACGCCGCTCAACTCCCTCTACGGCGCGCCGGATACGGTGCTTGAGATCTCGGTGACTCCGAACCGTGGCGATTGTCTCGGCGTCCGCGGCGTCGCCCGCGATCTCGCCGCCGCGCTGGGTCTCTCGCTCAAGCCGCTCACGGTGAAGACGGCCGCCGGCCTCGCCGCCGCGCCTTCCGCCGCTGATGCGGTGAAGTTCGTCCGCTCGTCCTCCGAGTTTTGTCCTTACTATACGCTCCGCACGCTGAAGAATGTGAAGGTCGGCCCGAGTCCGGCATGGCTGCGTCGCGACCTCGAGGCCGCCGGCCTCCGCCCGATTAACAACGTGGTCGATATCACGAACTGGGTACTGCTCGAATTAGGCCAGCCGCTCCACGCGTTCGACGCGAAGAAAATTTCCGAAGGAATCGAAGCCCGCTCGGCTCGCGAAGGCGAAGAGATTATCCTGCTCGACGGCAAGAAGGTGAAGCTCGAGCCCGGCGTCTGCGTCATCGCCGATGCCCAGCGCCCGCTCGTCGTCGCCGGCGTGATGGGGGGTGTCGATTCCGGCGTGACCGACTCTACGACCGAAATCCTTCTGGAGTCCGCCTGGTTCCGGCCCGGTGAGATCCGTCGCGTCGCCCGCCGCATCGGCGTGTCGACCGATTCTTCCCATCGCTTCGCACGGGACGTCGATCCGGCCGGCGTCGAGCTCGCCTCGCGCCTCGCGACCGACCTCCTCATCGAACTCGCCGGCGCTCAGGCCGTCAGTCCCGCTGTCGTGGTCGGCCAGCCGCCCCGCGCTGACGTGACGATTGAACTTCCTGCCGGCTTCGTCGCCGCGAAGCTCGGTACGGCGATCGCCGACGCCGACGTTTCCGCGGCCTTCGCTCGCCTGGGTTTCACGGTCAAGGCTTCTGCCCCGGGTTTCTCGGTGCTGGTGCCATCGTTCCGTTCCGACGTGACCCGTCCGATCGACCTGGTCGAAGAATTCATCCGCATCCATGGTACCGATAAGGTGCCCGCCGGCCGTCCGATCGCCCCGCTCCCGGGCGATGAAGACGCGCTGACCTCTGTCTTCACCCGTGAAGTCTCCGCCCGCCTCGTCGGTGCCGGTTTCACGGAGTGCTGCCACTACTCGCTCCGCGACGCCGCGGAACTCGTACGTACGCTTGGCGCCGATCAGGCCGCTCTGGTCGCGATGGATAATCCGCTGACCGCCGAGCAGACGCACCTCCGCGCTTCGCTGGTCCCCGGTCTCGCCGGCGCCCTCGCGCTCAATCTCTCGGTGCACGCCGATCCACACGGTCTCTTCGAAGTCGGTACGGTCTTCCGTCCGCAGGCCGATGGCACGGTACGCGAATTCATTTCGGTTGCCTTCGCGATTGTCGCCGAACCGGCGACGCGGTCTTGGAAGTCCCGCGAGGCCTTCGACGCGCTGCGCGCCAAGCGCCTCTTACAGGATGCCGCTGCGCTCGCTGGGGTGGCTTCCGTCCGCCTTTCGTTCGGCGCCGCCACCAGTGGTCTTTGGCAGGCCGATCATGCCGCCGCCCTCGTCGACCGTGGCCGCGCCGCGGAAGGCGCCTGCGGAGTCCTCGACCTCCGCTGGACGCGTTCCCTCGGCCTGAAGAGCTCCGTCATCGCCGGCGAAGTCTGCTTCCCGCGCTCGGCCTTCGCCGAAGCCCGTAAGATCCGGCGCTTCGAAGCGTTCTCGTCTTTCCCGCCCGTGACTAAGGACGTCGCGGTCATCGTCCCGGTCGGCGTCGCCGCCGCCGAGGTCGAGACCCGCGTCCGCCAAGGCGCCGCCAAGGCCGCGGGCAAGGAGTTCGTGCTGGAGTCGGTCCAGTGCTTCGACGTCTTCACCGGCCCGGGCCTGCCCGACGGCCACCGCAGCCTCGCCTTCGAACTCCGTTGGCGTCACGCGGCCCGCACTCTCACCGACGAGGAGACCAATCAGGCCCTCGGCGTCGTCATCGCCGCGCTTGAAAAGGGCGCCGGCTGGACTGTCCGCCGCTGATCCCCATGGCCGAAGGTTTCGACATCGACCACCTCGCGAAGCTCGCCCGCCTCAGCCTCACGGCCGAGGAGAAAGCGCTCTACTCGTCGCAGCTCAATCAAATCCTCGGTCACTTTGAGGCGCTGGCGCAGGCCGATCTGCCCGCGTTGAGCGATGACGCCCGCGTCGTCGACGAAGCCGCGCTGCGCTCCGATGAGCCGGGGCCGGTCTTGGGCTCCGCCGCTGTCACCCGCCTCGCCCCCGCCTCACGCGATGGGCAGATCTCCGTCCCGCGCGTCGTGGACGACGAATCGTAAGCCATGGGTGAGGTGCTGCATACGCTTTCCGCCGGCGAGCTCGGCCGCCGCCTCGCGGCCGGGACGCTCACGTCCCGCGCTCTTTGCGAAGCGCTCATTACTCGCTTCAAGGCTTTGAACGAAACGGTCGGCGCTTTCACGCACCTCGACCAAGCCGACGTCCTCGCGCAGGCCGACGCCTCTGACGCTCGCCGCAAGGCGGGGCAGGGCAGGGGCCCGCTCGAAGGCATCCCCGTCGCGATCAAGGATAACATCGCGGTGAAGGGCCAGCCGCTCACTTGCTCGAGCAAGATGCTCGCACCGCTGGTCTCACCGTACGACTCCCACGTCGCCGAACGCCTCCGCGCCGCCGGCGCGATTCTCTACGGCCGCTTGAACATGGACGAGTTCGCGATGGGATCTTCCACGGAAAACTCCGCTATCCGTAAGACCTTCAATCCTTGGGACCTCGCTCGTATTCCGGGCGGTTCTTCCGGCGGTAGCGCCGCGGCCCTCGCGGCCGGCCTGGTGCCGCTCTCGCTCGGCTCTGATACCGGTGGCTCCATTCGCCAGCCCGCCTCGCATTGCGGCGTGGTCGGCCTGAAGCCCACTTACGGACTCATCTCCCGCTTCGGGCTCGTGGCCTTCGCTTCGTCGCTCGACCAGATTGGGCCGATGGCCCGCAGTATCGAAGACTGCGAATTACTCCTTAACGCTTTGGCCTCGGCCGATGCGCGTGACATGACCTGTTTCGGTCCAGCCGATCGCGCGTTCGCGCCGTCCGGTGACGCCAAGAAGCTCCGCATTGGTATCCCGAAGGGCTTCCTTGGTAAGGGTGTTGCTCCCGAAGTCGCCGCCGCCGTCAACGCCGCGGTCGCATTCTACCGTGCCCAAGGTTGCGCAATCTCCGAGGTCGAACTGCCTTCTTCCGATCTCGCGGTGCCGACTTACTATGTCGTCGCGACCGCGGAGGCTTCCTCCAATCTCGGCCGCTATGACGGCGTCCGCTATGGCCATCGCTCCGCCTCTGCCGGCACGCCAGTCGAGATGATGACGGCCAGTCGCTCCGAAGGCTTCGGGCCCGAGGTGAAGCGGCGCATCCTGCTCGGTACGTTCGTGCTCAGCGCCGGTTACGCCGACGCCTATTACGTCCGCGCCCTCCGCGCTCGTGCGAAGATCCGTGGTGAATACCTCGCCGCCCTCGCCGGCGTCGACATGCTCCTCACGCCAACCGTCCCGACGCCTGCTTTCAAGGTCGGCGAGAAGGCCTCGGACCCGCTGCAGCTCTACCTCGAGGACATTTTTACGATTCCCGCCAATCTCGCCGGCCTCCCGGCGCTTTCGGTGCCCTGCGGTAAGTCCGGCCACCTTCCGGTCGGCTTCCATCTCGTCGGAGCACCGCTCTCCGAAGCCAAGCTCCTCGCCGCGGGCCGTCTCTTCGAGGCCGCCCACGGTTTCGCTCACCAGCAAGCCGCCCTATGAGCACCCCTCCTTCTGATTGGGAAGTCGTCATCGGCCTCGAGGTCCACGTGCAGTTGCATACGCGCGCTAAGGTTTTCGCGTCGTCCCCTTGGGGCTTCGGCCAGGAGCCCAACGAGCAGGTGGACCCGGTCGTGCTCGGTCTCCCGGGCACGTTGCCGGTCGTGAATCGCGAGGCGGTCGAGAAATCCATTCTCTTCGGGCTGGTCGTCGGAGCGTCGGTGCCGGAGCACTGTTCCTGGGACCGGAAGAACTATTTCTACCCGGATAATCCGAAGAACTACCAGCTCACCCAGAAGGATTTCCCGGTCGTCGTCGGCGGCCAGGTCGAAATTGAGCTCCCGGGCGCCTCGCGTAACGTGATGGGCGAGCATAAGTTCATCCGCATCCACCATGCGCACCTCGAAGAAGACGTGGGGAAGCTCAGCCACGCGGGCAGTGGCTCGCTCGTCGACTACAACCGTGCCGGCGTGCCGCTCCTCGAAATCGTCACGGAGCCGGATCTCCGTTCCTCGGCTGAAGCCGAAGCTTTCCTCCGCTCACTTGTCGCGATGATTACCCAGGCGGGCGTGGCCGATTGCGACATGGAAAAGGGCCAACTGCGTTGCGACTGCAACGTCTCCATCCGCCGTCGTGGCACCGAGAAACTCGGTACTCGCACCGAGACCAAGAACCTTAACTCAATCTCGAGTGTCCGCGACACCGTCATCTACGAGACCGCCCGCCAGATCCGTGAACTCGAAGCCGGCCGTTCGATCACGCAGGAGACCCGCGGTTGGAACGCTGAACTAGTCCGCGGCTATGTGCTGCGCGATAAGGAAGACGCCCACGATTACCGTTACTTCCCCGATCCGGATATCCCGACGCTGAAGATCTCCCGCGAGACCGTCACGCGCCTGTCCGCGCTGGTCCCCGAAAACCTCTACGACCGTCAGCGTCGCTACATCGCAAACCTCGGCCTGCCGTACACCGCCGCTTCGGTGCTCGTGAATGACCGCGCGCTCGCCGAATGGTTCGAGCTCGCCGTTGCCGCGCACCCGGCCAATCCCTCAGGTATTGCCAACCTCGTCGCCAACGACCTCCTCCGCGACCTTGCCGCTTCGGCGACCGCTCCGGTCTCGCTGGAGTCCTGCCTGATCAAGCCGGCGCAGCTCGCTGGCTTGGTGAAGTTGACGGATGAAGGCGTCATCTCCAAGCAGCAGGCCAAGGAAGTCTTCACTGAGATGTTCACGTCGGGTCGGGATGCCGCGGCGATTGTCGACGCCAAGGGCTTGCGCCAGAACAGCGACACCGGTGAACTCGAGAAGATCGTCCAGGAAGTCATCGCCGATCCGGCCGTGGCGAAGTCCATCGCTGAATACCGTGCTGGCAACGAGAAGGCCATTAATGCGCTCAAGGGTCCGATCATGAAGCGTACGCAGGGTAAGGCCAACCCGGTCCTCATTGACCAGCTGCTCCGCAAGTTCCTCGGATGAGAGACTCCTCCGCTTCGCCGCTGACCGCCGGCATCAAGGCCCTCCGCGACATCGCCCTTCCGCTGGTGGTCATCATGTTGGCGGCCGCTGGCTTGGTCGTCGCCTATTACAATGTCCCGGCAGTCGCCACGGCTCTCAATCGTATCGGTGCCATCAACGCGGCCAATCCAATGGCCTTTGCCGCGATTTGCACGGCCATCACCTCCGGCCTGATCCCGTGGGGCTTCCGCATGGTCTTCCCTGGACTGCGGCCGGCTTACCCGCTCGGCGATTTGATCCATAGCATGGTCTGGTGGGCCCTGATGGGGATGCTGGTAAGTTACTTCTACACCCTGCAAGCTGCCTGGTTCGGGGACGAGCCCAACCTGCGGACCGTCCTGCTCAAGGTGTTCGTCGACATGGCGGGCTTCACGATTTTCATCGGGGCTCCCGGCAATGCGATCTCCCATCTCTGGAAGGATTGCGGCTGGGATACTGCCCGCCTCCGGGCGGCGATGGGCCCGGGCTGGTATCGCCGCCTGGTCTTCCCGAATCTGCTCACGAACTACTTCGTCTGGTTCCCGGGAACGCTCATCTTCTACACTATGCCCACCGACCTCCAGTTGGTCGTGGCTAACTGTATCGGCTGTTTCTGGGCCCTGATGTGTGCCCGCATCGCGGCCCATTCCGGCGTTCCGACGACCGATATCCACGCCTGAGCGTAAATCAGGCGGTGTCGGCAACCCTCGCTTGAATCCCTGCTTTGCTTCGGCGAACCTCCCCCTGTGCCCGATCTCTTCGGAGAAATTGAACCCGGCGTCGCCGAGGTGGTCCCGTTTGACGGCGGGGCCCGGGCTTACTCGTACTCGGTGCCGGCGGCCTTGAAGGCCGTTCTGCGGGTCGGCCAGCTGGTCCGGGTGCCGCTCGGCGGACGGACCAGCATCGGCGTGGTCTGGAAATACCCGGCCGAGCCGCCGCCCGCCGCTAAGCTCCGCAGCGTCATGGTACTCGAGCATGAGCAGCCAGTGATGACGCCGGACTGTTGCAAACTGGCCGAATGGATGGCGGGCTACTACGGCTGCGGCCTCAACTCAGTCCTGGAGACCGTCCTGCCCGCCGCCATCCGCAAAGGCGTCCGCCCGGTCCTGCGGCGACTGCTCACGCTCATCGCCCCGCCCGAAGCCGAGGCGCTCGCGAAGCTCCGCAAGAAGGCTCCGCGCCAGGCGCAGGTCATCGACTACCTTGCCGGGCAGAAGGAACCCGCCGATCGGGCCAAGATGGTGGATGGCCTCGGCGTATCGCAGCCCGCCGTCGATGCGCTCATCAAAGCGGGCACGGTCAAGGAAGACGCCAGCGTCCTGTGGCGTGTGGCCTACGACGACCCCTATGCCGAAGGAGAGACCATCCCCTCGGCCGGTCATACGCTGAATCCCGAGCAGGTCGCCGCGGTGGAGTCTGTCACGAAGACGCTCGATTCGAAGGCCTTCCGGGCGCATCTCCTGCATGGCGTCACGGGCTCGGGCAAGACCGAGGTCTACGTGGCGCTCATCCGTAAGGTCGTGGCCGAAGGCGGCTCAGCGATCTTCCTCGTCCCCGAGGTCGCGCTCACGCCGCAGACGGTCGGGCGCCTCCGCTCCCGCCTCGCCGACCTCGGTGCCAAGGTCGTCGTCTGGCATAGTCACCTTTCCGCCGGCGAACGCTTCGACGCATGGATGGCGATGTCGCTGGGGCAGGCGAGGGTAGTGGTCGGCGCTCGTTCCGCGGTCTTCGCCCCGCTCCCGAACCTCCGCCTCATCGTGGTCGATGAGGAGCACGAGCCTTCCTTCAAGCAAGGTGAGACGCCGATGTATCATGGCCGCGACGTCGCGGTGATGCGGGCTTCCGTCCTCGGGGCGGCCTGCGTGCTGGGTTCGGCCACGCCTTCGCTGGAGACCTGGAAGAACGCGACAGCGGGCCGCTACGCCCTCGACGTGATGACCAAGCGGGTGGACGACCGCCCGATGCCGGCCTTCCGGATCGTCGACATGCGCCGCGAAATCCTCCACTCCAAGGGACAGCATATTCTATCCCGCGAGCTGACCGACGGCATCCGCGCCCGTCTCGCCCGCCGCGAGCAATCCATCCTCTTCCTTAATCGCCGAGGGCATTCGCGTTCGCTGGTCTGTCCGGATTGCGGCGAGGCCGTCCAGTGCAAGCGGTGCAGCGTCTCGCTGACGCTCCATCGCACCGATGACACCGCCCGCTGCCACCTGTGCAACCACCAGGAGCGCGCCCCGGTGCTCTGCCCGAGTTGCCGTTCCCCGAAGGTCCGCTGGAAGGGCTACGGCACCCAGAAGGTCGAGGAGACCATCGCCCAGCTCTTCCCCCGTGCCCGCGTGGCTCGCATCGACGCCGATACGATGGGCAAAAAGGATCTTTTCCGAAAGGTGTTATCGGATTTCCGGGCGGGTAAATATGACATGCTGCTCGGCACGCAAATGATCGCTAAGGGCCTCGATTTCCCACGGGTGACGCTGGTGGGCATCATTGACGCTGACCTTTCGTTGCAGCTGCCGGACTTCCGCGCCGCCGAGCGTACCTTTCAACTGCTCACGCAGGTCGCCGGTCGCGCCGGCCGTGGCGACCTCGAGGGCGTGGTCGTGGTGCAAAGCTTCCAGCCGGCCTCGGATCCCATCCAGTTCGCCAAGCGGCTCGATTTCCATGGCTTCGCGGCCGCCGAGCTCGCGAAGCGCGCTGAATTCGGTTACCCGCCGGACCGCCATCTCGTTCGCCACGTCTTCCGTGGTCGTAACGTCGAGAAGGTGAACTTCGTCGCCGACGCCTGGGTCAAGGAGTTCGAGCGCCTCCATCCTGGGCTGTGCGAGATCCGCGGTCCGGCCCCATGTCCGTTCGAGAAGGTCCAGGACCAGCATCGCGTCCACGTTTGGTATCTCGTCAGCGGCGTGAAGTCGCTCCTCGCCGCAATCCTGCCCCTGCGCGCGAAGATTCTCGGGGACGAGGACGTCATCGACGTCATCGACGTTGATGCCCAGGATTGTGCGTGACGCCGCCCTTCGGCGAAATCAGAACCACCGCTTACGCTTCATCCAGAGGATGATGCCCGTCGCGAGGGCGCCCATGGAGCCCAGCGCCAGGAAGTAGCCGTATTTCTCACCCCAGGCCGTATGGATTTCCGGCATGAAGTGGAAGTTCATGCCCCAGAGTCCGACCAAGAACGTCAGCGGGATGAACACCGAGCTCATCACCGTCAGCACGCGGATGACTTCGTTGGTTTTCCGCTCTTGCTGGGTATGGTGATACTCCTGCAGGTCCTGGAGGATCATCCGAGCATGCTCGATGCGGTCGGCCGCGCGGATGGCATGGTCGTAGAGGTCGCGCAGGTACATGTCCAACGACGCCGGTAACAGGGCGTGCTCATAGTGCTCAAGTACGCTGACCATATCCTTGAGGGGCTGGGCGAGGCGGCTGAGGCGTACGACAATACGCTTAAGGCGGTAGACCTCGTTGAGGTCCCAGTCGTCGGTGCCCTTGAGGATCGAGTCTTCGAGCTCGGTCGTGGCGTCCTCGATCTCTTCGGTCTGGTAAAGCAGTCGGTCGACCAGCGTATCGAGCAGGGAGTAGACGAGATAGCCAGCGTGCCACTTGCGGATATTCCCCTTATTATCAGCGATGCGTTTCTCGATGGCTTCGAAGACCTTCTCGTCGTTTTCGTGAAAGGAGATGACCCAGTTCTGGGCGGCGACGATGGAAATCTGCTGGCCGCGCGGGGTGTCTTCCTCGACGCCGATGCGGACAGCGCGGGCGATGGCTAAGAGCTTGTCGCCGTGTTCTTCGAACTTCGGACGGGAGGTGGCCGTCAGGATGTCTTCCTGGGCCAGCATCGGGATGTCGAAGAAGGCGCCCACGATGTGCACGATCTGGGGGTCGGTGATGCCGAGGACCTGAATCCAGACCATCCCGGGCTTGCCGGTGTAGCGGCCGACGGAGTCGAGGTCGGCGAATTCCTCCACTTTGCAGCTCTGTTCGTCGTAGGTGATGACCCGGAACTTGGTCGGGGCGGTCGATTCGAAGGGCGAGGCCGCCGGGAGCTGCCCCGGAGCACGACCGATTTCGGTATCCTCGTAGGCGGCTTCGCCAGGCAAGGGGGCGGCGTCTGCCTTCAGGCCCAACCGCGATCGGAGGTCGTTCATGCGCCTTTCCAGGAAGGATCGGGCCCGGGCCACTTCTTGCTGACGCCTTTGTTGCTGCCGGCTCATGCCGTCATCATCCGAAGCCTCGGGACGATGTCAACGGCGGCGGAAGGGCCTTCCGCCCTCAAGGCTATTTCTTGCCCTTGGCGTTACGCCGGCCGTTCTTACCGATGCCCATCGTCACGAGTTTCCCTTGGTTCACCTTCTGGAAGAGGTTGTTGGAGTTAGTCACCCCGAGGCAGAAGAGCGCCGCGGCTACGTGCTGGACCTTGTCCTTGTGCACGAGGCCGGTGTTGGCCATCCAGGTTGCGAGGGCATGGTGGAAGTTGGGCGGGCTGATGTCCAGATCCTCGCCGCCATGGCGCAACCAGAGATCGGCGCGATCCTGCATGGTGCAGTTGACGCGCTTCTCCTGACGTGCGTGGAGATGGGTAAGGAGTTCGGAGAGGTTGTCGGGCAGCTTCGAGGATACGGACATCTGAGGGGTAAGGTGGGAGGGTGGAAGAAAAGCGAATCGGCGTGCTTAGCCCCGCAGGGCGATGACATCGATAGGGCTCAAGAATAATTAAGCGACAGTTTACTGGGAACACTTAATTACAATCTGACCTCTAATATTATAAACTAATAGAAATACCCCCGCGGTGGTACGCTGCGGGAAAAGATTCCGGGTGGTGGTCGCGACAGGACTTGAACCTGTGACTTCAGCAATGTGAATGCTGCGCTCTAACCAACTGAGCTACGCGACCGTGACCCGGAATCAAAGCATATCCCCCCGGGAAGGGGGGCGGGCAAGCCTGTTTTCCTTCGGAGGAGGGCCGGAGCACCGTGGCGGCTTGTCTTTGGTCAGGTTGGCTACAATCCTATGGGAAGATGGATACCACCGCACCCGCCGTCAGCCCGCGCGTCGCCGACGAGCGCCTAATCCGCCTCACGGCGCCGGCCGGAGTGAAGGTACGTGCTTTGGCTGCCCGCGAGCCCCAAGGGAATTTCCTGCGGGCCGCCATCTCCGGTGGCGGCTGCAACGGCTTGTCCTACAAGCTGCGCTTCGTCGGCGAGGCTAAGCCGGCCGATATCCTGGTCCGCTCGGAAGGCGTCGAGGTCCTGGTCGACCCAAAATCGGCCCTCTATCTTCGTGGCACCCAGTTGGATTATTCCGATAAGATGATCGGCGGGGGCTTCAAATTCTCTAACCCGAACGCCAAAGCCAGTTGTTCCTGCGGGGAGAGTTTCTCTCTTTAGTCTGCGACTAAAGAGAGGGGCAGGGCTGGTGTTTTTGTCTCGAGGTAGGGCCGACCATCCTTGGTCGGCCGCGGTCGAGCAGGGATGCTCGACCCTACCCAGGGCAGGGGGGCTCAAACCGGAGACCGGATGATTGGCTGGGTTATTAGGCGCCCGTAGCCATCCCCCCGGTTTCCGGTCTCCCTTTGATTTCCTGCCTCTAATCCGCTGGTATCTCGTCCTTCGCGCCGGCTTCGTAACGTTCGCACCAGGCCTGAGACCAGGAGGCGAAGTCGCCTGCGGCGATGTGCGCATGGGCCTGAGCCATGAGGTCCTGCAGGAAATGGATGTTGTGCAGGGCCAGCAACGTGCCGCCGAGCTGTTCGCCGGCGTGGTGCAGGTGACGCAGGTAAGCGCGCGAGAAATGGCGGCAGGTATAGTTGTCCATGCCTTCGACCAACGGACGGTGGTCGTCGCGGTAACGCAGATGTTTCACGCTGATCGGGCCGTCGGGCGTGAACGCGCCGCCGTGGCGACCGATGCGCGTCGGCATGGTGCAGTCGAACATATCGGCGCCGAGCGCGACCATGCGGAGCAACTGGGGCGGCGTGCCGACGCCCATGACGTAGCGGGGCTTGTTCTTGGGCAGGAGCGGGGCGACGAGGCCGACCTGATGGAGCATATGCTCCTCGGGTTCGCCGACGCTGACGCCACCGATCGCGTGGCCAGGGAAATCGAGTCCACCGAGCTCTTCGGCGCAACGAATCCGCAGGTCATTGTAGATCGAGCCCTGGTTGATGCAGAAGAGGTGCCGACCTGAAGCGAGGAAGCCGCTGTCCTTGGCCAGCTGAAGCATTTCCTTGGCCCAGCGGATGGAGCGGTTTACCGCGACTTCGCACGCGGCACGCTCGCAGGGGTAGGGCGGGCATTCGTCGAGCACCATGGCGATGTCCGAACCAAGCGCGTCCTGGATGTCGAAGCAGTCCTTCACGTCGAGGAACAGCTTGTTGCCGTCGAGGTGAGAGCTGAAATGAATGCCCTCGTCGGTGATGGTGCGGAGCTTCGCCAGTGAAAAGACCTGGAAGCCTCCGCTGTCGGTCAGGATCGGCTTGTCCCAGTGCATGAACTTATGGAGACCGCCGGCCGCGCGGACGATCTCGCGACCCGGGCGGAGGTTCAGGTGGTAGGTATTGCTGAGCAGGATCTGGGCACCCGTCTCGGCGACCTGCTGGGGGGAGAGCCCCTTGACCGTGGCCTGGGTGCCGACCGGCATGAAGACCGGCGTGCGGATTTCCCCGTGGGGGGTCTTCAGCACGCCGAGGCGCGCGGCCGTCGTCGTATCGGTCTTCAGGAGGGTGAACATGTGTCGGGGACTAGGGTCGGGAGTATGGAGTTTAGGGCCGATGACAACACAAGCGGTAAGCGGTTGGCGGTAAGCGGTTAGTTACGCCGCAGAAGGGGGCAGGGGGTAGGGACGTGATTGCCATCACGTCCGTTCGCCTGCGGACATATGAATTAACCGGGCTCGGCTAAGCCCCGGTGATGAACCTCTCGACGGTCTCGAACGGATGCGATGGCAATCGCATCCCTACCTAAAGCCCGCTACTACCGCGCGTTTCCGTTGAAACTCAGCCTCATTCCTTTCGGGGCATCGGCGCGGATCTTGCCGTCTTCGAAGACGCAGACGCCGTTGACGAAGGTGCGTTCGATGCTGCTGCCGAAAGTGTGGCCTTCGAAGGGCGACCAGCCACACTGGTAGAGCAGCCCGGACTTGGTTACAGCCTGCGGCTTGGCGGGGTCCACGACGACGAGGTCGGCCCAGTAGCCCTCGCGGATGAAGCCGCGCTGTTCGACGCCGAAGAGAATCGCTGGGGCGTGGCAAGCGCGCTGGACAGCAGTTTCAAGCGAGAAGGCTCCTTGGCGGACGAGATCCATCAGGATGGGGAGCGAATGCTGGATGAGGGGCAGCCCCGACGGGGCCTTGAAGTAGGTCTGCGATTTCTCGTCCCAGGTGTGTGGGGCGTGGTCGGTCGCGATGACATCGATGACGCCGGTAGCCACGGCGGCGCGGACCGCAGCGCGATCGGCGGCGGTCTTGATGGCCGGATTGCATTTGATCTGGTGACCGAGGCGGGCGTAGTCCGCGTCCGAGAACCAGAGATGGTGCACGCAGGCTTCGGCCGTCAGGCGCTTACCCTTGAGCGGCGCGGCGCTGAAGAGGGCGAGCTCCTTAGCGGTAGTGATGTGCAGGATGTGCAGGCGCGCGTCATGGCGTCGGGCGAGCTCGGCGGCCAGCGACGACGAGGCGAAGCAGGCTTCGGCATCGCGGATACGCGGGTGTTCGGCGGCGGGGACGTCTTCGCCCCACTTGGCTTTGGCGGCGGCTTCGGCGGCCTTAATGCGCGGGGTATCCTCGCAATGCGTCAGGATGATCGTCGGCGAGTGGCGGAAGATCCCTTCGAGGGTAGCGACCTGGTCGACAAGCATGTCGCCGGTGGAAGAGCCCATGAAGACCTTCACGCCGCAGACCGCCCGCGGATCGATGCCTTTGATGGCGTCGACATTGGAGTTGGTCGCGCCGAAGAAGAACGAGTAGTTGGCGACCGAGGTGGCCGCACCGATGGCGTATTTCTTTTCGAGTTCCTCGTGCGTGGTCGCCGGAGGGTTCGTGTTCGGCATCTCCATGAACGACGTCACGCCGCCGGCCACGGCCGCGCGGGCCTCGCTGGCGATGCAGGCCTTATGCGTCAGGCCAGGCTCGCGGAAATGCACTTGGTCGTCGATTAGGCCGGGCAGCAGGAGTTTGCCGGTCAGGTCGTATTCGTGGTCGGCCGCGGTGCCGGCAGGGATCGTCCCGATCCGCTCGATGCGACCAGCGCGGATGAGGACGTCGGCCCGGAGGCGAAGGCCTTCATTAATGATTTCGGCGTTACGGAGGACGACGGTGGACATGGACAGAGCTATTCAGCCCAAATCCCTGCCTACCGCAAACGGGAAACGACGGATCAGCCCGAGACCTTCACCATGTCCGAAAGGTCGGCCTTCTTGACGCCTTCCGGGTTGATATTAACGGCCGAGACGCGGAACTGGGACTGCTTGTGTTTGAACTTCAGGATGAAATTGGTGACGATCAATTTTTCCTCGGGGTACAGCTCGGCCTTGCGGGCGACCATGGTGGTGACGAGTTCTTCGACCTGCGCGACGGAGGCACCAGGTAGTTTGGCGAGGGTGACCTTGGCCTCGGGAATCTTGGGGCCGCCTTCGATGGCCGCGTTCCAGATGAGGATGGCGACGTTCATGGCGCCCTTGGCGGCCGTGTGGTTACCGCCGGCCTGCTCGAGGATGGGCTGGGCATAATTAATCAGCTTGTCGGCGAAGCCCAGCTCGCGCGGGGTCGTGTCGACCGGCGCTGGTTCGGGTCGGGTGAAGTCGCGCGTGATATCGCGGGGCTTGTTGTTGCCGAAAGCGCCGGTGGTGTTGCTGCGGGAGCGGGGGGAGGCCATTTGAAAGGGTGGCCTTAAAGGGAAACCCGACCAGCCCCCTCGGCAAGCCCTTTCCCGTGGGCGTCCCTTGACACTGAGCCCCAAGCCAGCCAGCCTGCGGTTCTCCGTTACTTGCCGTGTCCGATTATAGCGACGTCATCCGCGCCCACCGGCGCGACCATCTCGCGAAGCCGAATTCGTTGCCCCGGGGCGTCCATCGTTATTTCGAAAGCACGCTTCTGCCGTTACCGATCGAACAGGTCTTCGAATTCTTCTCCAAGGCCGAGAACCTCCAGGCAATCACCCCGCCGGAGCTGAGTTTCCGCATCAAGACCCCGCTGCCAATCGCGATGAAACAGGGTACCCTCATCGATTACAGCCTGTCACTCAACGGCATCCCCTTCGGCTGGCGTACCCGCATCACCCATTGGGACCCCCCTTACGCCTTCGCTGATGAGCAGCTCAAGGGGCCCTATGCGGTCTGGTTCCACACGCATAATTTCGCCGATGAAGGCGGCAAGACGCGGATGGATGACGAAGTCCTCTATAAGCTGCCGCTCTGGCCGTTCGGTGATATCGCCTATCCGTTCGTGAAGAGGAAGGTCGAAGGTATCTTCCGCTACCGCCGCACCAAGATCCGCGAAATCCTGGGGGTCTAGCCCCCAGCCCTCATCTCACTTCTTTGCCGGCGGAGCCACGGGCACGCCTGGAAACACGCAGACCTGGAGCAGCGCGGTCTGTTCGAGTTGTTGGCTCGGCGCCTGTCGTCCCGCCCAAGCGATACCGCGCAGGAGCAGGAGCTTCACGTCGGTGCGGCTGAAGTTAAGGTAGGTATGTCCGGGGATAAAGACGAAGGCGCGCTGGGCGCCGGGCTTCTCATACGTCCAGAGCTGCGTCTGGATGTCGGGCTTCTCGCCTTTCTTCGGCGTGACCGCGGTCGCGAGCGCATGGATGTCGTCGCGCATGTCCATGTCATAGTAGATCTCATCCTTCATGCCGAAGTCGGCCACGCCCTTGGTGACGATGTGTGCTTGGTCGACAAACTTGAGTTCCATCGGGCCTTCGCGGAATTTGGTGACCTTCTGACGCCAAGATCCGCCGACGAGGTCTTTATAAAAATCGGCGGAGGCATCATTGCCAGCGACGGCGCCGGCGTGGATCACCACGAAGCCGCCGCCGCGGGCCGCAAACTTGGCGACGCGCTCGCGTTCGTCCGGCTTGAAGTCCCCGCCGCCTTGGCGGTGGATGACGAGCACGTCGGTGCGTGCGAGTTCTTCATCCGAGGGGAAGGTCTGCACGCCCTTGGCGTCGGCATCGCCGACGGAGGCTTTCATGCCCGCCTGCTTGAGCAGGGGCTGCCAGTCGCGCGCGAAGGCGGGGTGGTCATGGTCGCCCGGTCCATGGCTCTTGGGTCCGCAACGCAGGAAGACGCGGAGCGGGGCAGGGGCGTCAGCGGCGAAGACCGAGACGATGGCCAGCAGGGGGAGGAGACAGCGCATGTAGTATGGGTAGGAGAATGGGCTAAGGATGGCAAGGAGTGAGGCTGGTGTTGGCGGTTAGCGGTTGGCGGTTGGGAAAGTCAAGGAGACCGGAAACCGGAAAGAATGCTGGGGCTATTGATGGCCAATCCAATTATCCGGTTTCCGGTCTCCCTTTGAGTTCCGCCTTCCCGCCACCTGCCACCTGAGGCCGCCACCTGCCACCCGTAACGAACTCTCTCGTGGGTCTTACAGGACTCCAGGCAACTGATCCAGCGACATAATAAACGCATCCGCGCCCGCTTTGACTTTAGGGCGGACGGCGTAGCGGCCGAAGCCAATGACCTTATCGGCGTCGCCCTTGACCTCGAGGTCACTGGCGCCGTCGCCGACCATGACCACGTGCGTGGCCTGGTGCTCGGCGCGCAGGCGACGAGCAACGACGTTCTTGCCCTGGGAGCGACAGGTCGGGCAGGACTCGTCAAAGCCGGCATAGGAGCCGTCGGCGTGGAAGCGGAGGATGACCGCTTCGACGCGGTCGATGCCGAGGTGGGCGGCGAGAGGGAGGATGGCCTGGGTGAAGCCGCCGCTGACGATGGCGATCTTCCAGCCATCGGCGCGGAGCTGATCAAGCGTGGCCTTCGCGGTGGGTTCGACCGTCGCGATATACTTCGCGCCGATTTCTTCCAGTTCGGCCTTGGTTGGCTTGATGATGTCGAGGCGCTTGGCGAAGATGGCTTCCATCGGCGTCCCGCCGTCCATGGCCGCGTTGGTCATATCCTCGACGGCTTTGAAGGTCTCCGGCCCGCGCAGACGGCCGAGTTCGTCGATGCCCTCGATGGACGAGAGAGTCGAATCACAGTCGAGAAGAAGAAGCTTCGTGGCCACGTCGGACTACAAAGGGCGCCGCCGATAAGGTCAAGAAAGGGCGACGCCCTTGGGGTTCTGCTGGCATGGTGAACGGCTGCGAGGCAAACGAATCAATCAAGGGGAGACCGGAAACCGGAAAGGATGCTGAGGTGCCACATTGCTTCAGGTGACGGGTGACAGCCACCGGGGCATCGGCGATTCAGGAGTCGGCTTTTCAGCCATCGGCCATCGGCTCCTGGTTCCTGCGGCTGATTCCCGAGCGGCTGGCGCCTGAACTACCGGAACCCGTGGCTGTCACCCGTCACCCGAAAATACATCCCCAGCCAATTATCCGGTCTCCGGTTTCCCTTTGAGTTTCGCTTTCTCGCCTCGGGTAGGGGCGTGGCTACGCCGCGCCCTCCGTAAAGGAGTGCACGATGAATCGTGCCCCTACCTTCACGCCAATATCATTCCCCAACCGCTAACCGCCAACCGCTAACCGCTAAAACCTATTCGTTATCGCTTATCCTTCTTCTCCTGCTCGAGCGAGGCCTTGATGGAATCGTTGAAGGCCTTGGTGCGTTCAGCTTCGGTCAAAGTCGCCGGAGCTTGCTGTGTGGCGCTATAAGCACCGCCTTCCCAGCGCAGGTTGCGGATCGCGGGATTGAGCTCACGCGTCCAGCCTTTCGTCGGAGTCATCTCCGCGGTCTTGAGTTCTGCCGGGATGTTCGGCGTGAAGCTGAGGTCGGTCAGGGTGCTCCAGTCGGCGAGCGTCGCCTTGGTCGCGCCGATTGGACGCAGGTCCGACAGGTCGACTTCGACCGTCGCCCAGCCGTCCTTGACCTCGAGTTTCTTCACGGCGGCGTATTCCGCCTTCGGGCCAGCGGCGAAGGCGCCCCATTCATTGCTCATGCAACGCACGGCCAGCCAGCTGTCTTCGCGAGCGGCGATCTCGAAGCGGAGTTTGGCTCCGGCCGGTCCGCGCCACTTTGGGTCTTTGACCTTACGGGTAGTTATGCTCCAGAGTGCTGGGTGGTCCCAGCTGAGCTGATACCAATCGCCCCAAGCAGCGCTGTCCGCGCAGATCATCCGCTCGGGACTATCGGCCACTTCTGCGCCAGCCTGCTTGAGCTGGGCCGGCGTGGCCCAGGTTTCGCGTGAGCTGAAGTAATAGGTGTCGGAATTCGCCGTGCCTGGTGGGTTAGCAATCTTGCGGTATGCTTCCGGGGTCGGGTAGACGACGCTCGCGTAGGCGAAGAGCGGCTGCGTCGAATCCATGAGCGGGGCCTCGGCGACCCAGCGTCCGTCGACCTGCTTGGCCTCGACGCTACGCCAGAAGCGGGTGAGCTCATGCACGTCTTGGCTGACGTAGATGCGGACGGCCTGATAGGGCGGGGCGGCATCGGGCGTGACGACGACTTTGGGGACGCGTCCGAGTTCGAGGGTAATCTTGGGCGTGGTCGGGACGAGCCCGGTCTTGCCCTTGAGGTGGGTCTCGAACCAGAAGTGCTGCGTGAGGGCGCTGGCGTGGTCGTGTCGGTGGTTGAAGTGCGGCGACATGCTCAGGCGCAGGATCGAGTCGGGTACGTCGCGCCAGTTCCACGCCATGTTGTCCATGTGCGCGTGGAAATCATTCGTCGGCGAGAGCCAGAGCGTTGGTACGGCGAGCCGGCGGATATACGGATTCTCGGACGTCGTCGCCAAGGCGAGGGGTGTGGCCTTGGAGCGCTGGCCGCCGGGCATCTCGTCGAGCGAGGCCGTGAGGTCGCCCGAGCCACCGCAGGACGGTACGGCGGCTTGCACACGGCGGTCGATACCGGTGAGATGGGTCGTGAGCCGTCCGCCCATGGAGTGGCCATAGACGCCGAGGCGGGCCGGGTTGACCTCAGGTCGGCTTTGCAGGAAGGTGAGGCCGCGGCGCGCGGCGAGCGTGACGAGGAACCAGTTGTCGTTCCGGGGCGAATCTACGGCATCAAGCGTGAAGTCGTCGGGCGCTGTACCGCCGGCGAAGTGATTCACCTTATTGCGCTGAGGAGGGTGGGTGGCGTCGAGCGCGCCCCAATCGGTGTTAAGGCCGTCGTAGATCTTCCCGTTGGCCAGCGTCATCTTGTTGCCGCCCCAGTTGAGCGACAGGCTCGCATAGCCGCGCTTTGCGTCGGTTACGACCGTTGCGAGATTCGCGGACTGTCCGCCGCCATGGATGTGCATCAGTCCGGGAAGGGCTTTCGCGCCTTTCGGGAAAGCGTAGAACGCCGCCATGGTTGCGGGCTGGCCTTTAAAGACGCCCACGCGGTAGCGGATGATCTGGCAGACGATGCCGTCGACCTCCCACTCTTTGGTCACCTCCACTTCGAGGGGTTCCTTGCGCGGATCGAACCCTGTCCACAGCTCATCAAGGTTCTGCGGCACCTTGCCGTCCTTGAGCGGCGGCAATGTCTCCGCGCCGAGGTGGGTCAGCAAGGGCAGCAAGCAAAGCAGTAGGAATCTCATCGGGGTGAGCGCAGGATGAGCGATGTCCTGACGGTGACGAGTGGGAATCACGCATATCCCGCCACCTGCCACCCGGGGCTGCCACCCGCCACCCGAGAGTGATTAGCTCCTCCGCACCCAACCGATCAGCTTGCTATACCAGCGGGTCGGTTGGGCGGCGTTGTCACGACGCGACTGCAGGAGCGCGAGGATCTCGGTCTTGCCGGCCAAGGTGGCGAAGTCGGCGGGGGTCGATCCGCCCTGGTCGGTCACCGGGTCGGCGCCGGCGTCGAGCAGCAGGGTGGCGATGTCGACGTAGCCCTTAAAGGCCACGCCACCGAGGGGCGTCTGGCCCTTCGCATTGCGGAGGTCGACCGTGGCGCATGCCTTGAGCAGCATCGCGACCGTCTCGGCCTTGCCATGGTAGGATGCCAGCATCAGCAGCGTGTTGCCCTTGGTGTCCTGTGCGTCCACTGCCAGGTCGGCTTTGATCAGCGCGGCCAAACCGGCCGTGTCCCCCTTGCGGGCAAGCTCCGCCGCGGCGTCGGGGAGAAAGGGCAAGGTGGCCATGTTCAACCAAGTAGCGCTCGCAGGCCGGCTTCGTCGAGGACGGGCACGCCGAGTTCCTGGGCCTTGGTGAGCTTGGAGCCGGCTTCTTCGCCAGCCACGATGTAGTGCGTGTTCTTGCTGACGCTGCCCGAGACTTTGCCGCCGGCCTTTTCGATCATGTCGCGCGCTTCGTCGCGTCCGAGCGTAGGCAGGGTGCCGGTGAGGACGAAGGTCTTACCGGATACGCCTTGGACCGAGCTTGCCGCAGCGGCTTCGACGAGGTTGAGCCCGGCCGCACGCATGGCCTTCACCCAGTCGCGGTGATTGGGGTCGCTGAAGAACGAGAGAATGGATTCGGAGACTTCAATGCCGACGCCGGAGATGACGGACTCATACGAGATGCCGCCTTTCTTGCCGACCTTGGTGACGAGGAGGTCGCCAGGCTGCGCCGCTTCCAGCGCATCCATGGACTTAAAATGACGGGCGAGGTCCTTGGCGGTCTGCATGCCGACGTTCGGGATACCGAGCGCGTGGATCGCGCGCCAGAACTCGCGCTGCTTGGCCTGCTCAAGGCCGGCCATCATGTTATCGACGGACTTGTCCTTGAAGCCTTCCAGCATTCGCCACTGCGGCGGCGTGATACCGAGTGCATCGACCGGGACGTCGACCAGTTTGCTGTCGACGAGCTGTTCGGCCACGGCGTCACCAAGGCCGTCGATATCGAGGCACTGCTTACTGGCGAAGTGGACGAGGCGACGGATCTTCATCTCGCGCGAAGGTGTGCGGAGCTTGTAGGCGGCTTCTTCTCCGTCGCGGGAAGCGTCGAGGCCGAGCTCCTTCAGGCGGGCTTCGAAGTCGAACGGCACGGCGTCGGCGGGGCGTTTCTCCAGTACGACGCCGAGGACCTGCGGGATGATCTCGCCAGCCTTCTGGATGCGCACGGTGTCGCCTTCGCGGATGTCCTTACGGGCGATTTCGTCGGCGTTGTGTAACGTCGCGCGGGCGACCGTCGAGCCGGCGAGCAGGACGGGGTCGAGTTCGGCGACGGGCGTGATGGCGCCGGTGCGGCCAACCTGCATGCTGATTTTGCGGAGGATGGTCTCGGCCTGGTCGGGTGGGAACTTGAACGCCACAGCCCAATGCGGGAACTTGCTCGTCGTACCGGCGCGGCGCTGGTCTTCGAGGCGGTTGACCTTCACCACGGCACCATCGGTCGGGAAGGGCAGTTCGCGGCGGAGGACGTCGAGCTGCTGAATCGCTTTCCAGGCGGCGTCGACGCCCTGCTGGATGTCGATGTCGTCGCGGATGGGGAAGCCCCAGACCTTCAGCTTGTTTTTGAATTCTTTGAGCGTGGCGAAAGCGGTGGCAGGCTCGCAGGCGCCGAGGCCGTAGCAGACGATGCTGAGGCGGCGCTTACGGGCTTCCTCGCCGTCGAGAAGCTTCACCGTGCCGGCGGCGAGGTTACGCGGGTTGGCGTAGAGCGGCTCGCCTTCGGCTTCGCGGAGCTGGTTGAGGCGTTGGAACTCGGCGAGCGCCATGTAGATCTCGCCGCGGACCTCGAGGAGGTCGGGCGCGCCCTTGAGGGTGCGCGGAATCTCGCGGATGAGGCTGACGTTGGCCGTGACATCGTCGCCGCGGGCGCCATTGCCGCGGGTGACCGCGCGGACGAACTGGCCTTTCTCGAAAGTGAGCGAGACCGCCACCCCGTCGACCTTGGGTTCGACGATGAATTCCAGGCCCGAGCCACCGAGAGCTTTGTAGAGACGGTCACCGAAGGCCCGGAAGTCGGCTTCATCGTAGGTGTTATCGAGCGACAGCATCGGGGCCTTGTGGTCGGCCTGCTGGAAGCCCTCGGACTTGTCGTCGCCGATCCCCAGGTCGGTTCCGGCGAATTCGGGATGCTTGCGTTCCAGGTCGGCTAGCTGGTCGACGAGCTTGTCGAAATCGAAGTCCGAGATCTCCGGGGCGTGCTTCTTGCGATACAGCTCCTCGTGACGCTGGATGGCGGCGCGGAGGCGGAGGATCTGATCGCGGGGGGATTCCAGCATGGACGTCTGGGGAGAATAAAGGGGGAGAGGAGGGGAGGGGAAGGTTTAGATACTGAGGGGCAGTCGTTTCAGGTGGCGGGTGGCAGCCTCGGGTGGCAGGTGGCGGGAGATGCATTTTCAGGTCTCAGGTCTCGGCCATCGGGTCTCAGGTTCGGTTGTTCGGGTTCGGGTGCAGGTCCAGGGATGAGCACCTGCAACCCGCCACCAGGGGCTGCCACCTGCCACCCGAAAATTATTCTAACCGCCAACCGCAAACCGCAAACCGCCAAAACCTGCCCCTTGCCCCTCAGCCCTTTTACCCTTATCCCTCACGTATGCCCCTACCCCCTCTGCCGGCGAATCTCCGTGCCCGTCGTGATTTCCTCCGCCAGGTCGCCCTGGGGGCGGCGCTGTTCGCGGTGCCCGGCGCGTTCGCCGAGGCGCTGACGCGCACGCCGAAGCAGACCCAGGGGCCGTTTTATCCCGACCAGCTGCCGCTCGATACCGATAACGACCTGATCATCCTGAACAACGGCGTCACGCCGGCGGTCGGGGAGATTGCCTGGCTGTCCGGGCGAATCCTCGACGAACACGGCGACCCCGTGCGTAATGCGTTGGTCGAGATCTGGCAGGCCGATAACAACGGTGCCTATATCCACACCAAGTCTGGTAACGCCGCCAAGCGGGATGGCAACTTCCAGGGCTTCGGCCGCTTCCTCACCGGATCCAACGGCGAGTATGTCTTCCGCACCATCAAACCGGTGCCTTATGGGCCGCGCGCGCCGCACATCCACCTCGCCGTCCGAATTAAAGGCAAGAAAGAGCTCATCACCCAGTGCTATATCAAGGGCCACGAGCGAAATGAGAGGGACGGTGTCTACAAGGGCATCAAGGATGCCAAGCAGCGCGAGAGCGTCTCGTTGGCGTTCGATTCACTTAAAGGTTCCAAGGCCGGCGAACTTTCTGCGCGCTGGGATGTTGTGCTCGGGTTTACGCCGGAAGGGTGAAGCGGAGGGTAGGGGCAGCACCGCGTGCTGCCCTCGTGCAAAAGTGCAAATCGGCCTGCGGCCTGTGCAAAGGTGCAAACGTGGAGCCAGTCCAGGTAGGGCCGACCATCCTTGATCGGCCGCGGCCAAGCAGGGATGCTTGGCCCTACCTAGAGCAGTATAACTCAACGCCCACAAAAAAGCCCCCGACTTCGGGGGCTTGATGATCGCTTGGTAAGCAAACCTTACTTCGCGCGGGCTTTGACGAAATCGATATTATGCTTCACCTGGGGGACGCTGTCCTTCCAGTCGTTCTCGTGCTCGACGGAGATGTGGCCGTCGAACTTCTGGCGGATGAGCTCCTTGAGGCAGCCATCGATATCGCAGACGCCCTTGCCGGCGACGACGACCGAGGCCTTGTGGCCAAACTCTGACTTGTCCTTGAGGTGCACGCTGACAACGCGGCCTTCGAGGACCTTGAGGGCCCAGACAGAGCTCAGGTTCGAAGTGGCCCAGTGACCGAGATCGGCGCAGGCGCCGACGCGGGCGTCGCGGCTTTCGACGACACCGAGGATGTAGAGAGGATCCCAGACCTTATACTTCGGGTCGATCGTGCCGTCCTTAGTGATGCGGGTGCCGTGCTCGTGGAAGGCGACCTTGATGTCGAACTCGATGGCGGCGGATTCCCAGTGGACGACCTGTTCGGTGGCTTCAGTGCAGACGGCGTAGAGGCCCATCTTCTTGGCGAAGGCCATGATGGCATAGACCTCTTCCTTGGTCTTGGCGCCGACGACACCATAGTTGACGGCGTGCACGCCCTGGCGGGTGAGCTCGGCTTTGATCTCGGCCATGGTCTCAGCGGACATCGAGTGGTGGGTCTTCTCCTTCGAACCTGGCTTCACGGACTGTCCGGGGAAGAGTTCGATGACGTTGCCGCCGGCTTCCTTGGTCTTAGCGATGGCTTCGAAGAAGGAGAACTCCTTGAAGGTGTAAGCTTGGGAGCCGACGAACCAACCGTTCTGGCGGAAGGACTCGGGAATCGGATCGGCGCTGACGCAGGCGGCAGCGGCGAGGGCGAGGAGGGTGAGGAAACGCATGGGTGTGGGGTATAAGGACAGAGTAAAGCCCCCCAAGGTTCCCTAGGTCAAGAACCCCTCGTTCGCAGTGTGGCGGAAAAGCCCCCTTTGGGGTCCCATCGGCCATGTTTCTCTTCGAAGTATGGTCGGCGTTCCTGGCTTGGTGGCGAGGACGTCCTGCGCCGGCCGACCTCGGCGCCCAAGGCGAGCGTCTCGCCGAGGCGCACTATCTCCGGCAAGGCGGCCGATGTCTCGCGATGAA
>CAMBGQ010000012.1 GCA_945866215.1 Opitutus sp. GAS368 | reverse complement strand
CACCGCCGCCAAATCGTTCGGGCGCCTACTCTATACGAAATATCTCCTCCCGCTGGAAATCGCTGGGTTCCTGCTCCTCGCCGCCCTCGTCGGCGTCGTCTCCCTGAGCAAGGATAACCCCGAACGCCAAGCCTGAGGCCGCCGCCATGGAAAACACCACCTTAGCGCACCACCTGATTCTGGCCGGCCTCCTCTTCGTCCTGGGCCTGACCGGCGTGCTGATGCGCCGCAATCTCCTCGTCGTCTATATGTGCCTCGAGCTCATGCTCGCCGCCGCCACGCTCGCGCTCGTCGCGTTCTCGCGCTTCAACCGCACGATGGACGGGGCCGTCCTCGTCTTCTTTGTCATCACCGTCGCGGCCGCCGAAGTGGCCGTCGGCCTTGCGCTCATCGTGGCCCTGTTCCGCAAGCGCGGCACGGTGCGGTCCGACGAACTCACCACCCTCCGCGACTGAGCTCCGCCGATGCCCTCCGACCTCACGTCCCTGGTCCATTGGATCCTGTTCCTCCCGCTGGGCGCGGCCGCGCTCTCCGCACTGTTCCTGCGCCGGGCAGGCACTCTCGCCGCCTGGCTTTCGACGGGCACTGCCTTCGCCATCGCTGGCCTCTCGCTGCTCCTGCTCGGCCAAGGCTCCGACGTCACTTGGCACGTCGAGCTCGCTAGGTTCGGCGGCGTGAGCCTCGGTTTCGGCTACCTCATCGACGCCAACGCGCGCCTGATGCTCTTCGTAGTCTCGTTCGTCGCCGCGTGGATTCACCTCTTCTCCGTCGGCTACATGAAGGAAGACCCGGCCCGTGGCCGTTTCTTCGCCGGTCTCTCGATTTTCATGTTCTCCATCCTGGGCATCGTCGTCGCCGACAACCTGCTCATGACGTTCATCTACTGGGAACTCGTGGGCTTCAGCTCCTACATGCTGATCGCGCACTACTTCGACAAGGACTTCGCCGTCGCCGCCTCGAAGAAGGCCTTCATCGTCAACCGCGTGGGCGACCTCGGCTTCATCCTCGGTATCGCGATGTGCCTTTCGCTCTACGGCACGCTGGACTTCACGGCGCTCCGCGACCATGCGGCCGCCGCCAAGACCATCCCCGTCGCCGTCGGCGCGCTGCTGATGTGCGGCTTCCTCGGCAAGTCCGCCCAGTTCCCCTTGCACGTCTGGCTCACCGACGCGATGGCCGGCCCCACGCCGGTCTCCGCGCTCATCCACGCCGCGACGATGGTCGCCGCCGGCGTCTACTTCATGGCCCGAGTGAGCTTCCTGCTCGCCCCCGACGTCCTGCAGTTCATCGCGATCTCCGGGGCCGGCATGGCCGCACTCGCCGGCCTCTGCGCCCTTGCCCAGACGGACATTAAGAAATCCCTCGCCTACTCGACCCTCGCGCACCTCGGCATCATGGGCTGCGCGATTGGCCTCGGCCGCCCCGACCTCGCGCTCATGCACATGGCGATGCACGCGTTCTTCAAGGCCACACTGTTCCTCGGCGCCGGCTCCGTCATCCACGGCTGCCACCATGAGCAGGACATGCGCAAGATGGGTGGCCTGCTCAAGAAGATGCCGCTCACCGCCGCGACCTTCATCGCGGCGACGCTTTCGAACTGCGCCGTGCCCTTCCTCGCTGGCTGGTATTCCAAGGACGCCATCATCGAGGCGGCCTACCACGGCGGCCACGTCGCGATCTTCGCTTTCCTGGCCCTTGCGGCGCTCGCGACCTGCCTCTACAGCGGCCGCATGCTTCGCCTGGTCTTCCTCGGCGAAGCGAACTCCGAAGCCGCCGCCCACGCCCATGAGTCGCCCTGGACGATGACCCTGCCGCTCGTCGTACTCGGCCTCGTCTACTCCGTCGCCGGCGGCTTCCTCGCCTCGACCCTGCTGCCGGCCGGCGCGCTGCAGCCGATCAAGCCCGCCCTCGACGCGCTCGCCTTCCACCTCACCGCGCCCTCGACCCTCGTCGGTCTCTTCTCACTCGTCGTCGGCCTCTTCGGCGCGCTGAAGTTTTACGGCACCGTCCGCGGCGCCGACGCCCTCCAAGTCGTCTCACCCCGGACCTATCACCTCCTCGAACACCGCTGGATGGATGGCCTCTACCGCTGGTATGTGGACGCCGTGCAGCGTCGCATCGCCGAGCTCGTTGCCTTCCTCGACCTCCTGCTCATCAACGGCGTGGCCGTACGCTGGCTCGGCGGCGGCGTCCCCGCCGTGCTGGGCTTCCTCACCGGCCGGTCGTTCCACCGCGGTCAGACGCGGGCCTACGGGCTCTGGATCGTCGTCGGTTGCCTTCTCCTTGTCTGGTTCCTCCTCGCTCGCTGACCCATGGAATTTTCCCCCGCCGCGCTTCTCACGCTCACCGTCACCGCCCCGATCATCGTGGGCCTGATCCTCGTCGCCGGACGTGCGCTGCCTCATCATTTCGCCTCCGGCTTCGCTTTCGTCGGCTTCGCCCTCCCCGCCGTGCTCGCCCCTTGGCTGCTCCTGCGCTGGACCGATCCTACGACCACTCCGGCGCAATTCCAATCCGTCGGCTTCTGGGGCTTCGGCTTCGGGCTCAACGGCCTCGGCGCGCCGCTCCTGGCGATGACCGCGCTCGTCGGCCTCGCCGCCGGCATCAAGGCCTTGACGCAGGAAGTGGAGGGGCGGAACACCTACCTCGGGCTCATCCTGTTCATGCTGGGTGGCACGCTTGGCGTGTTCGGTACCGACCACCTCGTCGGTTGCTACTTCTTCCATGAGTTCGCGCTGATCCCGACGTTCATCCTCACGCTCTTCTGGGGCGGCGAGGGCCGCCGGCCAGCCGCCATGCAGATGGCGATCTATCTCACCGCCGGGGCCATGGCCTCCCTCGCTGGCATCCTGATCGCGGTCGACGCCGCCGGCGTCGCTTACGGCGCGGCCACCTTCGAGAACGTCGCCAACGGCCTGCAGACGGCCGCGCATATCCCGGCCGCCACGGGCGCGCTGGTGCTCTTCGGGCTCGGCACGCTCGCCTCGCTCTTCCCGTTCCATTCTTGGGCGGCGCCCGGCTACTCGGCCGCGCCTACTCCGGTCTCGATGCTCCATGCCGGCGCCCTGAAGAAGTTCGGGTTGTACGGCATCATCCTCCTGGGCCTGAGCAGCCTCGACATCACGGGCGGTTCGCTCGGCACCTGGTTCCTCTGGTTCGCCGTGGCCAACGTCCTGCTCGTCGGCCTCATCTGCCTCGCGCAGCGCGACCTTAAGCAGCTGCTGGCCTGGAGCTCGGTCGCCCACATGGGTCCGATCTTCCTCGGCATCTGGGTCTGCGGCGTCTCCGGCCAGGCCGACGGACTTGACGCCGCTGCGTTCCTGATGGTGGCGCACGGGCTTTCCTGCGCCGCGCTCTTCCTCCTCGCCAACGCCGTCCGCGCCCGCGCCAGCAGCTACCGTCTCGATGAGCTCGGCGGTCTCGCCGCCCGCACGCCGGTTCTCGCCACGCTCTTCATCGCCGCGACGATGGCCTCCATCGGCCTCCCGGGCTTCGGTAATTTCTGGGGCGAAATGGGCGTCTTCCTCGCCCTGCGCGCCCAGCCGCTCTGGCTGCAGGCGCTCGTTGCCTCGACCGTCGTGCTTTCGGCCGTCTACGCCCTGCGCGCCGTGGCCGCCACGTTCTTCGGTCCGGCCTCCGCCCCGCTCGAGCAGCGTTTTGCCGCCGCGCCCTTTGGCGACCTCGGGTGGGCGGAACGCTTCGCCGCCTTCATCCTCCTCGGCGCTTCGCTGATGATTGGCTTCGTGCCTTCACTGGTGACGAAATCCGTCAACCCCGTCGCCGCCGGCATCACCACCCTCGCGCAGCCTAACGCCAAGGCGCCCACCCAGACCGGGCCGGCCGCTCCTGCTCCGCGCTGAACCTTCGTCCGATGATTCCTTTCCTCGCCGATATCGATCCGCTCTTCAAGGTCCTGGCCCCGCGCTCGGCCGACTGGCTGACCATCCTACCCGAGATCGCCGTCGCCGGCCTCTCGCTCCTGTGCCTGCTGCAGGCGATGTTCCTCCCCAAGGCTCTCCGCCTCCTCATCCCGGTCACCGCCCGCACCGGCCTGATCCTGGTCGCGATCATGGCGCTGACGAGTGGCCCATGGATGCAGTCAGCCGACCTCACGTCGTTCGCTGGCCTCCTTCGCCAGAACCTACCCACCGACGGGGTGCGCCTGGTCTTCCTGCTGTCGGCCTTGCTGACCAGTTTCCTCGCCGAGGGGTTCCTGCGCGACCGGGATGCGGCCATCGCCGACTACCACCACGTGCTGCTGGTCGTCACGGCCGCGTTCATGCTGCTCACGCAAGCGAATCACTTCGTGACGTTCTTCCTCTCGCTTGAGACGGCCGCCGTGGGCCTCTACGTGCTCGTGGGCTACCTGCGCCGCAGCGAAGCCTCGCTTGAAGCCGGGGTCAAATTCCTCGTGACGGGCGGCCTGAGCTCCGCGCTCCTCCTGATGGGCATCGTGCTCGTCTACGGCGCCCTCGGTTCGGCCGGCGTCGCCGATTCCCTCAACTTCACGCAGATCGGCAAGGCCTTGGCCGCCCAATCCGCGGCGGGCACCGTCTCGCCGCTGACACTTACTGGTATCGCCCTCATCTTGGGCGGCGTCGCCTTCAAGCTCGGCGCCTTCCCTTTCCACGCCTGGATTCCGGACGTCTACCAAGGCGCCCCGACGCCGACGACCGCCTTCCTCGGGACGGCGTCCAAGGCCGCCGGAGCGTTCACCCTGCTGCTCCTCGCGACGGGCCCGTTCGCTCCGCTCGCCACGAAGCTTGCGCCGCTCCTCGCCGGCGGCGCCGTCCTCACCCTGCTGGCGGGTAACCTCGGCGCGCTCGCCACCACCGATGTGAAGCGCACGCTCGCGCTCTCCGGCGTCGCGCATGCCGGCTTCATCCTCGCCGCGGTCACCGCCGCGCTCGTCGTCCCCGGGGTCGAAGCCTTTGGCTACGATGTCGAGCAAGTCGTCGTCTTCTACCTCCTCGCCTACGTCGTCGGCACCTTCCTCACCGCGCAGGCGCTCGTCGCCTTACCGGCGCTCGAAGATCACCGGCGCCCGCAACTGGCGCTCCGCGGCCTGCTGCGCCGCTCCCCGCTGCTCGGCGGCGCCCTCGGTTTCGGCATCGGCTCGCTCGCCGGGATCCCGCCCTCGGTCGGCTTCATCGCCAAGCTGCTCGTGCTCGCCTTGCTCGTCTCGGCTAAGCTCTGGTGGGTTCTGGGCGCCGCCCTCCTCGGCGTCGCGATCGGCATTCACTATTACTTCTCCATCCTGCGCGAGGCGGTCGTCCGGCCCACGGAGGACGGCGAAGAAATCGTCGCGCTCGAACTGCCCTTCGGCACGCGCGCCCTCGTATTCGTGCTCGCCGCGGCCTCGATTCTCGGCGGCCTGTTCGTCCTCGCTGGCCGCTAACGTCCCTTCCCGCGCCCGCGCGGGTGGTGGCGACGATGGGCGGCGGACAAGGCCGTGCGGTCGACCGAAGTATAGATCTGAGTCGTCGCGATATCAGCGTGGCCGAGCATCTCCTGGATCGAACGGAGATCGGCACCCCCCTCGAGCAGGTGCGTCGCGAAGGCGTGCCGCAAGAGGTGGGGCTTGACGGGCACGGTCACGCCGGCGCGCTGGGCGGCTTGTTTCACGCCGAGCCAGAAGGTCTTGCGGGAGATTGCGACGCCACGGGCGCTGAGAAAGAGCGCGCTGCCGGTCTTGGGGCGCACGAGCTTGGGCCGGCCGCCCTGGAGGTAGGCCTGCAGGGCGAGGAGCGCGGTCTCGCCGACGGGCACGACGCGGTCTTTGGAGCCCTTGCCGGTGACGCGCACGAGCGCGGACTCCGCGTCGATGGCTTGGATCTCGAGACCACAGAGCTCGGAGATGCGTAAGCCCGAGCCATACATCATCTCCAACATCGCGCGGTCACGCAGTCCCTGCGGGGTCGAGGTATCTGGAGCCGAGACGACCCGGGCGGCTTGCTCGGCGCTGATCATGCCGGGAAGCTTGCGCCGCAGTTTCGGACCGCGGGCGAGTTCCGTGAAGTCGTCGCGGCGCAGCCCACTGCGGACGAGATGGGCGGAGAAGGAGCGCACCGCCGAGAGCCGGCGGGCCAGCGAAGCAGCCGCATGGCCCTTACGATCCAGCGCCCGCGTCCAAGTGTCGACGTCGGCCAAGGAGACCTCCGTCCAGTTCACCCGCCCGGCCCGGCCGCAGTGGGCAGCGAAGCGAAGGAGATCGGCTTCGTAGGCCTCGGTCGTCAGCTTCGCCGCGCCGCGCTCGAGCGACAGGTGAGCCAGGAAGGCGTCCACCGGCTCCAAGAGGTCGGGCGGCACCGGCTCACGGCGGACTCGGGGCGGCTTCGGCATGCGTCATCAGTATTGCCCCGCCCCCCGGGGAGTCCATAAGGATTGAGTATGTCCAGCCAGCGTGAACGCGCCATGAAGCCGACCGACCTCCGGGGAATCCTCCGGTATGTCCCCATGTTCCGCGACCACGTCTTCGTCATCGCGGTCGACGGCTCGATTGTGTCCCACGAGAACTTCACGAACATCGTCACCGACATCGCCGTCCTCCGGAGCCTCTCGATCAAGGTCGTGCTTGTGCACGGTATCGGCCAGCAGCTCGTCGGGCTCGCCGGGGCGCACAACATCGCCTTGTCCGATATCCAGGGCGAGGGCCCCACGGACGTCACCACCATGTCGCTGGCGCGCGAAGCCTCGGCACTCGTCTCGCAGTCGGTGCTGGAGAACCTGTCCCAGGCTGGTCTGCGTTGCGCCATCACCAACGCCGTCCGCTCGACGAAGATCGGCCGGCTCAAGGGAGTCGACCATCTCTACACCGGCAAGGTCGAGAAAGTCGACGCCGCGATCCTCAAATCGATGCTCTCCCAGGACATCCTGCCCCTCGTCACGCCCATCGTGTGCGACCGCGAAGGCCAGTCGCTGCGCATGAATAGCGACCACCTCGCGATGGAACTGGCGGTGGCCCTGGGCGCTTCGAAGCTGATTTACCTCACGCCGTTCAGCGGCCTGCAGGTCAACGGCGTCGTGCAGCTCAACCTTCCCGAAGACGACCTCAAGCGCCTACTTGCGGACAAGACGGCCCGGCTCGACCCGCGCATCCGCAGCAAGGCCGTCCAAGCCGCCAAGGCCTTGGACAATGACGTCCCGCGCGCGCACATCCTCGATGGCCGCGTCTTCGGCTGCCTTCTGACCGAGATCTTCGATAAGGTCGGGCTCGGTACGATGGTGCACGCCAACGACTACGACCGGGTCCGCCAAGCCAAGAAGAAGGATGCCCAGGCCCTTTACAACCTCGCCAAGCATGGCGCCAAGACCGACGCCCTCGTCGCCCGGACGCGCCAGCAAATCGAGCAGACGTTCGCCGAGTTCTACGTCTACGAAATCGACGACAGCATCATCGGCTGCGCGGCGATCCGGCCTTTCCCTGGCGGCAAGTCGATGGAACTCGGCGCGGTCTACGTGCAGCCTTTCTACCACGGACGCGGCGTCGGCCGCAAGCTGGTCGAGTTCGCCAAGCGGCGCGCCAAGCAGCTCGGTGCCAAGAAGCTCATCGCGCTCACGACGCAGACACAGGGGTTCTTCCAGGTGGCCTGCGGCTTTGTCCCGGGCACGCTGGCGGACGTGCCGGCCGACCGGCGCAAGGCCCTCAAGGCCAGCGGGCGTAACTCGCAGGTATTTTGCTTTCCGCTCAGCCGCCTCAGCGACTCGGTGCGTTGAGCTTCAGTTGGCCGCGTAGTACCCGCGCTGTTTTTCGCTGATCGGCAGGCCGAGCTTCCCCATCAACAGAAGGAAGTCCTCCCAGACCGTTCGCTTCGCGGAAGGACTGGGATTATGGAGGAGGTAGTTGGGGTGGAATGTCGGCAGGAGCGGCACGCCGGCGAGATCGAACCACTGGCCGCGGGCCTGCGTGATGCTGGGCGAACGTCCATGCAGCGCCTCGAAGGCCTGGGCGCCGAGCGCGACCACGATGCGCGGGGCGACGACGTCGATCTGCGCGCGCAGGTAAGGAAGGTTGAAGGCGAGTTCGCGGGCGGTCGGCGGGCGTTTGCCATACTGGGTCGGCGCCTCGGGCCGCCACACCATCACGGGCGCCAAGTAATGATCGGCGGGGCTGATCTCCGCGGCGGCGAGGATCTTCTGGAGCAATTCGCCGGAGGCGCCGGCGAAAGCCTGACCCGCCTCCATTTCTTCGAGCGAGGGCGCTTCGCCCACGAAGACGACCTTGGCGTCGAGGGAACCATGGCCGAGCAGCGGCCGTTGCGCGGCGGTCAGATGCTTCTTCGTCTCGGCGCATGCTTCGACGCGCTGCCGGAGGGCTTGCATGCGTTCGGCCTTGGTCCCCGCGGCGAGCGTGAAGACCGGCGCATCCGGGATCAGCGGGGCAGCCATGGCAACGGTCGACTTGGCCACCGTGGGCTTGACCGAGGGTGCGATCGCTGGCGCCGCCAGAGGAGAGGCGGGCGAGCCTCCGAGAGCCTTCAAGGCGGCGAGGGATTCGGCCGAGAGACTGATGCGCCTTACTCCGGCGGCCTTCTGGCGCTTAAGCTCCTCGAGGAGGATCTCCAAAGCTTCGGCTGGGTCGTCGATCACGGGAGGGCAATGGATTGGATGGCGCGGGCGAGGGTCAAATCTTTCTCCGTAATCCGGCCGCCAGCGTCATGGGTGCAAAGCCAAAGGGTGACTCGGTTCCAACTATTATGGATTTCTGGGTGATGATCCTGCTGCTCGGCGATGGCTCCCACCTGGTTTATGAAGATTAGTGCAGCCTTAAAATCCTTTAACTTATACGCCTTCAACAACTTACACCCATCTACCGTCCAGCCATCCAGCGAGGTCAAGGCCGCTTGGATCTGCTCTGAAGTCAAAGCTACGCTCATGAAAACAGCCTCTTTCGGCCATCTAAGGGAGTCAACGTCGGGCTGATAGAAGACCCCCTATTGTGAATAAACTTGCCCCAGCCAGGCCGATTCGTCTTATCGGCAGTCAGGTTTGTCTCGGAAAATAACCAAAGTAAGAGACAAGCCCCGCAATAATCCGGTGAGTTGACGGTCGTTAAAGACGGCAAATCGAAATCCGAAGGTCGGAAACGGGCAATGCGGTGTAGGTAAACAAAGCAAAAACAAAAGATATGGAAAACAAACTGTTCGTGGGCAACCTGCCCTGGGCCGCAACCGAAGCCGACATCCGCGCTCACTTCTCCCAAGGCGGCGAAGTGGTCTCCGTGGAAGTCATGATGGATAAGTTCACGGGTCGTCCCCGCGGCTTCGCCTTCGTGACGATGGCCAACGCGCAAGCAGCTCAGGATGCGATCGCTAAGACTGAAAACATCGATTTCATGGGTCGTCCCCTGAAGGTCAATGTCGCCCGTCCTCGCGAAGAACGCCCGTCCTTCGGTGGTGACCGTCCCCGCTCCGGCGGCTTCGGTGGCGACCGTCCTCGCTCCGGCGGCTTCGGCGGTGGAGATCGTGGCGGCTTCGGCGGCGGCGGCTCTCGCGGCGGCTTCGGCGGCGGCGGTGGCGGCGGCTCTCGTGGCGGCTTCGGCGGCGGCGAACGTCGCTCCGGCGGCTTCGGCGGCGGCGATCGCGGCGGCTACTAATCCTCGGATTAACACCCTCCTCAAGGGCGTCTTACGACGCCCTTTTTTGTGCCCGGATGGGTCGGTCGGCCAATCCGCTTGTCCCGGGCGGACGATGGCGGTTTAATCTTCGGTCGATGCCCCGCCCTGCCGCCCTGCTGTTGCTCGCCGTGATGTCGGTCGGTGGCCTGCTGGCCTGGCGCTGGTTGCGCCCCGGCGACCTGCGCCTCTCCGTCGACCCGCGCAGCCGCGAGGTCGCGGTCGTCGATCCCCGTGAAGCGGCGGACCGACGTTGCGCGGACGGCGTCCTCCGGGCGCTCGCGGAACTGACCGAGCCGACCCGCCGCGAAGGCCTGCGCACGCGCCTCGCCGAACTGCGGACCGCAAAGCCTGAGCGCATCGAAGTCGGCTTCGTGCCCGCTGGTCCAGCCGAGGCACGTCTGCCGCTAAGCGACCCACCCGAAGGCGGCAAAAGCCTTCCGGGCATCGCCCGCGCGCAGTGGGCGGCCCTGCCCCACGGCTATCTCATCGTGCACACCACCGAGGTCGGCCCACTGCTCGAGACCGCCGGCCGGCGACGGTGGCTCGGGCGGGCGCTCGTCGAAGCAGGTGGGCCAGCCGAAAGCGCCACGATTGCGGTCGGCGAGAGCGACAATGGCGCCTTCCTCGTCGCGACCGTTGCGTTCGCCTTTCGCACGGGCGACGAGGCCGAAGCCGCGCTCAAGCGACTCACCGAGCGCCAAGGTGATTTCGAAGCACTCGGTTTCGCCGCGCGGCCGGGCGCCGATCGGCTGACGCGTCAGACCAAGCTACTCGTGATCCGCTTCGACATCGAGACGGACCTTGTCCTGCAGGCCCTGGGCCGGCGCTGACGCTCAGGCTTTTTCGAGCGAACCATCCGCCTTGAGGCGACGGTAATAGCAACCCGGCCGCGCCTTGCCGTTCTCCTTCGTGTGACAGGCGCCCTGGCCGGCGGGACGCACCTTATAAAGAATCGAGTTCTGCTCGCAGTTGACGCGCACCTCGATCAGTTCGAGGAAATCGCCCGAGGTCAGTCCCTTGATCCAGAGTTCATTGCGCGACGTACTCCAGAAGGTCGCTTTCTTTTCGCGTAAGGCGGTCTGCAGCGCCAGCTCATTGACGTACCCGACGATCAAGACCTCGCCAGTCTGGGCGTCTTGGGCGACGGCCGGGATGACATCAGCCTGACCTGAAGCGATTTTTCGCAGTTTTCCGAAATCGAGCCGGAGGACCGTGCCTTCTTCGAGTGCTGGGTCGGACATGAGAGAAATTTGAAGGGGAACACGTGCTCATTCAAGGCTGGAAACCCCGACCCTTTATCCCTTACGGATATGGTCTATGTCGCTCAACCATGCCGCTGACCTTACCCGTGCCGCCACCGAAGCCCGCGGGCTCGCCATGGACGCCGTCGCCGCCTGCCACTCGGGCCACCTCGGACTACCGCTCGGTGCCGCCGAGATCGGCGCCGTGCTTTATGGTGATTTCCTGCGCCACGACCCCGCCGCCCCCTCCTGGATCAACCGTGATCGCTTCGTGCTTTCCGCCGGCCATGGCTCGATGTTCGTCTACGCGTGGGTCCACCTCGCGGGCTTCGACCTCCCGCTCCAAGAGGTGAAGAATTTCCGCAAACTCCATTCCAAGACCCCGGGCCACCCCGAGTTCGGCGAGACGGTCGGCGTCGAAGCCACCACCGGCCCCCTTGGCCAAGGCACCGGGAATATCGTCGGTATGGCCGTTGCCGCCAAGATGGCCGCCGCGCATTTCAACACCGCTGAGCACAAGATCTTCGACCACCTCGTGGTCGGCCTCGCTGGCGACGGCTGCCTGCAGGAAGGCATCTCCCAGGAAGCCGCTTCCTTTGCGGGCCGGTTCGGACTCGATAATCTCATCATGCTTTACGACTCCAATGACGTCACCCTCGACGCGATGGCCTCGAAGACGCAGAACGAGGACACCGCCAAGCGCTACGAAGCCGCCCACTGGGAAGTCTTCACCATCAAACAGGGCAACGAGCTCGCCCCGATTGCCGCCGCCCTTGACCAAGCCCGCGCCAGTAAGAACGGCAAACCCAAGCTGATCATCTGCAAGACCGTCATCGGCAAGGGCATCGCCGAAGTCCAAGGCACCGCCAAGGGCCACGGCGAAGCCGGCGTGAAGTTTGTCGACGCCTCGCGCAAGGCCCTCGGCCTGCCGGAAGAAAAATTCTACGTCTCCCCCGAGACCCGCGCTTACTTCAACGCCCGCAAGGCGCAGCAGGCCGCCGCACACGCTGCCTGGCAGCAGACCTACGCCGCTTGGTCCAAGGCCAACCCCGAGAAGGCCGCCCTCCTCGCTAAGGCGCAGCGAGGCGACTTCGGCGACGTCCAGTCGCTCCTCACAGCCATCCCGGAATTCGGCAAGAACACCCTCGCGACCCGGGTTTCCGGCGAGACGTGCATCAACGCCGTCGCCAAGGCTTCGCCGCTCGTGCTCTCCGGTTCGGCCGACCTCCACGGCTCGACCAAGAACTACATCAAGGACGTCGGCGACTTCGACGTCGCGACCCCCGCTGGACGCAACCTCTACTTCGGCATCCGCGAGCACGGGATGGGCGCCATCCTCAACGGCATGGCCTACCACGGCGTCTTCAAGGGCTCGGGGGCGACATTCCTCACGTTCTCCGACTACCTCCGCCCTTCGATCCGTATCGCCGCCCTCGCCAAGCTCCAGACCTTCTATATCTTCACGCATGACTCCGTCGGCGTCGGCGAAGACGGCCCGACCCACCAGCCGGTCGAGACCGTGAGCGCCCTGCGCTGCATCCCGAACCTCGACGTGCTCCGCCCGGGCGATGCCGAGGAGACGGCCGCCGCCTTCGCCCACGCCATCGCGCGCAAAGACGGCCCGGTCGCCCTCATCCTCTCCCGCCAGAACGTGCCGTCTCTCGACGCCGTCCCAGTCGCCACACGCCGCCAAGGCGTGCTCAAAGGTGGCTACGTCCTTCGCCAGGAGACCGCTCCCCTCACCCACATCCTCATCGGCACGGGCAGCGAGCTTTCGCTGGCCCTCGCGGCTGGCGAAGAACTCGGCGCGGGCGTCCGCGTGGTCTCGATGCCTTCGATGGAAATCTTCGCGCGCCAGCCGAAGGCCTACCAAGAAGAAGTCCTGCCCGCCGCCTGCACGAAGCGCGTCAGCATCGAAGCGGGCGTGACGATTTCGTGGGGCCGCTACGTCGGCACCGCGGGCAAGGCCCTCGGCACCGACACCTTCGGCCTCTCCGCTCCGGGCGACGTGGTCATGAAGGAGCTCGGCATCACCAAGGAAGCCGTGGTCGCTGCCGCCAAGGCACTCTAAGCGACCTGACAGCGAACACCGAAGGCCGGCGCCGCAAGGCCGCCGGTTTTCTTGTTTTACTTTACCTCGCGGAGGTCCGTGAGCGCGATGCGGAAGAGATCACCCTGCTCGGAGCCGAGGAGGAGATGGCTGGCGTCGAGCCACGCGCAGCCTTCGATCTGGAAGGAAAGTGCCGGCGGGGCGAGCGGGGCATACCGCGCCGGCGCCCGGAAGAAATCCGCGCCCGCCGCCGGGACGTCAAAGACCCAGAGGTTGCGGTAAGTGAGGATCGCCAGCCGCGTCTGGTCCGGCGAAAGGCACGCATCCGTGACCATGCCGCCGATGTCAAACCGGGCCACCTTGGTCAACGTCGCGCGCTCTCCGACCGCGGGAATCTCCACCCGCCAAAGATCCGTCAGGGTGTCACGGCGATGCTTAGTTAGCAAGTGCAGCTGCCCGCGCAGGAGGAACATCGCCTCGCAGTCATAGGTGAGTTCCGGATCCGGAAAGGCGGTCTGGTCGGGCCATTTGAAGCCCACCTTACGGACCTTGTCGACGGTGGTGACGCCGAAAGCCGGCTCCTTGAACAGATAGAATGCCAGTTCCTTGCGGCGAGAGACATTGTTACCGACGTCGCCGACAATCATGCTGCCGGCGACATCGCCTGCGATGGCCTCCCAGTCGACGTTCGTGGCGCCCTTAAGTGTGACCGCGCCCCAGAAACCTTGGCCGACCGGCACCATGGCGCCGTCCGCCCGTATTGGCGTGATCAACGGCTGGCCGCCCGAGTCCGACAGCGTCCAGAAGACGCCCGGCTGCGAAGGACTGGGCCAAAGAGCCGAACACTCCGGCACGAGCTTCAGGTTGAGCTTGCCGACGCTCCTCAATGCGAGCGCCGGCATCACCGGGACGACCCGGCGAATGACCTCGGGCTCCGCGGCCCCGCCCAGCGTACCCCAGACAAGGCAGGTGAGGGAGAGCATGGACCGCATGACCCAAACTTAGCTCGCTCACCCACCGTGGCAATCCGGCGCTGGCGCTTTTGCGGTGGAAATCATGGCGCGAGCGCCCATCGTTATCCCATGGCCCGCAAATCTTCGCGCTCGCTCTGGACGGACAAGCTCCGGGGCGTCGCGGCATCACCAACCGGGGGGAAGGCCCAGCGAAGCCGTCCGGCCAAGGCCAGTCTCGGCGGGCGCGGCTGTCGCGCCATCATCCTGGGCATCGATCCTTCGTTGCGCGGCACTGGCCTCGCCGTCATCGACGCGCGCACTGAACCGATGCGCCTCCTCGCAAGCGTCTCCGTCCGGCTGGGTGCCAAGCTCGCACCCTTCGAATGCCTTGGTCGCATCGCTGACGAGGTCGAGCGACTGGTCCGCGAACACGCCGTCACGCACGCGGCCATCGAGGAGACTATCTACGTGCAGAATTTCCGGACCGCCCAAGCCATGGGCGCCTCGCGCGGCGCCGCCCTTAGCGTCCTCGCGCGCCTGGGGGTCAAGGTCGGCGAATACGCCCCCACGCGCATCAAATTGGCGGTGGCCGGCCATGGCGCCGCCAAGAAGGAACAGGTCGGCCGGATGATCCGGTCGGTGCTCCACCTCGGCCACGCATTGCCGCTGGATGAATCCGACGCCGCCGCCACGGCCCTCTGCCACGCCTTCACGGCGCGCGACTGATCAGCTTTCTTCGCTGACCGCAAACTCGTCGGCGCGCCCACGAGCCTGGCTCCAGCGGGCCATGAGCTCGCTGAGTGGAACGGGGCGGACATTCTGAGAAAGATTATAGGCGCCGGCCTCGAGGCAGGCCTTGAGCTGGACCCAGACGATGGCGTACGAACGGGAGAGGCGCAGCGCGCTGTCGCGCAAGAGACTCGAGACGTGGCAGCAGCCGCCCACTTCGGTGACGATGAAACGGCCGGCCTTGAGGTCCTCGATCGTCCCGGCTCGTAGGTCGAACCGAGCGAAATGCAGACCCGGGAAACGCTTGGCGAAAGCCCCCATGGCGAGGTCGAGCTCCGTGGTGACGAGATCCTGGCGACGCAGGCAGCGCGCGCCGTGCCCGTAGCTACCGCTGAGATTGAGCGTCACTTTCTCGCCGGCCGGGACGATGCGGTTGAGTCCGCGCGCATGGCACTGGATGAAGAGTTCGCCGCGAGAGACCGCCACCTCGTCGAGCCAGATGAGCTCCTCGAGCGTCTGCGCGCCATCGCCCCGGACGGTGACGTCGCGCTTCTGCACGAGGGTCATGACATGGCCGTCGTCTTTGCCGGGATTACGACGCCAGACGACTTCGAATTCGAGTCCAGGAATAAACTTCTGCAGAAGAAAGTCCTCCTGGGCTGAGCGGACGAGGCGTTCGAGCTGCACTTGATTGGCGACGTAGCGCAGGCCGGCGCCGTCTTCGGCGACCTCTGGCTTGAAGACGACCGGGAAGGCATGGCAGGCGGCGAAAGCGGCGGCCTGCTTGACCCGCTCCTCTTGGCTATCCTCAAGGGAGAGCGCCAAGGTCGGGCAACAACGCGAGTCGCGCTGGAAGGGACGCAGGAGGAGGGATTTTGTGTCGCCGATGAAACCACCGACGACGCCGAAGGAGGGGTTGGCGGAGGCGAACGCGGTCAGCCGGCGATAGCGGAGGCAAAGCCAGAGGATACCGAGCCGGATCGGCAAATAGAGCAGCGTCGAGGGCCACAACGAAGGCTGCAGGAAGCCGCGGACCTTCATGACGATCTGCCGGCGGCCGCGCCACGTCAACGCCGGCACCATCCAGTGGGTGAGGAAGTGCAGCAAGAACAGGAAGCCGATGATCACCCAGAGGGCGTTGTTCTTGAAGCGATAAAGAATGTCCATCGCCGCGGAGCCATAAGTGTAGCCCAGCCACATCAACGGGGGCGTCCAGATCAAGGCCGCCACGAGGAGCAGCAGCCCGAGGCGTAGGGCGTTCAGCTTCATGATACCGGCGGACACGAACGTGGGGACGCGGCTAGCGGGGACAAAGCGGGAACTGACGACGACGAGCATGCCCTTCGGCGTCGAGAACCAGCCCGCCCATTGGTTGACCTTGTGCTCCTTGATGAACCATTTCAACGGCGCCTTCCGGATGGCCTTCCGACCAAGGAACCGACCGACGGAATACAGCACCGTGTCGCCAATGAAGATGCCGATTGTGCAGGCTGCCGCGGCCGACCAGAAGTCGATGATGCCAACGGAGACCATCAGACCAGAAGCCAGGCAGGTCGGATCCTCGGCGACGAAGGTGCAGAGTAGGATGACGAGGAGCAGGATCCAGTAGCGCATGCCGCTCGCCAGCGGCATCGGCGGGTATTCCTGGCTGGGCGACGTCACCCGCGCCCCGGCTCCGCCGGCGACCTCGGCGGTGAAATCCCGGACTTTGCCGGCGACCTCCGGAATGGCCTCGAAGGCGGCATCGCGGCCGCCCGGGATGACCGCGAGCTTGGCCTGCGGCGCCAGCAGAGCGGAATACCTGGCGGTCTCGACTGCCGTCATCCAATCGTCTTCACCGTGGATGAGAAGCAGGGGCTGCGTCCACTGACTGAGTAGCTTCTTGGACTCCGTCATATCGGTATCGAAGACGGTCTGGGCATAGTTCCCGTCGACCGGCAGCAGATCGACGGCACCAAAAGAAGGCGTCAAACGACTGAAGAGCCAGAGGCCGGCTCCCTGGAAGCCATAGACAATCTTGTTGACCAGCGGATTCCCCATCAGCTCGAACTCCTGGGCGCCGGGCGAGGAGATTAACGTCAGGGAGCGGACGCGGTCCGGATGGGATGAAGCCAGCTCGAGGGCGGCGATACCCCCGTAACCTTGGCCGATGACGTGGTACTCCTTGAGACCGAAGTGTTCGACCAGGCCGGCGACGACCTCGGCGTTGACCTCCATCGAATGATTAGGCACGGCGCCAGACGTGTTGCGGAAGCCCGGCAGGAAGGGCTCGATGACGGAGATGTCGGGGTCGCGGGCGAGCTCCGCGCAGAACTGCGAGCCCCGCTGGTCCCAAGGGATGCGGTGCAGATAGACGATGACCTTCTTACGGAAGACCAGCTGGGCGGATTGCCGGGCTTCTTCCCCGCCTTGGACGCCGTGGAGGCGGGCCCGGATGGGAATGGTGATATCCAGACGCGTAAGCTTATCATCCACGTAGTCGAAGGCCGGGACCCGGATTGGGTCACCCTTGTCGGAGGTCTCGATGGCACTGAAGAAGGGGAAGGTCGCCGACAGCGCGAGGAGCAGCAGGTAGGCGGAAACAAGCCACCATTTCCGCGGGACGCGCCCGAGGTTGCTCTTGCGCTCGGCTGAGATAAGCATCCGCCCTCATCAAAGGTCGTCGGCCATGAGGAGCAAGAAGGTAAGGGCACTATCCCCACGATTAACGGATTTATGGCTTCCTTAGCCGGACCATCCCCTCTTGTCTTGGCCCAAGTGCAACCCACCGGAAAGGAACTCCCAGGCCTCAGGGTCACCGTCGACAAGGTGGTCCACCACCGGGATGCCAACTTTCCTCCCGAAACCCCGCACGCCTTCGTCTACTTCCTGACCATCAGCAACCTTTCGCAGGAGACGGTGAAGCTGCTGGGGCGAAAATGGATCATCCGCTCGCCGGACGGCCAGATCGAGATCTTCGAGGGAGATGGCATCGTGGGCGAGACCCCTACCCTGCCCCCCGGGGAAAAATTCTCCTATAACAGCTACCACCTGGCTGGCGGCCCGCGGACGGCCGAAGGTTCCTTCCACGGCACCACCGCTTCCGGCGAACGTATCTTCACGCGTATCCCGGTCTTCCCCCTGACCCCTCCCCCCGATCCTTCCTGATGCGACTCACTGACCTTAATTCTGGCCGCGAAATCGGCGCCAACTGCCTACTTGCCGAATTCGGTGGACTGAGGTTGGTATTTGATTGCGGCCTCCATCCGAAACTGGACGGCCGCAAGGCGCTACCCCAGCTCGATAAGATCCAAGGCGGAGTCGACGGCGTGATCCTCACGCACTGCCACCTCGACCACCTTGGCTCGCTCCCGCTCCTGCTGAAGCAGCACCCGACGGCCCGCGTCTTTGCTTCGGCCGCCACGACCCTTTTCGTCCGGCGTCTCCTGAGCAACTCGATCCAAGTGATGAAACGCCAGCGCGAGGAGACCGGTAACGCCGACTACCCGCTCTATGTCGAAACCGACGTCGAGCGCGTCGAGAACGCCCTGGCGGCGGTGCCCCTCGCCAACCCCCGCGTCATCGGTCGCGGCGGCGAGGAGGTCGCCCTCACCTTCCACCTCGCTGGGCACACCGCGGGCGCCGTCGGCTGCTTGGTCGAACACCGCCGGAAAAAGCATTTCTTCACCGGCGACGTCCACTTCCAAGCCCAGCGCACGGTCGCCGCCGCCAATTTCCCCCGGACGCCCGTCGATACGTTGGTGATGGAATGTACGCGCGGAGCGACCGCGACTCAGCCGTCGTTCGACCGCGGCCGGGAAGAACGCCGGCTCATCAAGGCCATCAACGCCGTCTGCGACGCCGGGGGTTCCGTGCTGCTGCCGGCCTTCGCATTCGGCCGCATGCAGGAAGTCCTCATGCTGCTGCAAGAGGTCGCCGACGAGGGAGACCTCGCCGATGTGCCAATCTTCTGCTCCGGGCTCGGCCTCGACCTCTGCGACTACCTCGACGCGGCCAGCAAGAAGACCAAACAGGTGAAGTTCCGCCGCGAGGTCCTGCGGGACCTTGGCATCCTGCCCCTTTCCCGCAAATACGTGCAGCCTGGCAAGAACATGCCGGAGCGGGGCATCTACATCCTCTCCAGCGGCATGCTCGTCGAAAAAACCCCCGCTTGGCGCGTCGCCGCAAACATGCTCGACCACGAGGAGAACGCAGTGTTCTTCGTCGGCTACTGCGACCCAGAGACCCCGGGCGGCGAACTGATCGGCATGAACCCCGGCGGGGAATTCAAGTTCAAGTCCCTCGACCACACCTCGATCCTGCGCGCCAAGGTCGAACGCTTCCACCTCAGCGGTCACGCCGATCGCGAGGAGCTCATCGATTTTGCGAAGGACCTGGCCCCGAAGGACATCATTCTGACGCACGGCGACCCGCCGGCTCGGGCCTGGATGAAAGAGACCCTCGCCGCCGCGCTGCCCGGCACCCGCGTGCACGATCCCGACCCGGGCGTCCCCCTCGACCTGTGAACCTGCAGCCGCAGTCCGTGGAAGACTGGCGTGAGTTCTTCCTCACGCGCGGTCCGCGCATGGCGGCGGAGGCATTTCTCATCAAGCTGGCCGCACTCGCTCCCGACGAACAACGGTCCGCCCTCTGCGGCCTCCCCGACGTCGCCACGCTGATGCGCCGCTTTGAAGCGGCCTGGCCACTGCGTGAGGCGGCGCTGGGCGGAGTGCCGTTCCTGACGAAGGACCTCTACTTCCGCGCGGGCGAACCGACCTACGCTGGCTCGACTTTCCTCCCAGAGGAAATCGGCGCACCCCGGACGTCGTCCTCCCTCCCCGCGGCATTCGAGGCCGATGCTGGCGCGATCGAATGCGGTCGCACGCAGCTCAACGAATTCGCCTTCGGTTTGAGCGGCGAGAACCCACACTACGGGGACTGCCCTCATCCGGAAAATCCGGACCTGCTGACAGGCGGCTCCAGCTCCGGCGCAGCCTTCGCGGTCGCCCGAGGGCTCGTGCCGTTCGCCCTGGCCACCGATACCGCCGGCTCGATTCGAGTACCCTGCGGTTACTGCGGCGTCTGGGGCCTGCGTCTTTCGCCCGACATCGCCCCCGTCGGCGATATCTTCCCCCTGTCTCCCGGCTACGATACCCAAGGCTGGATCGCCCGCACAGCCAAGGATCTGCGCCAAGTCTCCGCCGCCGTGCTCGGCGAAGCCCCGCCGGCCGGCGCCGGTCTCTGGGCCGGCGACCTGGGACTGGCTATCCCGCCGGAGGACCTCGCGGCCATGCGAGACGTCGCCCTGCGGGCCGGCGCCCAGACGGACCCGGCGGCCGCACAGCTGCTGCAGCTCGCCTGCACGGAAGCCGCCGAGGCCTACCAGACGCTGGCCGGCAACGCCGCGGCCCGCGTCCACGCCAGCTGGCTGGAACGCCGCCGGCACGACTACGATCCCGTCGTCTGGGAGCGCCTCGACGCTGGCCGGCGTCGTACCTACGAGGAACTCCGCGCCGCCGAAGCCGTCCGCGCCCGCGTGGCCGACGCCTTCCGCACCATCTTCCGCCGACACCACTTCATCGCGTTGCCGGCCACCTTCGGCGGCGCAGTCAGCAAGACGGCGGCCGACGCGGCGCACCGCCACCGACTGCTCACGCTCAATGCACCGGCTTCGCTGGCGGGCCTGCCTGCCGTGACGGCCCCAGTCAAACTACCCGGCGGGTTGACGGCAGGCGTGCAGTTCCTCTTCCCCGACATGACGAACTTCGGCTGGGATGCGGTCCTCGGGCGGCTCGACTGATCAGAGACGCCGGCGGCGCATGTGCGCCGAAGGCTGGCCCAGCGCCTCCCGGTATTTTGCGACGGTGCGGCGGGCGATCTGGACGCCGCGCTTGCGCAACTCGGCCGTGATGGCCTCGTCGGCCATCGGTTCAGCGGGATTCTCCCGCGCGAGGATGTCGGCGATCATCTCCTGGACACCTTCCTGGGCGACGGTGCCGCCGTCGGCGGTCGCGACCCCGGAAGTGAAGAACCAACGAAATTCTCGGAGACCGTGCGGGGTGAGCATCCACTTATTGGCCGCCGCCCGACCGACGGTGGTCTCGTGGACGCCCATCTCCTTCGCGACGTCGTTCATCGTGAGCGGACGTAACTTGGAGGGACCGTGCTCGAAGAAATCAGCTTGGCGATCGACGATGATATGGGCGAGCTTCTCGATGGTGCGCTGGCGTTCCTCGATCGCGCCGATGAGGAACTTACCTTGGCGCATGCGCTCGAGGATATATGCCCGCTCCTTGTCGCCGAGCACCTGGCCGGCGAGCATGTCCTTGTAGGCTGGCACAAGTCGGAGTCGGGGCACATGGCGGTCATCCATGACGACCTGCCACCGGCCATCTTCGTCGAGCCCGACGGTGGCGTCGGGCGTGACCGCGCGGTTCTCGTCGCGGGCGAAGCGGCGGGCGGGGACGGTCTCGAGCTTGGCGAGTTCGGCCAGGGCTTCGCGCACGTCGTCGAGTTCGACGTCGAGCACGGTCGCGCACTCTTCAAGGCGACGGCCCATCATCGGCTCCCAGCAGTCCGAGACCAGGCGCGCCGCCGTGGACAGCCGGCGGTTGCGAAGGCGCAGCTGCGCCAAGAAGCATTCGCGCAGGTCGCGGGCCCCGATACCCGGCGGGTCGAAGGCCATCAGCAGCGTGTGCGCCGTCGTGACGGCCTCATACGGCTGGCCCGAACGCAACGCGATTGTGGAAAGGTCCTCCTCGACGAAGCCTCGCTCATCGAGCGAGGCGATCAGGAGCCGGAGCGCTTCCTGCACGGCGGGATCGTCGGACGCCGTCCGGGCCTGGTCCGCCAGATGTTCGGAGAGCGAGGCTTCGCCGGTCGCGGATTCCATCATGTGGCGGCGGCGTTCCTCGTCTTCCTGCGTATAACCTTGGGAGCGGATCTCCTCGTAGTAGCTTTCGTCCCAATCTTCCTTCATGCGCTTCAGCGCGTCAAAATCATCGTCACCCAAGGACAGCTCGCGGGGCCCTTCCTCTTCTGGTCCGTCAGACGAGGCGGCCGCCTCCGGGGCTTCGCTTCCGACTGGTTCGACTTCTTCCAGCAAAGGATTGGCCGCCATCTCCTCGGAGATTTCGCGCAGCAGCTCGGCCGCCGGCACTTGGAGGATACGCAGCGACTGGCGCAGCTGCGGCGTGAGGATCAAGCCTTGGACCTGCTTCTGCGATTGATTGATGCCGGGGTTGCCCATTGAACGAATAACAGCCAAGCGGATTCCCGTGCGGTTGGCAAAAGGTATCGCTCAGACCCATTCGTCTTGCGTAACCATCGGTGGCAAGCAGACTTGGGAAAACTCAAGGAGAATGGATTCCGCCCGCATGCGCTGCTTCTCGCTCCAAATCGGCAACGAAACCCGCGGACCCCTCGCCGAGGATGAAATCACGGCCATGATCGCGGCCGGCTCGGTGGACGCTTCTACGCCGTGCGCGCTGGAGGGCTCGACGGACTGGGTGCCGCTCTCGACCCACTTCAGCTTTGGCAGTACCCTCAAGGTCAGGCGCACCAAGGATATCCCCACGGCAGCCGAGGACGAAGCCAACGCCACCCGTATCGACCCCGACCTGCGGAAAAAGCTCCTCGTCTATGGTCTGGCCGACGTCGGTTCAGTCGATGGCTTCACGCAGGTCCAAGCGGTCAGGGCCGTCAGCGCCAAAGAGTCCGCCCTCCGGGACGAACACCGGCGGCATGGCCTGGCGAAGACCGCCTGCTTCTTTCTCGCCATCCCCGTGGCGATAATCGCCGCTCTCTATGTCCCGCCCTTGTCCGCTGCGCTCGGCGCGCTGATGTCCGCACCGATGCTCGAGAAAGAGCCCCTCGCTAAGGTGGAACTGCTCGCCGGCCGCGGAGGAATCAAGCAGATGCGCTGGTCCGTCCAGAGGGTCGCGAAACTGGCATTCGATAAGCCCTCGGGCGGTATTTCGGTAGAAACCGCCTTGGCTAATCGCCTGAAGATCAACCCCGAGAAGTCCTTCTTCCTCTCCGCCCAGTTCTCGCCGACGCGCCTGCAAGAAACCCTCGGCCAAGCGGATGGAAAAATCGCGAAGGAACGCAAAGTCCACTTGCTCAAGGTAATCCCATCGGGCCGGACCCTTGAGCTCCTGCGGGCCTCGGAAAACGCTCTCCTCAACCCCCTCACGGGCCCGCAGAGTTGGTCGGCTTTCTTCGCCCAAGACGGCAAGGAGCTCGCAACTCTCATCAAGGACGAGACCCTCCGGACCGCACCGGCCGGCAAGGACGATACTTTCCGCTTCGAGATGATCGCGCCCATCAACACCTCGATGAGCCCGCAGGTCGTGGTCGAACTCAGCATCGGCGGCCGGCCCGCCTTCGCCTCATGGGGGGCCGCCTGCTTCGACCAGACCCGTTGGCAGGCCGAACCACTGCCCGCCGAATACTTCCTCGCGCAGGAGCGCTATTTCGTCACCAAGAAGACAACGGTCGGCGCCAAGACCTTCAAGGCGACGGTGTCCACGCCGCACCATAGCTTCGACGTGAAACGCGTCTCGCCGACCTGGCACTACCTCGCCATCGCGCGACAGAGCGATACCGACGAGCTCCAGGTGCTCGTCGACGAGAAAAAGTTCGCCGCCTTCAAGGTCGGCGATCGCTTCGACCACGCGCAGACCTGGCAGGCGAAGAGTCGCTGCTTCCCTGAGCCTCGCGAATCAACCACGCCGCCGGGCTTGGACGTCCCTTAAAAACCGTCACCTCGCGCGGCGCGTCCAACAATCCGGCGCGGAACAATCGCCCAGCTGCGGCGACGTCAGGCGGGTGACCTTGCCGGTCACGCTGTCGACCACGGCCAACCAACCCGCTTGGGCCGCGACGAGGTGGCGACCGTCGGCACACCAGGAAGCATGCGCCAGCGAGACGGGGCTCTTCGCCTCGATGGGCGTGACGGTACCAGCCGAGATATCGATCAGACCGAGCCGGAGCGCACCGGCCGACTGAAAGGTGAAGACCAGCTGATTAGGCACGACCGGATTCCAGCGGGGCTCGGTGCAGTAATTGTAGCCAGTGGAGATACGCTGCAGGGCACCGCCGGCACTGCTCGCGAGGTGGATGCCCGGGCTACCCGACGGCCCAGCGGTCAGCGCGAAACGGGAGCCATCAGGCGACCAGGATGGATCGGTGTTCACCCATTGGTTACTTGGGGCCTTGATCACGCGCGTCGGCGACTGGCCCTGCGGGCCGGCGACAAAGATATCCATGGTGCCCTTGTTGGAGGAAGCGAAAGCGATGCGACCGTCCGGCCCGCTGCTCGCAGCACCCAAGGCTCCGCGCGCGTTGGTGATCACTTTGGCGGCCTCGCCGTAGCCGTTGGTCGAGAAGATCTCCGGCCAGCCGGCCCGGAAGGAGGAGATGAAGAAAATGCGGGAGCCGTCGGCCGACCAGCGCGGGCCGATCGAGGTGCTGCCGTATTTCGTCAGCTGCAGGGTCTTGGAACGGGCGAGGTTGGTGACGTAGATCTCATCCTTACCCGTGCGCTTCGAAACGAACGCGATCTTGGTGTCCGCGAACAGCGGCTTGAGTTGCCAGCGGCGGCCCAGTCCCACGATGGCGGCGTCGGCGACCCGGAGCGCGAGCTGCTCCTCGTCCTTGCCTTCGACATTCGTCGAGAACGCGTACAGCGCGTTATCGCAGGCGACCACGGCGGCGAGCCCGCTACGGCCGATGCGCACCTTCACGGATGAGCCCGCGGAGATTTCGATCGCCCCGTGCGTGGAAAGCGCGAATTGGACGAGGTCGCGCAGCACCGGATCGTCCGAGACGATTGCCACCGGCACAATCTTGCGGCTGATTGAACCATCGATCTCGGTATCGACCCGGACATTGCCTTGGGCGAAGAGGGGCGCGGAGAGAAAGAGGGCGAAGAAGACGAGGAAGCGCATCGGTCAGGGCTGTTTGGAGGATAGCAGTTTGACCTAAGTGGGGCAGGGAGTTCAATCCTGCTGATGTCGCTCGATAAGGAATCTGTCCAGAAGGCCCTCGGTCAGGTCCGCTACCCGGGCTACAGCCGAGACATCGTCTCCTTCGGTCTGGTGAAAGGCATCGAGGTCACCCTTGAGGGCAAGGTCAGCGTCGGGCTCGCCGTCACGAGCGCCGATCCGGCAATCCCCAAGCAGCTCTATGCCGAGATCGAAGCGGTCCTCCAAGCCATCGGCGCCCGGCACCCCGAGATCGCCATCACGGTCACCGTGCCCAAGGGAACGCCGCCCGCGGCCGCGACTCCGGCGGCCACCGGCAAACTCCCCGCCGACGCCGGGGTGGGCAAGGTGAAGCACATCATCGCGGTCGCCAGCGGCAAAGGTGGGGTCGGTAAATCCACCTTCGCGGTCAACCTGGCCTGCGCCTTGGCTCGCGCCCTCTCCGATCAGGGCCGCCCCGGCAAGGTCGGGCTCATGGACTGTGATATCTACGGTCCCTCCGTCCCGTTGATGATCGGGGTCAGCGGCCGCCCCCTCCTCGACGGCGACACCCTCCTGCCCCTCGAGAACTTCGGCGTGAAGGTGATGTCCATGGGTCTCCTCATCGATGCCGACGCCCCGGTGGTCTGGCGTGGACCGATGATTATGAAGACGATTTCACAGTTCGCGACGAACGTGCGCTGGGGCGAATTGGACGTCCTCCTGATCGACCTGCCTCCGGGCACGGGCGACGCCCAACTCTCCATCGCCCAGGCGATGGCTCTCAGCGGCGCCATCATCGTGACCACCCCGCAGACGGCGGCAGTCGCGGTCGCCCTCCGCGGCGCGGCGATGTTCGAGAAAGTTGGCGTACCGATCCTCGGCGTGGCCGAAAACATGAGTTTTCTCGAGGCGGCGGACGGCTCTCGCCAATACCTCTTCGGCCAAGGCGGCGGGCTCAAGGTCGCCACGGCCCTCCGGACGATCCTGCTGGGCGAAGTCCCCCTCGACCAGGCCATCCGCCAAGGCGGCGACCACGGTATCCCGGTCGTGATCAGCCACCCAGACTGCAATCCGGCCCGCATCTTCCGCTCCATCGGCCTGACGGTGCTCCAGGGGCTCGAAAAGACGGCGTAACCGAGCTGTCGCCGAGGGCTTGCATGGTTGTCATATTTTCCGCAACCTCGGAGCCAAGGATGCGAGAATTCAATCAGGACCCGAAGTCAGATGCCGACCTAGCCGGTCGTTCATCCCTTTATGCGGAGTTCCTCGCCGAACGCGATGAGATCCTCCGACACAAGTGGATCGAGTCCGAAAAAGCGGGGAGCGACATCGGCTTCGAACGGGCCTTGATCGACTGGACTCGACACCACCGGGCCCGTTGGCGCCAGTTGCGTCGTCTCGGAAAGACGGCCTGACCATCCCCCTCGCCAAACAGAAGGGCCGGCGCGCATCGCTGCGGCCGGCCCTTCTGGCGGGAGGATGAAAGGAGCTTAGCCCTTGATCTCCTTATGCAGCGTGTGGCGGCGGAGGGAGGGGTTGTATTTCTTGAGCTCCACCTTCTCCTGCGAAAGCTTCTTGTTACGGGTGGTCATGTAACGGGAGGGGCGCTTGCCCTCCTTGCGGGCTTCGGTGCATTCAATGATGATGATTTCGCGGGCCATGGTTTGGGTCGTTGGGAAAGTTAAGGTTTGGGAACGGCCTTGGCCGGGGCAAGCCCGAAAAAGAGCCGGGCGGCCTTTCGAGCCGCCCGGATCGTTCCGAAGAGGAGGTTAATCAGCCCCAGAGACGCTTCTTATGGCGATTTTCCTTCGAGCGCTTGCGGCGCTTGTGCTTGTTCATCTTCAGACGACGCTTCTTCTTGAGGCTTCCCATGGGTGATAGTGGCTCGCAACTTGGCGACCCCTCGGCCGACAGTAAAGCCGAAACTAACCCGAAATAACGGCCTCTCCTACCCAGGAACCAGCCCCCCAGGCTCGGCGGACGTCCTCCCGCAAGCGGGCATGCTCGAAAGGGTCCGTGACGAAGCTGAAACAAGCGCTCCCGCTACCGGTCATCCGCCAAGCCGTCCCAGTCGTGAGACAGAAAGAAGCCAGCCCAGCAGGTAAGGCGAGATACTTGGCGAACACGGGGGCAGCGAGGTCGTTCCCCAAGGGCGAGGGGTCGGCGAGGGGGCGAGCGATCCAGGCCGCCAGTTCGGCTTCGACTGGCGCCGCCGCACGATATTTAGCGGCCTTAGCGAGTAATGCATAGGCCTCCGGAGTGGGCACGCCGAACGGAGGCTTAACCAAGACGACCTTACGGCCAGCCAAGGCGGCGCGCGCCGCCGGTGGCAGGATCTCCAACCGCTCTCCCCTGCCCCGCATGACCGCCGCCTGGCCACGCACGAAGAACGGACAATCGGAACCGACCTCGGCGGCGAGTGCTTCGAGGGCCTCCGCGCCGAGCGGATCGCCGGACGCACGGTCGAGCAGACGCAAGGCGGCCACCGCATCAGAACTTCCTCCGCCGAGCCCGGCGCCATGCGGAATCTTTTTCGCTAAATGAAAGCGCCCGACCACGGCGCCAGGCCGGCGCCGCACATACGCCGCCGCGGCCTTGAGCACCAGGTTTGTGCCATCGACTGGCAGCCCAAGATCATCGCACGTAAGGCCGAGCGGACGGCCCACCTCAAGCGTGAGCGTGTCGGCGAGGTCGATCAAGACGACGAGGCTGACGAGCTCATGGAAGCCGTCCTCCCGCCGGCCGGTGATGGCGAGCGAGAGGTTGAGCTTCGCATGGGCGGCTGAAACGAGCACCTCGCGAAGATGCTCCGGCCACCCGGCGGAGGCGAGGCGAATCAACGCCTCAGGCCCGCGGGTGCGACTTCCGACGCACCTCGCGCAGCTTGGCGACGCTGAGGTGCGTGTAAATCTGCGTGGTCGAAAGCGAGGCGTGACCGAGCTGCTCCTGGACGAGACGCAGGTCCGCGCCGTTGGAGAGCAGGTGCGTCGCGCAGGCGTGACGTAACTTGTGCGGCGTGAGGTCCGCCGGCAGCCCGGCGAGCGCGAGTTTGCGCTTCAGCATGAGCTGGACGGCACGGGGATGCAGGCGCCCGCCGCGCGCGGCGAGCAACATCGGCGCCCCGCGTGCCGGCGCGCCGCGCAAGGCGAGGTAGGCCTGCACGGCCTGCACGGCGGTGTCGCCGACGGGTACGACGCGCTCCTTCGAGCCCTTGCCCATCAGGCGTACGAGACCGGTGCCAAGGTCGAGGTCGCCGCCGTCGATGCCGCACAGTTCGGAGACGCGTAAGCCGCCGCCATAAAGCAGTTCGAGGACCGCCAGGTCGCGCGCGGTCGCCTGCGGCTCGTCCTTCCCTGAAGTCTCCGCCGCGTCCATGAGTGAATCCGTCTGCGCCTCGGTCAGGAACTTCGGCAAGGATTTCGGGAGCTTGGGCAGCACGAGGCCAGCGGCTGGCGTGGTGGTGATGCCGCCGCGCTCACGCAGGTCGGCGAGGAAGGCGCGCAAGGCCGAGACTTGATTATGCACCGAACGGCGGTGATGCGTGCCCTGCCGCTCGATCACGAAGTCGCGGAGGTTACGCGCGGTGAGTTTCGACCAATCGCCGTCCCAGCCGCCGTTGGATTTCATCCATGACGCGAAGCCCTTGAGGGAGCGACCATAAGTCAGGCATGTCCGGGCCGCCAACCTCCGACCGGCCAGCTGCCGCGTCAGGAAATCCGCGACCAGGATAGCACCCGGCCAATCCGTCGGCTCCCCGTCGTCTGGCTGGACGGGGCGACGCTTCACGATTGCGGCTGCTTGCCGTGCACGGCTCGCACCGTGATGCCGATGCCACCGCGGACGCCGAAGGCGCCGGTGACTTCGCACCAGACCGGGTCGATGGCCGCGACGAGGTCGTCGAGGATCTTGTTGGAAAGGTGCTCATGGAACATCCCTTGCTGGCGATAGCTCCAATAGTAGAGTTTCAGGGACTTGGACTCGACGATGCGGGGACCCGGCACGTAGCGGATCGTAATTTTGGCGAAGTCGGGCTGGCCAGTCGCGGGGCACAGGCAGGTGAACTCGTCGGTCGTCAGCTCGACGACATAATTCCGGCCCGCATGACGGTTCGGGAAGGTCTCCAGCGTCTGCTGGGGCTTGTTCTGGGTGTTCCCGAGGTGGGAGAGTCCGGTGAGGTCCTGAGGCTGAGTGGCCATACGGACAGCCAACCCATCCCGACGAAAGAGACAAGCGTTGAACGGCGAAAGACCCTATCTGACCCAAACTGCTTGCCTCAGTCCGCCGCCGCGGTTGCCTCGGTCATACCCACGCCGCATGCACGTCCGGGCCATCGCCATCCTCGGAGCCACCGGCTCCATCGGCACGACCACCCTCAGCGTCGTCAGGGCTCATCCGGACCGGCTGCGCGTGGCGGGGCTGGCGGCCCACTCGCGCTGGCGCGAACTCGTCGCCCCCGCCAAGGAGTTCGGCGTCGGCGTCATCGCCCTGGCCGATCCCGCCGCCGCCGCCGAGGCCCGCGCCTCGGGGGCTTTCCCTGCTGGCACCCGCATTCTGGAAGGCATCGCCGGCCTGACCGAAGTGGCCTGCCTCCCGGAAGTCTCGATGGTCGTCTCCGCCGTCGTCGGTACCGCCGGCCTCGCACCGACGCTCGCCGCACTCAAGGCGAAGAAGGACGTCGCCCTCGCGAGCAAGGAACTCCTCGTCCTCGCCGGTAAGTTCGTCACGGAAGCCGCCCGTGTCTCCGGCGCCCGCCTACTCCCGGTCGACAGCGAGCACAACGCGATCCACCAGCTGCTGCGCGATAAGCCCAAGGGCGACATCGCGCGCCTCGTGCTCACGGCCTCGGGCGGCGCCTTTCGCGACACGCCCCTCGCCGACCTGCGGCACGTCACGCTCGCCCAGGCCCTCAAGCATCCGAATTGGAGCATGGGCCCGAAGGTCACCATCGATTCGGCGACGATGGCCAACAAGGGCCTCGAGGTCATCGAGGCGCGCTGGCTCTTCGACATCCCCGCCGAGCGTATCGATGTCGTCGTCCACCCGCAGAGCATCATCCATTCGCTGGTGACGCTGGCCGACGGCAGCCTCCAGGCGCTACTCTCGCCGCCCTCGATGGCCTACCCGATCCAGGACTGCCTGCTCTACCCGGCAAGGCTGCCCTGCCCCGCCCCGCACCTTGACCTGACCCAAGCCCTCACGCTGGGCATGGCTCCGCCCGATCCGGCCCGTTACCCCTGCCTCGGCCTGGCCCGGAGTGCCGCCACGACCGGCGGCACCGCCCCCGCCATCTTCAACGCGGCCAATGAGGTCGCCGTCGCTGAATTCGTCGCCGGCAAGCTGCCCTTCACCGGCATCGCGGAACTCGTTGGCCGGGCCCTGGCGACGCTCTCCGCCCGCGAACCAGCCAGTTTAGACGAAGTCCTGGCTACCGACGCCGACACCCGCGTCGCTACGTCCAGGCTCGCCCTGGGCCTTGCCCGTTGAGATAAACCCCCTTCCCTTTTCCCATGGATACCCTTTCGTTCGGCGATCTGCTCGGCTCCCTCTGGGGCATCACCCTCGTCGCCATCTTCTTCGGTGGTTCGATCTTCGTCCATGAACTGGGCCACTTCCTCGCCGCCCGTAAGCGTGGCCTGAAGATCGAGCGCTTCTCCATCGGCTTCGGCCCGCGCCTCTTCGGCTGGACCGGCAAGGACGGCGTCGACTACCGCGTCTCCATCATCCCGCTCGGCGGCTACGTCGCCCTGCCCCAGCTCGCCGAGATGGAAGGCATCGAGGGCGCGAGCAGCGAGGAAGCCGAAAAGCTCCCGAAGATCTCCTACGCCGACAAGATGATCGTCTCGGTGATGGGCGCAGTCTTCAATGTCATCTTCGCGTTCGTCATCGCGTGCATCCTTTGGTTCACCGGAATGCCGGTGGCCGAAGGCACCACCAGCACCGTCGTCGGCTACGTCCCCGAACAGGTCGTCACCAGCTCCGGTCATCTCGCCGAACTGGGCTTGGGTAACACCGTCCCGGGCCCGGCTTACCAAGCCGGCCTGCGCTCCGGGGACAAGGTGCTCACCATCGACGATAACACGGTCAGCAACTTTAACCAGATCACCGAGGCGGTGCTGCTCGGTAATCGCCGGGATTCGCAAGGCAACCCGACGTCGACCTTCGAGGTCGAACGCGATGGCAAGGTCATGGAAATCGTCATCCAGCCCGCCCTCATCGAGATCAACTCGAAGTCCGGCGACAAGATCCGCATGGCCGGCTTGCAACCGCGCACCGAGGTCATCGTCGCGCCGGCGCCGGGTTCTCCCGCCGAGCGGGCCGGACTGAAGGCCGGCGACCGCGTGCTCTCCATCGACGGGCAGCCGCTCAACAACACCGTCGAATTCCGCGAACTGCTCCGCAAGGGCGGCGCGAAGCCCCGCACGCTGCTCGCCGAGCGCGAAGGCGGCTTGAGCATCAAGGTCGTCGTCACCCCCCAGGTGAACACGACCGTCAACCCGGTCAGCATCATCGCCTACGGCGAGGACAAGGACCGCCATCAGCTCGTCGTCCTTCCCGCCACGCGCGACCTGCTCACCAACGACGTGGCGGCCGCCCGCGACCAGCTGATGGTGCTCGGTATCTCGCCCGAAGATCCGGCCCTGGCGGAGACGCTCAAAATCGGCACGATCATCGACAAGGTCGACGGACGCTCGCAGATTGTCTCGGTGCGCTCGCTGGAAGACCTCGAAAAGGCCGGAGCGGGCGCCCCGCGCGACCTCACGGTCTACTGGAAACGCGCCGACGGCGACGCCGGCAACCTGACCCTTCGCAACGCGCAGGTGCGGCGCGGCAAGCCCGTCGAGCACGCCCAGATCGGCGCCGCCTTCGTCGCAAAGACCGAGCTGGCCTACCGTAACCCTTGGGAGACCTGCGTGGGCATCGTGAAGTCCACCTTCACTACGCTCGGCCGCCTCTTTGACCGCGGATCAGACATCCAGGTGAAGCAACTGGCATCGGTGATTTCGATCACGAAGACTTATTACAACCTCTCGGAGGACATCCGCCGCGTGCTCTGGTTCACGGTGCTGATCAACCTGAACCTCGCCGTCCTCAACCTGCTGCCGATCCCCGTCCTCGACGGAGGGCACATGCTCATCGCCACGATTCAACGCTTCACCAAGGGCGTACTCAGCAATAAGGCGGTCATCGTTCTGCAGTACACGTTCATGGTCCTCCTGCTATCGCTGATGGCCTACATCATCCTGCACGACGTGCGCCGCTGCTCTGGCGACAGCGAACTCCAGCTCAAGCAGCAGCTCTTGGAACGCCACGTCTATAAGCCGCAGGACTTCAGTCCAAAGAAGTAGGCCGAGGCGTGGTAGGGTCGAGCATCCCTGCTCGACCGCGGGCGACCAAGGATGGTCGCCCCTACCCGATACAGGAGTCGGGGGAATAGCTACCCTCCACTCTTACCACCCCCTACCCCCTCCCCTAACCCTTCAAAGGCCGCCCACCCGGGCGGTCTTCTTATTTGGTAGGTTTGCGAACAGGGTCCGTCGGTTTCATCCTAGGAAATCGGCTTCCGTCTGCCGGCCGATTAGACTGAATGAAGCCACCCCTATGGAAAAGCCCCTCCCCGAAAACTCCCGTCGCCAGTTCCTCGGCAACCTCGGAAGCCTCGGCGCCGCCTTCGCCGCCCTGAGCCTCCCCGCCGCGCTTGCCGCCGCCCAAGCCGCGACCGATGCCGCGGGCAATCCGATTCCGAAGAAGGCGATTCCGAACCCCTATATCCATAAATTCGCCATCGGTAAGTTCGAGGCCTGGTCCATCAGCGACGGCTACGGCACCTTCAAGAACTGCGTGACGAAGAAGATGTTCCCGAAGGCTGAGACGGCGGCGATGACCAAGGCGCTCGTCGACCTCGGCGAGCGGCCCGACGACGTCACCCTCTACATCAACATCCTGCTCCTGCGGAAGGATAAGGAAGTCATCCTCGTCGACGCCGGCTTCGGCCCCCACAAGAACCAGAACTGGGGCTGGCTCGCCGACGCGATGGAGTCCATCGGCATCGCTTTCAAGGATGTCACCCACACCCTGCTCAGCCACTCGCACATCGACCACATCGGTGGTCTTGCCAGCGGCGGCAGGATCCTCTTCCCCAACGCGGCCGTCCACGTCCTCAAGGAGGAAGTCGACTTCTGGCGCGGCGCGGAGCCCGACTTCTCGAAGTCGCACCGCACCGACGACATCAAGGGCATGATCCGAAACGTCCGCGGCTCGTTCGACACGCTTCAACCCAATCTGGTTATGCACAAGGACGGCGACCAGATCCTGGACGGAGCAATCACAATCCTCGCCGCCCCGGGCCACACCGACGGACACGCGATCTTCCGGATTAAATCCGACGGCCAATCGCTGCTCCACCTCTCCGACCTCGCCCATAACCATGTGCTGATGCTCGAAGACCCAAATTGGTTCATCGACTTCGACCACAACCCCGAAGTCGCCGTGGCGACCCGCAAGAAGGTCTTCGCTGAGATCGCCGCCACGAAGGAACGCGCCTACGGTTTCCACCTCCCCTGGCCGGGCCTGGGCGTGGTGATCCCTAATGGCCGCAAGGGTTATCAATGGGTACCGTCGTCCCATCGCTGGGATTTCTGACGCTCGTTGACGGCTGAGGGCAAAGGGGTTGAGATACCCCCATGTCCTCGGACTATTGTCCTTCCCGCCACCGCACGGTCCGCCGCCTCACCCGCGTCGTGAACGTCGGTGGCGTGGCCGTGGGCGGTCTGAATCCACTCCGCCTGCAGTCGATGACGACCTCCGACACGGAAGATGTCGCGGCGACGCTCGCCCAGGCAATCCGCCTCGCGGAAGCGGGCTGCGAGATCATCCGCATCACGGCCCCGAACAAGGCCGCGGCGATTGCGCTGAAAGATATTCATCAGCAGTTCCGCGCGGCGGGCTTCAATCAGCCACTGGTCGCCGACATCCATTTCCTGCCAGTCGCCGCGATGGAAGCAGTTGAACACGTGGAGAAGGTCCGCGTGAACCCGGGCAACTACGCCGACAAGAAGAAGTTCGCCGTCCTGGAATACACCGATGCGGCCTACGCCGAGGAGCTCGAGCGCCTGCACGAGGCCTTCACGCCGCTGGTGCTCCGCGCCAAGGCCCTCGGTCGCTGCCTCCGCATCGGCACCAACCACGGCTCCCTCTCCGACCGTATCATGAACCGCTTCGGTGACTCGCCGAACGGGATGGTAGAGGCCGCCCTCGAATTCATCCGCATCGCGGAATCCCACGGCTTCAAGGACATGATCCTGTCGATGAAGTCCTCGAATCCTAAGGTGATGGTCGAGGCCTACCGCCTGGCGGCCGCCCGCATGACGGACCTTGGCATGGATTACCCGCTGCACCTCGGGGTGACCGAGGCCGGCGAAGGCGAAGACGCCCGCATTAAGTCCGCCATCGGCATCGGCTCGCTCCTCGCCGACGGCCTCGGCGACACGGTTCGCGTGTCGCTCACGGAAGACCCGTGGCACGAGATCCCGGTCTGCAAAGAAATCGTCCGCCGCGCCGAGAACTTCGCCGCCCTCGGCGCTGCTTCGTCCGTCAAACTGCCCGCCGACCCAGCCGATCCGTTCTCGTTCGCCCGTCGCGAGACCGAGCTCCTCGTCCTTTCAACAAATTGCCTCGCGGGCTCAGGTGAAGTCCCGCGCGTGATCGTCCGCAGCATCGCCGGCCTCGCCGATTGGCAGGCCGCGGCGAAGGAGATTCTCGACGTCCATGCAGCCCAACGCGAAGTGCGCGCCGAAGGCCTACTGGTGCGCCTCGACGATCCCGCGCACACCGCCGGCCTACGCTCTTTGCGTAAGGCCCTTGGGCAGGCCGTGCCGACTCTCTTCGTCGAGACGACTCTCTCCCCTGCCGATTTTCTCTTCGACGGCGCCGGGTGCCGCCTGGTGGTCGTCAAGGCCTTTGCCGCCGCCGATGGAGCTGAGCTCAAGGCCTGGGGCGAAGCCGTCGCCAAACATGACGCCATCCTCGCCGTCGACCTCGATGGCGCAACGCTCGCAGCGCTCACGAAGGAGCTCTCGGCGATTCCTGCTGGTCGACTGATTCTCACCTCTTCCCAGCCGCAGGATGGCCTGCACGCCACAGGGACTTACCGCGAACTTGTCCGCTGCGCCGATGTCGCTCAGCTCGAGGCACCGCTTTGGATCCGAGCCACCGTCGCCAACGCCACGCTGATTGACCCTGGCTTCCAGTCGCGCCTCATCGAAGCCTCAATCCTCGCCGGCGGACTGCTCGTTGATGGCTACGGAGACTTCCTGTCGTGCGAAACGCCGACCTCTTCGGCGAAGTCGCTCACGCTGGCTTACGACATCCTGCAGGGAGCGCGCATGCGCCAGACCAAGACCGAGTATGTCGCGTGCCCGAGTTGCGGACGTACCCTCTTCGACATCCAGTCGACGACCCTCAAGATCAAGGAACGCACCGGTCACCTCAAGTCCGTCACCATCGCCGTCATGGGCTGCATCGTGAACGGCCCCGGCGAGATGGCCGACGCCGACTTCGGTTACGTCGGCGGCGCCCCCGGGAAGATCAACCTCTACGTCGGCAAGACCCCCATCAAGTTCAACGTCCCCCAGGAAGAAGCCGTCGAGCGCCTCGTCGACCTCATCAAGGAAAAGGGCCGCTGGGTCGAAGCGTAAGGGCGTCAACCGGTAGTAGCGGTTGGCGGTTAGCGGTTAGGCCATTCATACTTGGAAAATACCAGCGATCATTAGCCTGAAAGCATGAAGATTCCCCTGCTGATCGCCTCATGCCTCCTGGTGATTGCGAAATGCAGAGCCGGATATACCGTATCCCAGAGGGTCGAAGCCTATGGGGAGCAAGTCAGGCAGAGACTAGAGCCGGCCTTCGCCGTGGCGCAGGTGAACTATCCGCCCTCAGAATTCACGCTCATCGGACTCAAAGGCGAAAAAAGTCTGGAACTATGGGCGCCTGACAAGCAGGGCCGGCAACGCTTAATCAAGACATACCCGATCCTGGCGGCCAGCGGCCGACCGGGGCCGAAGCTGCGCGAGGGAGACCTTCAGGTGCCGGAGGGCATCTATGCGATCGAATCACTTAACCCTAACAGCCGCTTCCATCTCTCCCTGCGTGTCAACTATCCGAACGCCGAAGACCGTCGACGGGCTCGCGAAGACGCACGGACCCAACTCGGAGGCGACATCATGATCCATGGCAGCGATGCCTCCATCGGCTGCCTTGCGATGGGCGACCCAGCCTCAGAAGAACTCTTCGTCCTCGCCGCCCTAACCGGGCCTTCAAAGATTCGTGTCATCCTGAGTCCGGTAGATTTCCGGAAAAAAGTCGGCGTAACGTTGCCAACCAGACAGCCCGCCTGGGTTCCCGAACTACACGTCAAAATCGCAGCAGAGCTCGCTAAGTTCAATACGTCGAAGCCCGCCGCTACGGCCCGTTAAACAAGGCCAGAGCACTCACCCGTGCGCCCACCAAGGTAGGGACGCGACACCGTCGCGCCCCTACCTCGTTACTTGGCCTCTGCCGTCAGCACCTCGATGAGGGGCTTGGGGTCGGGCAGGCCGTGGGGGTGATGGTCGCCGCCGGCCTTGGGGAATACCTTCATACGGCCGCCGTTGTCCTGCCAGAGCTTGATGAGGTGCGCGGCGTTGTCTTCGAATGGCACGGTCTTGTCGGCGGTACCGTGACAAGAAATCAGAAACACGCCGGCCTTGATGGCAGGCAAGAGCCCTTCAGCGGCCTGCAGCGACTTGGCTTTGGCTTCGTCGTCGTTCGCATAACCAAACTCGGTCTTATACAACGCCCAATCCTTGGCGCTACCCTTACTCTGGTGCGTCAGAGCGACGCCGCCCGGCCAGGAACGGATATCGCACACGGCATTGTCGAGGTAGAGCATGCTGACGCGATCTGGGTGCAGACGTGCCCAGGCGTTCACGTAAAGACCGCCGCGAGAAATGCCGAGGAGCGCGGGCTTGGCGGAGAAGCCACGCTTACCGTGAAATTCTTCGTAGGCCTTTTCCCAAGTCGCCATCGAGCGGGAGGAGCCGAATTGATTACTGACGCCGACGTAAACGACGTGCCAGCCATGGGCGACGAGACCGTCCTCGAGCGTCTTCAGGTGGCCGCCGAACTCGCCAACCCAAAGCCAAGGCTTACCGGGGGCGGCTTTCTCCGGGACCTTCACCGTCACGGCCTTGCCATCGATGGTGAGTTTTTCGACCGTGGCGGCCGAGGCGACGGCGCAAAACGTCATTCCGAGCAGAGCGAGGAGGATGCGGGGCATGACGTGGATTTATGTGCAAAGGTGCAAATGTGCAAAGACATCCGTTTTATCCGATGGTGGCGGGTGGCAGCCCCGGGTGGCAGGACTCGGGTAATCGCCCCGCCACCCGCCACCTGAGGCCGCCACCTGCCACCCGAAACGACTGGCTCGCCCACCTGCTTCTTGCCAGCGGGGGCAAGTCCACCCTATCTCTCATTCCTATCCATTTATGAAACCCGTACTTCTGGTGATCCGCGACGGTTGGGGCGAAAACCACAACCCTAAGCACGACAAGTTCAACGCCGTGAAGCTGGCGAACATCCCGGTCTCCCGCGGCCTGACCAAGGATTGGCCCCGCACCGAGATCATGGCCCACGGCCTCGATGTCGGCCTGCCAGTCGGCATCATGGGTAATTCCGAAGTCGGCCACCAGAACATCGGCGCCGGTCGCATCGTCGACCAGGAGATCGTCCGCATCGACAAGGGCCTCACCGATCCGGCCGCCATGCGTCAGATCAAGGCCTTCCGCGGCCTGGTCGAGAACGTCAAGGCCACCGGCGGCGCAGTCCACCTGATGGGCCTCTGCTCCGAAGCCGGCGTCCACTCCACCCTGCCCCACCTCTACGCCCTCCTCCGCCTGTTGAAAGAAGAAGGCCTCTCCAAGGTCTACATCCACGCCTTCATGGATGGCCGCGACAGCCCGCCCACCTCGGGCCTTGGCTACCTTAAGCAGCTCGAAGCCGAACTCCTGAAGATCGGTATCGGCAAGGTCGCCAGCGTCGCCGGCCGCTTCTGGGCCATGGACCGCGACAACCGCTGGGAACGCGTGAAGACCGCTTACGACGCGCTCACCGGCTCCCCGGCACCGGAAGCCGCCTCGGCCGCCGAAGCCGTGCAGGCGTATTACGATAAGCCGACCGACTCCAATACGACTGGCGACGAGTTCGTCCCGGCCACGCGTATCAAGGGCACGGCCTTCATCCAAGACGGCGACTCGGTGCTGTTCTTCAACTTCCGCGGCGACCGCCCCCGCGAGATCACCCGCGCCTTCACCGATCCAGAGTTCAAGGGCTTCGCCCGCGCGAAGCTGCTCAAGATTTTCTACGCCACCCTCACCAACTACGAGAAGGGCCTCTGCCCGAACGTCGTCTTCGATAAGCCCGCCAAGATGGTGAACATCCTCGGCGAGTGGGTCGCCAAGCAAGGCATCGCCCAGTTCCGCACGGCGGAGACCGAGAAGTTCCCGCACGTGACCTTCTTCTTCAACGACTACCGCGAGGAACCCTTCACCGGCGAAGAGCGCGGCATGGCCCAGAGCCCGAAGGAAGTCTCCACCTATAACCAGAAGCCCGAGATGTCGGCTTCGCACGTCACCGAGATGGCCAAGGCCGCGATTCTCTCCGGCAAGTTCGGCCTCATCGTCGTCAACTACGCCAACCCCGACATGGTCGGCCACACCGGCGACCTCGCCGCGGTCTGCAAAGCCTGTGAAGCGGTCGACAGCGGCCTCGGCGTCCTCCTCGCCGCCCTCGACCAGGTGGGCGGCAAGGCCGTCGTCACCGCCGACCACGGTAACGCCGACCAGATGTGGGAGCCGGAAGAAAACTGCGCCCACACGCGCCACACGCTCAGCCCGGTCGAAGTCGTCCTCTACGGCGAAGGTTGCAAGGCTCTCAAGACCCGCCCCACCGGCCGCCTGGCCGACGTCGCCCCGACCCTGCTCGCCCTCATGGGCCTGCCGAAGCCGGCCGAGATGACCGGCGAGTCGCTGATCGCAGGGTAATTGCAGAATCGCTTCGGGTTGCAGGTGGCAGCCCCGGGTGACGGGTGGCAGGCTAAAAACCTCCGGACTCAGGTTCGGAGGGTCTTTTCATATCAACCCGCCACCGGCCACCCGAGGCCGCCACCCGCCACCTGAAGTTCAATATCAGGACAGCACGTGGTGCTGTCCCTACCTGCTGATCCCCGTCGAAAAACTGATGCCGAGCGAATCCCCCACGGCGCGGACGATCTCAATTTCCGCCGCTTGCGCCCGGTCGTCATTGAGCATCGCCGCTCCGCAGGCGCGCACGAACTTGCGCCGGTCATAGACGCTCTGGCTGGTGATGACCGCCAAGGCATCATCGACCTTCTGGAGGTCGATCGCCGCCGCTGGCATCATCGCCGGCGACAGGTCTGACCACCCGAACACGGCGACGCCAAGCGTATAGGCCCGACCCTGCGCGACCGGATCCTCACCGGAGGTCTGCACGACGGCGGACAGCACCAAGCGGCAGGCGGCGGCGAGGTCGCCCGAACGGCGGGGCAAATTCTTGTCGCTCGAAAGATAGCGGCGCATCGAGGCCTGGATGAGGAGGACGATGAGTCCGTCCTCGGCTTCGTAACCGGCCCGCTCCAAGGCCGTGCGGAAGGCCGCGACCTGCGTCGGCGAAAGCTGGCGTAAGGCGGGCATCGAGAGATCAAGCAAAGCCACCCGCGAGCCCGCACGCACGGTGCGCAACAACGTGTCGAGGCGACGGGCTTCCTTGACCACTTCACCTCCGGCGAGAGATTCGGCCTGCTCGAGCTGGGCGGCACGCTGGGCGGGGTCGCGCCGCAGAATGAGGCCAAGCACGACGGCCATCGCGCTCACGGGGTCCTCGGACGCCTCTCGTAAGTCGGCTGGGATCACGCCGCGAAACCCGAGCGAATCTTGAATCTGGATATCCGTCGGCACTGCCCGGGCGGTGGACGGCAAAGGCGGCGGCGGCGGCGCGGACGCGCGGCCGCTGAGGCCGGCGACCGGCTCGTCGCCGGTGACGGGCACCGGAGCGACATCCGGGATGATGCCGTCGAACGCCGGATCGATACGCCGAATGCGCTCGTTGATCGGCGGATGGGAGGAGAAGAGGGATTCGAGGAAGCCGGCGGAACCTGCGAAAAACATGTGCTGGGCCTCCAGCTCGGCCGAAGAGGCCTCACGTTTTGCGCCGGACAGACCAGCGACTTTTTTCAACGCCGAGCCGAGCCCGAGCGGATTACGGGTGAATTGCACGGCCGAGGCATCGGCGAGATATTCCCGCTCCCGGGAGACGGCGGCCTGAATGACCTTAGCGAAAAGAATGCCACCGGAGCCGACAAGCAGCACGACTACACCGGTCAGGACCATGCCCAACGCAACGGGCGCGGAGTTCTTGCCCCGCACGGAACCGGCCAGACGGAAGAAGATGTAGCCCAGCTGGGCGAGAGCGGTCAGGCCGGCAATCGCCCCGATGATGCGCAGGTTGAGGCGCATGTCGCCGTTGCCGATGTGACTGAACTCATGCGCGATCACGCCCTGCAGTTCGTCACGGTTAAGGTTAAGGAGGGCGCCGCGCGTCACGCCCACCGCGGCATCCTGCGGCGTGTTGCCCGCAGCGAAGGCGTTGATGGTCGCATCGCCATCAATGACGAAACACAGCGGCACGGGCAAGCCGGCTGCGAGAGCCATCTCCTGGACGACATTCAGGTAGCGTCGCTCGGCGAGATCCTTGGTGACGCCGCTGACCAGGCGGCCGCCCAGCCGGACCGCGATGGCGCCGCCCCCCTTGGATAGTTCGGCGATACGCACGAGGCTGCCACCGATGATGACCACCAAGGCCAGACCCGACGTTAGGCAGAACAGGTCACCCTGGAGCCAATCGAATTCGCCATGCTCGAGGAGCTCACTTTTGCCGAGCACCGCCAACACGTAGAATGAACCGGCGAGCACGATGATCGCCAACACGAGAAGCACGACCAGCTTCGTCGTGCGTCCACGGGCCTCATCCTGGGCCCGGAAGAAATTCATCGTGCCGGCCATGGGCCGAGGTCAGCGCTTAGAAAGCGACCTTCGGGGCGACCTTTTCGACGGGATCTTCGATTTTGAAGAACTCGGCGGCGGCGAAGCCGAAAGCATTCGCGATGAAGACCTGCGGGAAGACTTCGCGGCCGTTGTTGTAGAAGAGGACGGCGTCGTTGAAGGCCTGACGAGAGAAGGCGATGCGGTTCTCGGTCGAGGAGAGCTCTTCCATCAGGGTGCGCATGGTGGCGTCGGCCTTGAGCTGAGGATACTGTTCGCTGACGACCATGAGGCGGCCGAGGGCGCCGCTCAGGCCGGCTTCGGCCTGGCTGAGGTCGCGCATGGCGGCCGGGTCGTTCGGGTTGCCGGCAAAGCGGACGTTGGCCTGGGTCGCCTTAGCGCGGGCTTCGACGACGGCGGTGAGCGTGCCGCTTTCGTGGGCCATGTAGCCCTTGGCGGTCTCGACGAGGTTCGGGATTAGGTCGTAGCGGCGCTTGAGCTGCACGTCCACCTGAGCGAAAGCGTTCTTACAGGCGTTCCGCAGCGCGACGAGGCTGTTGTAAATGCCCACACCCCAGATGGCGGCAATGACGAGGGCACCGACGATGATAGCGAGGATGATAAGTAACGCGGGAATCAGATGCATGATGTGAGTAGAGTTACCCCACCCGCCCCAGCCTGCAAGTCGTCATGGGCCAGTCTTTTGATAATTTTACGCGTCAATTGGAATGCTCTGCCCTACCCCGACGGGCTTTAAGCCGCCTTTTCCAGTTGGAGGCAGACTTCGTCGATGAGGAACGCAGGCGTCGAAGCGCCGGCGGTAACGCCGACGGTGCCGAAACGGGCGAGAGCGGCGAAGTCGAGTTCGGCGGCGGTCTCGACATGGAAACAAGGGAGCCCCA
>CAMBGQ010000011.1 GCA_945866215.1 Opitutus sp. GAS368 | reverse complement strand
GCCTTGAGGCGCTCGGTCGCCGCGGCGAGCAGGGTCTGCTCGTGCGCGTGCGCGGCGGACTGGATGGGCATGAAGTATTCCAAGGCAACGCCGAGGGCGATGGCTCCGGAAATATCCGGGGTGCCGGCTTCGAAACGCTCCGGGGCTTCACGGAAAGTCGTACCGGCGAAGTCGACCTTACGGATCATGTCCCCGCCAAACTGATAAGGCGGCATGGCGTCGAGCAGCTCCGGGCGACCCCAGAGCACGCCGATACCGGTCGGTCCGAAGGTCTTGTGGCCGGAGAAGACGTAGAAGTCGCAACCGAGCGCTAGAACATCGACTTTAAAGTGCGCGGCGGACTGGCAGCCATCGATCAGCACCACGGCACCGACTGCCTTAGCGAGGCGGGTCATCTCGATGGCGGGATTAACGGTCCCGAGCGCGTTGGAGACGTGCGCGAAGGCGACGAGCTTGGTGCGGGCGGAAAGCAGGCCCTTGAAGGCCACGAGGTCGACTTCGCCGCGCGGCGTGACGGGCGCGACGACGACCTTGGCGCCCGTGCGCTCAGCGATGACCTGCCAAGGCACGATATTCGCGTGGTGTTCGAGGTGCGTGAGGAGGATCTCGTCCCCAGACTTGAGGTTCGATCGGCCCCAGCATTCGGCGACGAGGTTAATCCCTTCGGTGGCACCGCGCACAAAGACGCAGCCGCGGGTATCCTTGAGTCCGAGGAACTTAGCGACCGAAGCGCGGGCGGCCTCGTAAGCCGTAGTGGCCTCCTCGCTCAGGAGGTGGACGCCGCGGTGGACGTTGGCGTTCTGCTCAGAATAATAGCGTTCGAGGGCCTTGATGACGACCAGAGGCTTCTGCGAAGTCGCCGCGTTATCGAGGTAAGTCAGCGGCTGTCCGCGCACAGATCGCCCGAGAATCGGGAAATCCTTACGGAGAGTGGCGACGTCGAACACGGGCATGGGTCGAACGTAAGCGGACCTGGGCGGGGCGCAACCGGGAAGCGAAAATCAGGGGGCCGGCGGGAGGCGCACGGCCTTACGAATATAGGCCGGCACATCCACGTCCTGCCCGTCGATGAAGGTCATCGGCGTGCCACCGAAGAGACCGCGGCGCATCGATTCCTCCGTCGCGAACTCGAAGATCGGCTGAGCGGGATCCTCGGCCTTGGCACCCTTCTTGGGCTTGGCCGGCGGCTTCGGCGCGGGCAGCGAAGCGCCGAGCACCGAGACTTCGATCCGGTCGCCAAGCGTTGGCTCGATGCGTGCACAGAGGACCGTGGAAGTTTCGCCGCCGAAACGCGCACGAATCGCGGCGACGGCCTCAAAGGCCTCCGTGGAGGTCATCGCCGAACCGCCGGCGACAGTAACGAAGAGCGAAGCGACCTTGGCGACCGCACCAGGCGCATGCGCCAGCGGGCAATCGCAAGCCGCACGGGCGGCCTTTAGCGCAGCACCTTCGCCCTGGCCGACGCCATAAGCGAAGAGCGTAGGCGAACCGGGCGTAGAAAGGAGCGAACGTAACGCGGCCGGGTCGACCGCGATGAGGGCGCCCGGCGCGAAGGCCGAAGCGAGGCCGCGGAGCGCGCCGCCGACCCAGTTATCCGCCGCGGCAAACGATTCGGACAGTGGCGCGTCCGGCGAGACCTGCTGGAGCAAGAGATCGTTATGCACCACGACGAGCCCGTGGCACTTCTGGCCGAGTTTGACCGTGGCATCGTTGGCTTGGCGCATGCGACGCTCGCCTTCATGCGAGAACGGCATCGTCGCGAAAGAGAGGACCGTCGCACCGCACTCGGCCGCATAGCCGGCGACCACGGAGGCAGCGCCGCTGCCGGTACCGCCGCCCAAGCCAGTGACGAGCACGACCACGGGGACGCCGGCGAACAGGCGACGGAGCGCGGCTTCTTCAGATTCAGCGGAAGCAAGGCCCAGCGCAGCTTCACCCCCGGTACCCATCCCGCGCGTCTGCGCCCGGCCGAGCTGCAACGTGGCGGCGGTGCCGGCGGACAAGGAACGTGTGTCGGTGTCGAGCAACGCAATGGCGACTTCAGGCGGCAACTGCGCCGACAGTCGCGTGACCATCGAGCACCCTGCCCCACCGAGGCCGACCAGGAGGATGGAAGCGGGCGTGGACATCTTAGAGTCGGAAGATTTCCTTAAGCTGGGCAAGGAACCCACGCGGACGACGCACCGGGGGCGGCGCATCCGTGATCGCGGCCGTCATGAGACCCACCACGCCGGCAGACTCGGGCTTGCGCAGGGATTCGTTCTCGAAGTTCGGGATACCCACGCGGGCGGAAAGACCCATGACCACCTGGACCGCGTCGGCCGCGTCGGCCAGGCTGGCGGAACCGCCGGTGAGGATGACGCCGGAAGGAATCATGTTCTGGTCGAGCTTCACGGCGTGACCGGGGAAGATCGCCTCCAGGCGGCGGAGCACGTCCTTGCGCACGAACTCAATCGTCTCTTGGTAGCGAAGCGAGAGCACTTGCGTGATCGTGCCGCGGTTGAACTGTTGGTCACCCACGCCCTTATCGCCGTCCTTCCAGATGGTCTGGTTGACGTCGTTCTCGCGGTGCATCGCGGAACCGAAGCGCAGCTTGAGGTCTTCGGCGGTCTCGCGGCTGATGCGCAACGCCACGCTGAGATCGTTGGTGAGGTGCTCGCCGCCCACGGGGAGCGAGCCCGCGCAGAGGATATGCTCCTTGTAATAGAGAATCCAGTCGGTCGTTCCGGCACCCATGTCGATGACCAGCACCCCTTGCTTGTCGGCGTCGCTCGCGGTCGCGCAGGCTGCAGCGTGCGCGGCCAGGATGAAATCGCGGACCTTGATGTTGATACCATTCACCATGCCCACGCGCATGCGCATGTTGCCCTCCTCCATCGTCACGCGCCAGAAATTCACCTCCAGACGCTTGCCCGCCATGCCCACCGCGTTGCTCACCGGCCGGTTGTCCAGCATCGTCGGCTGGCGCATGTAGAGGATGGTCGCGCGACCCTTTGGCGGTTCGAGGCGACGGACGGATTGGACCGCCTCGGCGACGTCCTTAGCGGTGACCTTACCGTCGTGCGCCGGCACGGCGACCAAGCCCTTCACGCGCTCGCCATCGGCGGCGGGACCAGACAGCGAGAGGTAGACCAGCTCGACGGCGCGGCCGGAGCCGCGCTCGATATCGTTGACGACTTCGTGCACGCACTGCGTAAGCCTTTCGAGGTCGGTGACCGTGCCCTTGACCACACCGTCCGTACGGCGTTCGCTGAAACTGAGCATGCGGGCCTCGCCATTGATGATCTGACCGAGGAGGCTCGCGGTCTTATGCGTGCCGATATCGATGACGGCGATGAGAGGCGGGAGGGGCTTGGGGGTCATCGGGGAGGGGCGGAAGGAGAGGCGGGGACGAGGCGGGGCTCGGGGTAGGGCGCGGCGGGGTTGGTCCGGTTCTGAATCGACATCTTCAGGACGTAGGCCGACGAGGTCGTGCCCGGTCGGCGCAGGAGTTCGTCGATGTTGATGCGGCCGAGTAACACGAGCTCGTTGCGCCAGTTGGCGGTGGAGAAGACAATTTCGACCAGCGCCGGGCGTTCCATGGGTTGCGTCCCGGGGCGGACTAAGACGCGCAGGTTAGAGCCCGGCAGGTCTTCCTCGGCGCCGTAACAGTCGCGCAGGGAGAGCCCCGACCACTGCTGATAAAGCTTCGGGTATTCGGTGCGGACCTTGAGCAGGAAAGGAGCGGCGATCTCAATGCCTTCGATCAGCAGCTTGTCGGCGGCACCGGTGGTGCGGGCGTGCAGGATCTCGGGCAGATTACGCACGGCCTGCTCCGGGTAGCCCGCGCCGAGGAAGGTCTGCCCGTCGGAAGCCACGAGGCGCACCTGCATCGGCGCGCCTTGGTCGGCGAGCGTGACAATCTTGGCGATGGCGAGACGTTCGCGCAGGACGATGTCGAGCGAACCATCCCCGCGACGCCGCACGTCGGCGGCGACGACCTGGTTGTCCGCTTCAAGGTCGGCCTTGATGGAGCGGACGTCGCGGGAAGATCCGTCCGCCCCGGCGGCGACAATCTTCTTCACGAAATCGGCGGCGAGGAAGCCGTCGGTCTTGTAGCGGAGCGACCCCGCCGCGGGCGCGCCGCTGGCCGATTCGTCCACCGCCCACCAGAGCAGACCGAGCAGGACGACGAAGAAGCCCGCCGCGAGCGCGGAGGGCAGCCGCGAACGCACCGCGCGCTTACGGCCGAGCTCGCCTTCGGGGACGCGGTTGACGTCCTGCGGCATGAGCACGCGCCAGTCGCGGTCCGCCTGACCGAGGAAGGCATCGCGGCGTTTGCGAAAAAGATCATCGAGGAAACCCATGGTTAGCGGCGGGCGGGTTGGGCGGCGCGCGCGAGGGCCGGAGCGACCATGCGGCGGACGAGGGCGGGGAAGTCGAGGCCGACGCAGGAAGCGCTCTTGGGCATCAGGCTGGTTTCGGTCATGCCGGGCATCGTGTTGATCTCGAGGAAATAGAACTGGCCGTCGGGCTCAAGGAAGACATCCGCGCGGGCGAAGTCTCGGCAGCCGCAGGCGGCGAAGAGGTGAGCGGCGGCCGCGCCGAGGGCGGCGGCGGTATCCTTGGCCAGGGCGGCGGGAAAACGATACTCCGAGGCGCCCTGGGTGTATTTGGTCTTGTAGTCGTAGACCCCGGTGAGCGGGACAATCTCGACGATTCCCATCGGCTGGCCATCCAGGAGGCCGATGGACATCTCGCGACCCCGGAGGCGGCGCTCAGCCATCCACCGGCCGGAAGCGGGCATCGCGGCCAAGGCCTCGGCCACGGCACCCTCCCCTGCTAGGATATAAAGGCCGACGCTGCTGCCCTGATCGGAAGGCTTGATGACGAGTTGATCGCCCAAAGCGGCCACGAGCGCAGCGGCCGTCGGCTTGGCGGCGCCGGCAAAGGCGACCTCCGGGATGACCGGGACGCCCGCGGTCCGCATGGCGCTCTTGCTCGCGACCTTGTCCATGCAAAGCCGGCTGGCGGCGGACGAACAACCAGCGAAGGCGAGGCCATGTGCTTCCAGCTCGGCTTGGGCACGGCCATCCTCACCCCAACCGCCGTGCAGGACCGGAAGGACCACGTGCTTCGCCGCATCAAGCCAGTCAGGCAAGCACTCCGCCGCGAGCTCGACGAGCCGGGCGCCCGGGAGCACCGCGGCCACGGCGCGGCCGGACCGCAGCGAGACCTCGCGTTCGGAGGAAAGCCCGCCGCATAGGACGACGATCTCGGGGGCGGAGCTCATAGGAGGTCCTTCCATTCGCGGCCGAGGGCGACAATCTCCGGCTGGAGCTCGACGCCCTGACGGACCTTCACCTCGGCGCGGACGGAGCGCATGAGCGCGAGGAAGTCCGCAGCCTTGGCCTCGCCAGCGTTGACGAGGAAGTTGGCGTGCGTCGGCGAGACGGAGACAGGACCGACGGCGCGGCCCTTGAGCCCGCTCAAGTCGATGAGCCGACCCGCCTTGTCGCCGGCGGGATTCCGGAAGACGCAACCAGCACTCGCCTCGCGCGGCTGGGCGGCGCGGCGTTGGGCAGCCAGCTCGTCCATGCGCGCGCGGATGGCGGCGGGCTCGTCGCGGCCGGTCGAGCGGAGCACGGCGGAGAGCACGACCGAGCCGTGCAGCTGCGGGCAGTCCCGATACAAGGCGTCGAAGCTGTCGCGACGCGCGGCGCGCACCCGGCCCTGCGGTGAGAGCCATTCGATGGATTCCACCACATCAAAAATCCACCCGCCCATCGCGCCGGCGTTCATGCGGAGCGAACCGCCGACGGTGCCCGGGATGCCCTCCAGGAATTCGAAGCCTTTCCAGCCCTCGCGCGCGGCGAAACCGCAGAGTTCCTTGAGCCGCGTCCCGCCCCCGACGCGGAGACAGCCATCGCCGAGGTCGGTCACGGCCCCCCAATGGGCCGCAGCGAGATGCAGGATGAGTCCGTCGTAGCCTTCGTCCGGCACGAGCAGGTTGGAACCGCGGCCGAGCGCAAACCAGCGTAGGTCGAGCTCCGCAGCCGCGCGCAACAGCGCGACGATATCGTCCACAGTCGCCGGCTCGGCATACCACCGGGCAGCGCCGCCGAGACCGAGCGTCGTGCGGCGGGCCAGCGGCTCGTTGGCGCGCAGGGCGCTGTCCGGGGAAAGCCGTCCGGCGACGAGGTCCGGCAGGTCGAGCGACAGGATGTCAGCGCCACGGCGGCGCAGCACCTTGGCGTAGGCTTCCGCATCGCGCTCAATATCACCCGCGCCGACAAACGTCACGACCGTGTCGGCGCCCTCGGCGAGCGCGTCGAGCAAGGCCGGTAGGGTGAGCCGGTCCTCGACCAAGCGATGGCCCGAGCCGTTGACGATGGCGTCGGCGCCCCCGCCCTCGACGGCCGCCTCGCCCGCGGAGTAGACTGGCAGGACGAGGGCGTGGTCGGCGACGGCGAGCGCGTCGCGGAACTCGCGCGCATACTGGCGCGTGCGCGTGTGCCGGTGCGGCTGGAAGACGACGATGAGGCGACCGGCGTGCGTCTCGCGCACCCAGCGGAGCAGCGCGGCGATCTCGGTTGGGTGATGCGCGTAATCGGCGAGCACGCGGAGGCCCGTGCGCTCGAAGAGCACGTCCTGCCGGCGGCGGATACCCCGCCAACGGGCGAGCGGCTCCGCGCCGAGTCCGCCAGTGATAAAGTGCGTGACAGCGAGCGCCAACGCGGCGTTGGACCGATTGAACGTCCCCGCGACTGGGAGATTAAACTGGCCCGCGGGGAAGCGGCCGGCGAGCGCGACCACCGAGGTGGCGTGGCCGCCCTGGAGGAGCCGGAAGGCATAGTCGCCGCCTTCGCCGACGCGGAGGACCGGCACCTTCAGGCCGGCGACGAGGCGTTCGAGGCGTTCGTTGCCGACGGGGATGACCACGGCGGTGCGGGTGCGTTCGAAGAGCGCGCGGAAGACGCCCTCGAGCGCGGCCTCGTCGCGGTAGTAGTCGGGATGGTCCCAGTCGAGGTTCACCGCCACCGTGACATCGGGCGAGAAAGCGCCGATCGTGCCGTCGCTCTCGTCGACCTCCGCCACCACCCAAGGCGACGAGGCGGAGGCGCGTGCCGGCGGGAAGGTCGGATCACGGAAGAGCCCGCCGAGGACGTAGCCGAAATCAGCCTCGGCGCTGGCGAGGGCCGCGACGAGCAGGCCGCAGGTGGTCGTCTTGCCGTGGCTACCGCAGACGGCGACGAAGCGACGGCTGGCGACGGCCTCGGCGAGGAGTTCGCCCCGGCGGAGCGTGCGCACCGCGTGGCTGTCGGCGAGCGCCAGCGCAGCATGTCCGGTCTTCACTGCGCTGGAACGGCCCACGACGGAAGGGCGGCGGCCCGCGGCCCAAGGATCGCGCAGGAGCGGGATTTCGGCGTCAGCCAGCTGGAGCTCCATCGGGCTACCGGTCGAATCATCCCAGCCCGAAACCTCCCAACCCTCCCCTTTCAGGTAGATGGCCAGTGGGCCGACGCCCATACCGCATGCGCCCAACATCCAGGCGGAAGGACTCATGCGGCGGCGAGCCGGCGGCGGCCGGCGAGCGCAATGGTTTCATGGGCGAGCGCCTCCCAGCGGTTCGCGGCGTCGGCCAAGGCCAGCGCATCGCGCATGAGCGCCAGCGCGGCAGCGTCATTGAGACGGCCGAAGACCGTGGACGAAAGCCGCGCCAAGTCGGCCTCCGCCAGCAGAATCGCCGCACCGGCCTGCGCACTCTGGCGGGCGTTGGCCGTCTGATGGTCGTCGGCCGCGAGCGGATAAGGGACGAGCACCGCGGGCGTGCGGCAGGTGGCCAGTTCAGCGAGCGTGCCCGCGCCCGCGCGGGCGACCGCAAGGTCGGCCGCGGAATAGGCCATCGCCATCTGGTCGCAGAACGGGACGAACTTCACCAACGAGTCTGGGGCGCGGACCTCATCCTCGCGCCCGCCCGGGCCGGTGAGGCAGAGCACGTGGACGCCGCGAATGGCGAACTCCTCGAGGTTGTCCTCCACCCAGCGGTTGAGCGCGTGGGCGCCTTGGCTCCCCCCGGTGACGAGCACCAGGCGCCCCGTCGGCGGCAGGCCGAGCGCCCGGCGGGCGGCGTCGCGCGCCTGCGGGCGGATCTCGGCGCGCACGGGATAACCGGAGTCATGCTGGCGGTCCGCGGCGAGTCCACCGAGGCGCACGCCGGCGGGCAGGTGCACGGCCGCGGCGAAACGCGCGATGAGCCGCACGGCCTTGCCAGGCTGGCGGTTGGCCTCATGCACGATCACCGGGACGCCGCCGAGCCGGCAAGCCAGCGACGGCCCGAGGCTCAGGAAGCCGCCGAAGCAGACGAGCGCGTCGGGGCGGAAACGACGGAGCAGCCACCACGATGACCACATCGCGCCGAGGAGCGCAGGGAAGAAAAGCAGCTTACCGAGTAAGCCTGGACCGAAACCGCGCCCCCGTCCCGGCACGAAGCTCAAGCCAGGATAATGAGCGGTCATGCGCGCATCGACGGCCTTGCGGCTGACGATCAGCAGGCATTCGTGGCCGTCCTCCGTGAGCCGCTGGGCGAGGGCGATACCCGGGGCGAGGTGGCCACCGGTCCCGCCGCACGCAAGCAGCACGCGACTCATGCGCGCGCCTCCTTGGCCGCGAAGGCCGGCTGGGCCGATTCGCGGATGCAATTCAGGATGAGGCCCACCATGCAGCCCATGATGACGAGATTGGTGCCGCCGTAGCTGATGAACGGCAGGGAGATACCCTTAGTCGGCAGCAGCCCGGTGACGACGCCCATGTTGATGAGCGCCTGCAGGACGAGGAATAAGGTGGCGCCGAGGCAGACGTTGAAGCGATAGAGGTCCGCCGAACTGCGCATCGCCCGGTAGGCGCACCAGAAGATCCCGAGATACACCAGGGCCACGAGCGTGGTCGCGATGAGGCCGTATTCCTCGCCGATCACCGAGAACACAAAGTCGGTGTGGGCCTCCGGCAGATAGGCGCGCCCCTGAATGCCGTTGGCGGCGCCCTTGCCCGTGAGGCCGCCGACCCCGAACGCCACCATACCTTCGAAGAGCTGGTAGGCCTCGTCGCCGCGCTTCTCCCACGGATCGAGGAACGAGGTGAAGCGGCGCATCCGGTTCGGCCAGTTGAAGATGAGGACGGTGAAAGCCGTGAGCCCCAGCAGCGCCGCCGGCACCACGTAGGCCCAACGTACCCCAGAGATGAGCATCATGGTGCCACCCACCAGGCAACAGAGGATGATGGTACCGAGGTCGGGGCCGAGCCCGATGAAGCCAGCGATCAGCAGTAAAACGCCGAGGGGCTGGGCGAAGCCCAACTTGAAATCAATCCAGCCGCGCCGCGAGAAGACGTAAGGCTCCCGCGCGCTCAGCTGAAAAAGAGGGAACTTGTTGGGCAGCGTGTGTCGTTGCATGCGCGCCAGGAAATCAGCCAGCACAATCACCAAGGCGAGCTTGCCGAGGTCCGAGGCCTGAAGGCGAAACAGGCCGAAGTCGATCCATCGCCAGGAACCGTTGACCGAGACGCCGATATTCGGGATGCGCGCCAGGAGCATCAGGAAGCAGGCGCCGCCCAGGATCCACCAACGCCAAGTGCGGATCCGGTCGAGATCCAGGCGGAAAAGCGCATACCCGGCGAGCAGGGCGATGGGCACATAGGCGAGCTGGCGGAAGAACGCCCCGGTGCGGTTGGTCGCCGACAGCGAGATGCCCGCACTATACTGTACCACCAGCCCGAACACCGCGAGCGACAAGGCGAGCAGCAGGATGCCGAGGGAATACCCACCCAGGGCTCCCGGACCTTCCTGTTGCTCCTTGATGACCATGACGCGGCGCAGCGGTCAGATTACTTCTTGTCGGCGGGTGCCGGCGCTGCTTCGGCCGCCCGGCCGATGGGCCGGAGCTTGAGCGGAGTGAAGGTCGGGGCCGGCGCGGCGGGCGCGGTCTTCGTCGGGGCCGGCGCGGTCTTCGTCGGGGCCTTGGCCGCCGCCTTCGCGGGAGCCGGGGCCGGCGCGGCGGGAATCTTCAGCACCTGTCCGACCTTGAGATCGGCGTTGAGGGCGATGCCGTTGGCCTTGGCGAGATCGGCCCGGGTGACCTTTTCGCTGGCGGCGACACTCATGAGGGTCTCGCCTTTCACGATGGTGCGCTTACCGCCGAAGCCGACGGGACCGACGGGGGTGAGCTTCGTCGGCACTGGGGTAGGGATGCGCGCGATGGTCGTGGCGGACGACGCGCCAGGGCGGGCGCCACCGGAATAGGCGCCGAGGTCGCCGGACTGCTCGAAGCCGCTAGTGCTTCGGCAGCCGTTGACGCCGACGAGGACGGCGATGACACAGAGGTGCAGGAGCACGACGGCGGTGACGGTGATGAGGGGACGCATGGTGGTGGTCTGGGTGGGTGGTGGGTGGGTATGAAAATTAGAGGACGCGGGCGAGGGCGAGAGCGGCGCGTTCGAACACGACGCCGCGTTCGGCGTAGCCGCGGAACTGGTCGAAGCTGGAGAAGCCCGGGCTCAGCAGGATGGCCACCGGACCCTGCGCATCCTTGGCGGCGGCGACCACGGCATCCTGCAGGGACGGGTAGCAACGGGCGGATTTACCGAGCTCGTCGAAATGACGCTTCAATTCCTCGGCCGTCTCGCCGATGAGGTAAGCGGAATCGAGCAGCGGGCCAATGGTGCGGACGAAGCGGGCCAGGTCGCCGCCTTTCCACTTCCCTCCCCCGATCCAACGGACCGGGATGCTGAACTGCGCGAGCGCGGCCTGGACCGCATGGAAGTTGGTGCCCTTCGAATCGTTCCAGAATTCGACTCCTTTGTTCTCGACGACCTTGCGGAGACGATGCGGCGGGACGCGGAAGAGGCGCGCCGCTTCCTCGAGATGCCGTTGCGGGAGTCCGCGCGCCTGCCAATACTTGCTGAGGATGGCCCAGTTCTCGCGCTGGGGCCAGGAATCGAAGACTGAACCTGCGGGCACCTTGTCGGTGACCTCGGCGCGCGTGGCGACGAGGGTTTCCGCTGGTAGCTCGAGTCCGAACGACTGGGCCGCCGCGACGACGGACTCGCCGACAACGAGGATGCCGCCAGGCATCATGCGTTCGACGAGCCGAAACTTGGCGCGAAAATAAGCCTCGAGCTCGCCATGCCGGTCGAGGTGATCTTCGTCGAAGTTCGTCCAGAGCACCGCCTCAGGCGTGAAATGGCGGAGATCCTCCGCTTGGAAGGAACTGACCTCCACGATTGCGACGAACGACCCGTTGGATACCGTGCGATGGAGCGACGTGAGCGGCAAGCCGACGTTGCCGCAGGCGATGGCGTCGAGCCCGGAGCGCTTGAAGGCGAACGACAGGAACTCCGTAATGGTCGTCTTGCCGTTGGTGCCGGTGATGGCGATCGCCGGACCGGTCCAGAGCAATGCCCCGAAGTCGAGCTCGGTCAGGCAATGCAGACCAGCCCGGCGGGCGGCCAAGATCCATGGGTGCGTCTGCGCGAAGCCGGGGCTGTAGACCAGGACATCGTGCCGGGTGGCCTCCTCCGGACCGAACTGGCGATTCTCCCCGCGTTCGTCGTAGATGACCGAGGCGAAGCCGGCGGAGCCCAGAGATTCCGCGACGGCGCGCCCGCTCACGCCCTCGCCGAAGACGGCGACGGGCCGGGTGAGTCGGCGGCGAAGGGATTCGGGGAACTCGCTCATCGGATTTTTAGGGACAGCAGGCCGAGCAGGCCGCAGAGGAAGGATAGAATCCAGAAGCGCGCCACAACCTTGGTCGCCGGCCAGCCCTTCTTCTGGAAGTGATGGTGGATGGGCGTCATCAGAAACAGACGCTTGCCGCCCGTCCGCTTGAAATAGGCCACCTGCAGGATGACGGAGGCCGCCTCGACGACGAACACACCGCCGACGATCGCGAGGAGGAAGGGCTGATGCATCAGGCAGGCCACCGCACCGAGCGCCCCGCCCAAGCCGAGCGCCCCAACATCGCCCATGTAGATCTCGGCCGGCGCCGCATTATGCCAGAGGAAGATTAGGCTCCCGCCGACGAGGGCCGCGCAGAAGACCGCGAGCTCGCCCGCCCCGGGCACGAAGCTGATGCGCAGGTAAGTTGCGAAATCGTGATGGCCGGCGAGATAGGCGACCACGCCGAAGATCGACGTCGTGATGAGCACGCAGCCGATGGCGAGTCCGTCGAGCCCATCGGTCAGGTTCACCGCGTTGGAGGACCCGACGCAGACCAGCACGAAGAACGCCCCGGCGACGCCGAGGCAGGCGAGGAAAGGCCAGCCGAAGGATTGCGCGGACCAGAGCGGTCCGTTGAGGATGGGCAGCCAGATCTCGCAGAGGCTTTCCCGATAGGCCGGATCGAGGAGCACGATGCCCAAGGCGAGTAGCGCGACGAGCCCCTGCCCCGCCAGCTTCCGGCGCGCCGAGATGCCGTCGGCGCTGCCGTGGCGGACCTTGAGCCAGTCGTCGTAGAGGCCGACGAGCCCCATGCCGACGAAGCTCCAGAGCGCGGCGAGCACGAGAACGTTGGGACGAGCCCAGAGAAGCACCGAAGGAATCATCGCGGCGGCGATGATGAGGCCGCCCATCGTCGGGACCTTGCCGCCCTCCTTGGCGAGATCGCCCATCAGCTTAGCGGAGCGCTCCGGCTGGCGCAACCGCGCCAACTGGGAGATGAGCCAGCCAGACAAGAGCATGCCTAGCAACAACGACGTCACGCCGGCCAGAATCGCGCGGACGGAGAGATATTCGAAGAGGCGGAAAGGCCCCCAGATTTCGGTGAATTCGCTGAGACGATAAAACATCCTAGTGGAAAGATAGCGCGGCGCGCAGGGAAGCCGGCAGGCAACGCTCGAGGGCGAACGCGCGGCTGCCTTTGAGGAAGACGTGACCGCGGTGCGCGGCGACACGGGCGGCGGCCTCCTCGATGGAGGCGGCGGCGACGGTCTCCGTACCCAGGAACGCAATCCCCTGGAGCAACGCGGCCGCATCCCCGCCCAAGCCGATCACCTGGTCGCCGGCGCGGAGAGGCAGCTGCGCGCCACAGTCGCGATGGAGCTGCGCCGAGGCGGGACCCAACTCGGCCATGCCGCCCAGCACGAAAAGCCGCGGCGTCGCGGAACCACGGCTGAGCCGGTCGAACGCGCGGGTCGCATCCAGGAGCGAGGCCGGGCTGGAATTGTAACAATCAATGTAGAACGTCCGATCACCGTCGACGTGCACGCTGCCACGGCCGGCGGGCGGCGTCCAGTGGGCCGCGGCGGCGGCGAGAGCGTCGGCCGAACAACCCGCAGCGAGGGCGGCGACGAGCGCGAGCGCGGCGTTGCGGGCCAGGCCGTCGGTCAAGGGCGCGAGCGGGAAGGCCTCACCGTCGAGCACGAGCGAACGCTGGCCGCGGGCGTCGGTCAGGAAAGCCGCGGAGACGAGGCGGCCCGGGGCGACGGCCGGGGCGGGCTCGCCGGCGAAATGCACCGCGATGCAGCGAGCCGCCTGGGCCGCGAACTCTGGCCAGGCAAGTAACTCGGCGGGGATGATCGCTCGGCCGCCCGGCGCGAGCGCGGCGACAAGCGTCGCCTTTTCGCGAGCGACGCCGGCGAGCGAGCCCACGCCCTCGAGGTGGACGGGCCCGACATTGGTGACGATCGCGAGGTCCGGGCGGATGATCGCGGCGGAGACGCCGAGCTCGCCGGGGACGCTCATCCCCGCCTCGATGACGGCGAAACGATGGCGGGCGGGGTCGACGCGCAGCAGCATCAACGGTACGCCGATGAGGTTATTAAGGTTGGCTTCCGTGACGAAGGCCTCCGCGCCAAGCAATGCGGCGAGCATCTCCTTCGTCGAGGTCTTACCCACGCTGCCGGTCACGCCAATCACGCAACCCGGGAAGTTCGTGCGCCAGCGGGCGGCGACGCGGCGGAGCGCGGCGAGCGAGTCATCCACGACGAGCTGCGGCAGATCGGCGGCGACCGGGCGTTCGACTAAGGCGCAGGCGGCACCCTGCGAACGCGCGGCGTCGAGGAAGTCATGGCCATCGCGGCGTTCGGTGCGCACGGCCACGAAGACATCGCCAGCGCAGAGCGCGCGAGTATCCGTGCCGAAGCCCGTGACCGCAGCGCCAGGCGCGGCGGTCCAACGGCCTCCGGACCAAGCCGCCAGGTCGGCTGTGGAGAAGGTTGGCATCACGACTGCGCGCCCCTCCGGAGCTCAAGGATTTCGCGGACGATCTGGCGGTCGTCGAAAGGCACCACCGTGTCGGCGAATTCCTGGGTCGTCTCATGGCCTTTACCCGCGATGACAACGCAATCGCCGGATCGCGCGGCGGCGAGGGCGCGGCCGAGGGCGTCGCGGCGATCGGGCACGAACTCCACGGTCGGTAACGGGCCGAGGCCTTCGCGCATGTCGGCGAAGATTCGTTCGAGGCTTTCCTTGCGCGGATTATCGGCCGTGGCCCAGGCGAGGTGGGCCAGGTCGGCGACGGCCTGCGTCATCGCAGGTCGCTTGCCGCGGTCGCGGTCGCCCCCGCAGCCAAAGACGCAGAGCACGCGGCCCGGCGTGATGTCGCGGAGCATGCGCAGCGCGTTGCGGAGCGCGTCGTCGGTGTGCGCGTAGTCGACGAAGACCGGGAAGTCCTGACCGGCCTCAACGCGCTCCATGCGCCCCGGGACACCCGGGAAAGAGGCGAGCGCCGGCGCGAGGGCCAGCGGATCGCGGCCAAGGGCGGCCGCCATGGCGAGGGCGCAGAGGATGTTCGAGACATTGTAATCGCCAGGTAGGGCGGACTTGCAGACCACGCCCCGGCCGCCGTGGCGGACGGTGAAGACCGTGCCCCCGGTATCGAGGGCGAGGTCGGTCGCGCGGACATCGGCGTCGGCGGCGACGCCGAAGGTGATCGTCGGCCCACGCCGGCGGCAGGCCTCCGCGAGCACGCGGCCCGCCGGGTCGTCGAGGTTGATCACGCAGACGGCGGGCACGGAACCGTTGCGTCCGTCGAAAAGCGCGGTCTTCGCGTCGAGGTACGAGGCCAGGTCGCCATGGTAATCGACGTGGTCACGGGTCAGGTTCGTGAACGCCGCCACTTGGAAGTGCAAGCCGTGGACACGATCCTGATGCAGGGCATGGGAACTGACCTCGAGGCAGGCGCCGACGCAGCCCGCGTCGACCATCTGGCGGAAGAAGCCGGCCAGGTCGGCGGATTCCGGCGTCGTCTTATAAGAGGGGATGGACCGGCGACCGAGGTGGTAGCGGACGGTCCCCACCAGGCCCCACTGCGATCCGTCGGACTGCAGTAGGTGGCGAAGGAGCGTCGAGATGGTCGTCTTACCATTGGTGCCCGTGACGCCGACCAGCTGGAGCGCGGCTTCGGGGTGGCCGAAGAAACGGCGCGCGACCTCGGCGAGGATGCGACGCGGGTCGGCGACCTGTGCGGCGGCGACGGCGGGCAGGCCGGCGACCGGTTCACCCGAGATGATGGCGGCGGCGCCGCGGGCGATTGCCTCGTCGAGGAACGCGTGCCCATTGGCGCGCCGGCCCGGGAGGGCGATGAAGAGGGAACCCGGGATGATGCGCCGGCTGTCCGTGACGAGCGAAGTGACGCGGACGGAACCATCGCCGGTACGGCCGAGGACCGGGAGGCTTTGCAGCAGCGAGTCGAAAGTGGGGCGCTCCATGGCGGCGGGCATCATCATGAGCGAAGGCCTCATCGGCCGAAGTCGGCGACATAGCCGCGTGGACCCGGGGAGACGGGAGGAAGATCGAGCCAACGAATGCACTTTTCGGCGACGTCGCGGAAGATGGGCGCGGCAATCTTACCTCCGTAGCCGACCCCCTCCCCTTGCGGTTCGTCGATGATGACCGTGATGGCGAGCTTCGGGGATCCGACCGGGAAGAAACCCGCGAACGAGGCGACGTGGTGCGCGGAGGAGTAACGTCCCCCGACGATCTTCTGCGTCGTCCCCGTCTTGCCCGCCACCTCATAGCCCGGGATGTCGGCGATGGGCGCGGTGCCGCCCTTACCGCAGACGGCGCGCAGGAGTGCGGCCATCTGCGCGGCCGTCGCGGCGGAGACGGCGCGACCCCGCGCCTGCGGACCATAGTTGAGGATGACGGCCTTGGTCTTCGGGTCCTCGACGCGCAGGACGAGCTGCGGCTGCATCAGCAGGCCATCGGCGGCGATGACCGACATCGCGAAGTGCATCTGCAACGCCGTGACGCTGACCGAGTGGCCCATCGGCACGCGGGAGATAGTGAGCCCGTCCCAACTCTTCGGGGGAATCAGCAGGCCGGGGACTTCGGCCCCGGTAATCAGGCCCGTGCCGGCGCCGAAACCGAAGGATTTAATGAGGTCGAAGAACCGTTCCTCGCCGAGGCGCTCGGCATATTGCATGCCCACCTGGACGGTACCGCGGTTCGAGGATTCGCGCACGATCTGCCGGATATCGGCGGAGCCGAGCGCATGCGCATCGGCCGGCATCGAGACCATGCGGCCGCGGTAAGGCACGGTCGCCGCGCCGCAATCGAAGATCGAGTTCGGCGTGATGAGGCGCTCTTCGAGCGCGCCAGCGACCGAGACAATCTTGAAGACCGAGCCTGGTTCATAGACGTCGGACGCGGCACGGTTGCGCTGGCTGTCCATCGGCGCGACCTTCAGGTCGAAGAAACGGTTCAGGTCGAACGTCGGCCAGTTGGCGAGCCCGAGGATGCGGCCGGTGCGCGGCTCGCTCACGATGATGATGCCGCCTTTCGGACGGTAGCGCGCGGCGGCCTCAGCGAGGGCGTCCTCGCAGGTCTTCTGGATGAGGCCATTGATCGTCAGGACCACCGTGCTCCCGTCGACGGCGGCGACCTCGCGGAGGCGGTTGCTCGTGATCTCGCGGCGGCGGCCATCGCGTTCGGATTCGATCCAGCCTTTCTGACCCAGCAAGAGCGGGTTCATCACGCTCTCGATACCCACGGCCGGGACCTCCTCTTTGTTGACGTAACCGAGGACGTGGGCGGCGAGCTGCCCCTTCGGGTAGTGCCGGCGGTATTTCAGTTCGGCGCGGAGGGCGCGGATTCCCAAGGCCTTGATGCGATTCGTCGTGGTCTCGTCAGCCTCATGGATCAGGACGGCCCAACGAATCTTTTTCTCCTCACCCGTCGCGTCGAGCCGCGTGGTGGTCCCGAAGGCCTGACGGACCTTGGCGAGCGGCAGGCCGAGGATGGTCGCGACCTCCGGGGCACGATCCATGTCCCCTTTGAGGAGGGAGTCCGGATCAACGCCGATGTCCCAGACATCCTCGGACACCGCGAGCAGGTTATCCTGGGCGTCGCGGATTTCGCCCCGGCGGCACGGGATCTCCCGGAGCACGCGACGGGCTTGCAAGGCCTCCGCGCGGAGACGGGGGGCGTCGACCCAATGCAACCATACCAGCCGCGTGATCACGGCGAGGAAGCACAGGGAAACGCCCCAAGCCAGCAAACGGTAGCGCGTTCGCCTGGCGTGGGGCAGGCTCATCGTGCCCGCGGCGCTCCCTGCCCACCCCAAGAGAGGGAGGCGATTTCACGAGCCGTCATCCGGGGGCTCGCGGAAAGCATGGGGGGCGGGGATGAGGTCGCCGGAGAGAAGCGTACCCAGACGACCTGGTCGGGCGCGGGTGGCTTGAGCGCGTCACCGATGCGCTGCTGGAGCGGGAGGGTGCCGATTAAAATTTCTTGCTGACGGCGGACCGTCTCGAGTTCCTTGGTGGACATGCCGATATCGCGCTCGATGCGCTGGATGCGGCTGCCGATGGAATCGGCCTCGACGCGCAGGCCCATGATATTGATCGTCCCGACGGCGAAGGTGCCGACGCTGGCGATCACGCAGGCCCAAGTGAAGAAACGCGGAATCATGGCGCGAGGCGACGCACGGCGCGGAGGCGAGCCGAGCGGCTGCGGGGGTTGCGTTCCTGTTCGGGGTCCGAGGGTTGGACCGCCTTGCGGGTGAGGAGATCGGCGTGCTTCACGCGGTCGTCCTGATTACGGGCGTCATCGCGGTCAACTGGGCGACCGGCGACTTCATTCATATAGCGCTTCACCATCCGATCTTCAAGGGAGTGGAAGGAGATGACGGCAAGCACCCCGCCGGCGTTGAGCTTGCCGAAGGCGAGCGGTAGGGCGTCAGCGAGGGCGCCGAGCTCGTCGTTGACCGCGATGCGGATGCCTTGGAAGGTGCGGGTGGCCGGGTGCGGACCGCGGGGACCCGGGGCGGGGGGCGCGGCTTCGGCGACCAGTTCGGCGAAAGTGGAGGTGCGGGCGAGGCGCCCCGTCCCGCGGGCGGCGACGATTGCGTTGACCACGCGGAACCAGCGGGGCTCCTCGCCGTAGTCGCGGACAGCCCGTTCGAGCTCGGCGCGTTCGGCGCGCTCGAGGAACTCGGCGCCGCTGCGGCCGACGCGCGTGTCCATGCGCATGTCGTTCGGAGCGTCGAAGCGGAAGGAGAAACCGCGTTCCGGGACATCGAGCTGGTACGAGGACACCCCAATGTCCATCAGTACACCGTCGAATCGCCCCGGAACGCGGTCAAGGTGGCGGAAATTTTCTGAATGAAAACGCAGGCGGCCCGGATGGGCGGCGCGCAGCGCTGCGGAGCGCTCCGCCGCGGCGGGATCGCGGTCCATCGCGTCGAGCGTGCAGCCCGGGGCCCGGCCCAGAATTGCCGCCGCGTGACCGCCCCCGCCAAAGGTGCAATCGAGGTAGGCGCGCCCGTCCTGCGGAGCGAGGAGCGTCAGGCACTCCTCAAGCAGGACTGGGACGTGGCTGGTCATGCGGCGGTCTGTGAATAAGGTGTGAACAGTGTAAGTAACTTCTGGATACGCATCAGAGGCCGAGCTCGCGCAGGGCGCGGAGGATGGTGAGAGCGTATTCGGATTCGCGATCGGCCTTGGGCGGCGTCGGCGAGGAAAGCTGGAAGGTGGTGAAGCCGCCGCGGAAGATTACCTCATGCTCGAGCTTAGCCTCCTTGACGATGTGCTCGTTGAGCGTGATGCGCCCGGCCTTGTCACATGTGACCAGGATGCTGTTCGTGCCGAGTAAGCTGAGCGCGTCCATCTTCACCGGATCGCTCACCGTCACCTGCGTGGCCGCGTCGCGGATGCGCTCGGCCATCGAGGGCGGGAAGACCACGACCGAACCGAGCGCCGGGTGGAACATCGCCAGGAAGGTGGCTTCCGCATCGAAACGCCAAGCCGCCGGGATGGTGACACGGTTCTTCTCATCCAATTTTCCATTATGGATGCCGGTGAAGAGACCGTTGTTGGCGCCAATAGACATGAAGTATGGGGGATTGCCCCCAGATGACCCACTTTTCCCCACACCACCCCACCCGTCAAGGTTTTAGCCCCTGATCTGCCGAAATTCTTGTTCACAGCGCGCCGGGCGGGATTAAATGACTGTATTCAGTCTTTATTTAATATAAAATGTTTGTTATCAATAGTTTAAAGAATTAATAGTCCTTTATCGGCTCCCTGCCCCGCTTTCTGGCTCGGGCCGCGGCGCCCGGGAAGATCTTCCGCCCCCTGGCCAGAGGTGCCGCGTGTAATGGCTTTTACACTACAAATCCCCTGCGGCGACGCGTGTCGGGCGTGGGCGAAACTGTTTGCCAACGGACCTCGGCTGTGCTTTGACTCCACCTACTCAACCACGACTCTCGCCCATGAAAACCGCCCTCGCCCTCCTCGCCGCCCTCACCTTCGTCGGATGCTCCACCCAAATCGGCGTGGATAACTCCCAGAACAGCGAAGCGTCCTTCTCGAACGCCACCGGCGTGCTGTCCACCCGTTACTCCGCCGACGCGGAAGCCGTCTTCAACGCCGTGAAGCGCACCATCGACGCGATGCCCGGCACCCTGCGCACAGGGGAGACCGACGAGCGCGGCCCCAACAAGGAACTCCTCAGCGTCGTGGCCTACGCCCGCACCATCGGCGACCTGGAAATCAAGATCACCATCGAAAAGACCGAGGATGAGGTCACCAAGGCGGTCTACACTCAGGTGGAGGTCAAATACGGTTTCTTCGGCAACCTTCCGGAAAGCCAGAAGATCGTCTCCAAGATCACTTCGAACCTGCGCTGAGCGCCGGGGCGGAACCGCCAAACGGACGCCGCCCAGCCCCCTGGCTAGGCGGCGTTCTTTTTTAAACCACTCTCTCAATGGGCAACATCCACGGTCATAGTTTCCGCATCACGACTTTCGGTGAAAGCCATGGCCCCGCCCTCGGCGTCATCATCGACGGCTGCCCGCCCCGCGTACCCTTCGACGCCGCCTTCCTGCGCAGCGAGCTCGACCGCCGCCGCCCGGGCCAGAGCGCCCTCACCACGCAGCGCAAGGAAGGGGACGTCCCCGAAATCCTCTCCGGGCTTTCCGCGGACGGGCTGACACTGGGCTCGCCCATCGCCATCATCATCCGCAACGGCGACCAGCGGCCGCAGGCCTACGCCGAGATGAAGGCCGCCTACCGTCCGTCCCACGCCGACTTCACGTATGACGCCAAGTACGGCATCCGCGCCGTCGAAGGCGGTGGCCGTTCCTCCGCCCGCGAGACCGCCGCCCGCGTCGCCGCCGGCGCCGTTGCCAAGACGGTGCTCAAGCACGCCTGCGGCGCCCGCATCATCGCCTGGGTCGAGAGCGTCGGCGACATCCGCATGCCCGCCGCCACCAAGGCGCCCACGCTCAAACAAGTCGAGGCTACGCCCACGCGGTGCCCCCACCCCGCCACCGCCGCCCAGATCGACGCGCTCATCCGCGCCGCGCGCGCCGACGGCGATTCCGTCGGCGGTGTAATCTGCTGCGTCATCGAGAATCTTCCCGCCGGCCTCGGCGCGCCAGTCTTTGACCGCTTCGAGGCCGACCTCGCCAAGGCCATGCTCTCGCTACCCGCGACGAAGGGTTTCGAGATTGGCAGTGGCTTCGCCGGTACCTTCTTGCGCGGCAGCGCCCACAACGACGAGTTCGTCCGCAAGGGCGGCCGCATCCGCACCGCGACCAACCGTTCCGGCGGCACGCAGGGCGGCATCACCAACGGCGAGGACGTCGTCTTCCGCATCGCCTTCAAGCCCACCGCAACCGTCCTCAAGCCGCAGAAGACCGTCCGCCCCGACGGCCGCGCCACCGAACTCAGCGCCAAGGGCCGCCACGACCCGTGCGTCCTGCCGCGCGCCGTACCCATCGTCGAAGCCATGGCCGCCTTGGTGGCCGTCGACCACTGGATTCGTGACCGCGGCCAGAACGCGCCCTTCGGCCGCTGCGGCCGCAAGGCATGACGCCGCTCGTCATCATCCTCGGTCCCCCGGGCGCCGGGCGGGCGGACGCGATCCGCGAGCTCACGGAGAACGCCTGGCCCGAAGGTCGCAAAATCCGCATCCTGCGCGAAAAACGCGAAGCGGGCGACGCGTCCGATAGCTGGGAATTCAAGGACGGTCAGGCGCTCCTCCCTGCGCCGGGCGAGGAAGAAGCCGCGATTCTGGTCACCCACGGCTCGCTGCATGTCATCGACCAGATGGAGGCGCTCCATCGCGCGATTCGGCCGATGCTCCCCGACGCCGTCTGGCGCGTCGCGCGCATCATCACCGTCGTCGACTGCCCGCTGGCGATGAAACACAAGCCCATCGAGGAATGGTACCGCGTCTGCGTGCATTTCTCCGATGTGGTCATCGTCAACCGCCGCTGGGAAGTCCCCGGCCAGTGGGTCAGCAAGTTCCTCGAACCGTATGAGAAGGCGTTCTACCCCTGCCTCTTCTTCACGCTCACTAAGATCGGCGCGCTCGCCAACCCGCCAGCGGTCATCGACGGTGAACCCCTGCGCCTGACGCACATCTTCGACGACATCGACGCCGTCGACGAAATGGAGTTCGACGAGGATAATCTGCCCGACGAGCCGTTTGACCTCGTCCGCCAGGTCGACAAATACTTCGCGCGCGACGAACTCGGACGGCGTAACATCCTCGTTCCCGAGATCGGCGATCTGCTCCGTCAGGAGGGCCGCGGCTGAGGCGCTTCCGATGCGGTCGCTGATTGTCACCTACGCCTGGTTGCTAACCCGCCTGCCCGAAATCTTCGCGCGCGCCAACGCCGCCCTCATCGGCGAACTGATCTGGCTCCTGCGCGGGAAATTAATCCGCCGTAATCTGGCACGGGCCTTCCCGGAGAAGGACGCCGCCCAACTCCGCCGCATCGGCCGGACCTCCTGCCGCCGGACCGCCGAGATGGGCCTTTTTTCCATCGCCTCGGCGATGATGTCCGAAGCCGAAATCCGCGACCGCGTCGAGCTGCACGAGAGCATGTTAAGCCCCGAACAAGGGGTGCCGCCCAAGGGCAGGGGCGCGGTGATCTTTGTGCCGCACTTCGCGCTGATGGAGATGATGTGCGCCGCCCCCATACTCCACCCCGAGCTGACTAAGCGCGAGTGGGTCACCCTATATCGTCCGCTGGACCAGCCGGCGGCCGAACGCTGGGTCAAGGAGTCGCGCGAACGCTTCGGCATGCAGCTCGCTTCCCGCCGCGAAGGCTTTGCGCGCTCGATGAAGGCCGTCCGCGAAGGCCAGCTCACCGTGATCCTCTTCGATCAGACCACGCAGTCGGGCTCGATCTGGAGTTTCCTAGGCTCACCGTGCGCGGTCACCGAACTCCCCGGCATCATCGTTCAGCGATTCAAGTGCGCGGCGCGCATCCTCTGGTCGGAGCGCACCGGCTTCTGGCGTTGCCGCCTGCACATGGAGGCCCTCCAGGCGACCGACTCCATCGGCCTGACGATCGAATCGAACGCGTGGCTCGAACGAAAGCTCCACACCGGCGATGACGCGTGCGCGAACTGGTTATGGGCGCACGACCGCTGGAAGCACGGCCAAGCCCCCTTCAAGAAACTTGTTGAGTGACCTTACTGCTTGGGCGCGACGGCCGGCGCTTCGCCTTCGGGGGGCTTGCGGCGCTTCTTGTCGGCGTCCTTGGGTTCGCCAGGCTTGGGTTCGCCAGGCTTGGCCCGGTCCTTGGCAAAATCTAGGCCATACTTCTCGGCCAGCTTGCGGATATACTCCATACGCGCCTCGGGCGGGAGGGCCTGGATTTGGTTACGTTCGGCTTTGACCTGCTCCGGCGTCAGCGACTTGAAGTGGTGTTCAAGGACGCGCGAGCCGAAGGCGCCCCGATCGCGCATCTCCTTCATGATCTTGTGACGCTCCTCGGGCGTGGCGGACTCATACTTGGTGAGACTGGCGGAAAATTCCCGCCGCGCCTCGGGTGAGAGCCTTTCAATCTTCTCGATAGTCGAACGCATGCGCGTGAGACGTTCGGGCGGAAGTTCGAGGATTTTCCGGATAGTCTGCATCTCCTCGAGGGTCGGCTCGGGTTCGGGCGGACGGCCCGGAGGCTGCTGGGCGAAAGAAGTGACGGCCGCGAGGATCAGTGCCGGAATGAGGAAGCTCTGCTTCATCGGTTCAGAAGCCGGGGAGGTTGAACAATTCGACGACGCTGGACTTCTCGACCGCAGGTGAGAGGAGCGCGAGGTCGGACCCGGCGCTAAGCAAGACGGTGAAGGTGGCGGATTCATCGCCGGCGACGAGGGCGAGCGCCTCACGGTTGAGCGCCTCCTCGGAAGGGGTAGACAAGGTGAGGACGGCCACGAAACAGGCGGCCGCAGCCGTGGTCACCGAACTCCAGCGGATCACGACGCGCCGACGGCGTTCGGCGCGGACAGCGCCGACGACGCGCTCGGCGAAGCCGGGGACGGCAAGGGTGCGGCCACGGCTGAGCGAGGCGGCGAGCTCCTTTTCGAAGACGGTGGGTTGAGGGTTATCCATGGCTCAGTTCATAGGGTTGAACACCACCGAAGGCGGCAAGTTGCACGGGTCAGTCTTTTTCATAGAAGTCTTTCAGCAGCTCGCGGAGGCGGCCGCGGGCGCGGTGGATCCAGGTCTTCACCGAGGAGACCGGTGCCCCCATGATTTCGGCGATTTCCTCGTAGGGAAGTTCCTGCTGGACGACCAGCAGGATGGCGGTGCGCTGCTCGGGGGGGAGCTGGGCGATCGCCCGTTGGAAAGCCTCGTCGAGTTCGGCCACGCGACGGGCAGAGCGCTGGGTGAGGTCCCCGGGCTCGGCGGTGAATTCCAAGGCGGTCGTGGGCTTACGGGTGCGGCGGCGCCATTCGTTGAGGACCAGGTTATGGGCGATGTGAATCAGGTAAGTGGTCAGCTTGGCGTCGGGGCGCCAACGGGCCGCCGCCCGGTGGAGTCGAATGAAGACCTCCATCGCCAGCTCCTCCGCCGTCGCCTGCGAACCGACCTCACCGCGCAGATAACCGACAAGCCGCGGGTGGTGACGGTGTACGAGCAGCCGCAAGGCATCGTCGTCGCCAGCGGCGACTAAGCCCATCAGACGCTTGTCTTCCTCGTCATCGGGGAGCGGGATCTCGTCGGCAGACATTGTCTCTCTATTCCAAGGACGGGTGAAACTAAGCCACGCGAGGCCGCGAAGCGAAGGTGCGCAAGGTGCGCAGGAGGAACTGCTCGAAGGCTGCCACGACTTGGTAGTTCAGCTCCATGCGCTGGCGGGCGTCTTCGAGGAAGCCGACCGACAGGGCGACCTGCTCAGCGCAGCCGGGGTGGGTCCGGCCGATTAGCCGGAGCTTTTCCTCGACCGAGACGAGCATACGGGCCCGGACGCCACGCCGGACGGATTCCTCGTAGGCCAGCTCGGCGTCCTCCTCGTCTTCATCCGTGGGCGGCGGCGGCGGCGCCGCCTCAAGGGCTTCGTCCACGAAAAGCTCGAGGAGTACCTCGAACCGGGCGCACAGCGCGTAGAGGGGGATGAAGACCTCGGAGACCCGCGCGCCAGGGGAAGCCGGTCCCTTGACCATGCGGGCCAGCAGCTTCTCCATCTCCCGCAACCAATCGACCCAAGACGGATCGGCGAGGACCGGGGCCTCGCCTGCCACGTGGAAGCGAAGGCAACGGCTGAGGATCGTCGGGAGAACTCGGTAATAATGGGTCGTCTGGAGGATGATGAGCGTGCCGACCGGAGGTTCCTCGAGCGTCTTCAGGAACGCGTTGGCAGAATCGGATTGGAACCGGTCAGGCTCATTGACGATCACGACGCGACGGGGCGAAACCGAGCTCAGCCGCAGGGCCGCGACCACCTCGAGGGCGTTATCGATGCTGATGCGTCGCGATTTCTTCGCCGGTCGCAGCACGCGGCAGTCCGGGTGGGCCAGCGGCGCCGGGTCGCCGAGGTGCATCGCGGCGAGCAGTTCGGCGGCCCGGGTCAGCACGGCGCCGTCGGCACCCGTGAGCAACACGGCATGCGGCATCCGGCCTTCAGCGCGGGCGCGGGCCAGGACCTTGAGGACCGGTAGGTCCGAGAGGTCAGCGGAAGCGGCGGGCGACTTCATGCCAAATCTCCTCTTCGATGACTTCGGGCGGGCGGGCGGCGTCGACCACGAGGAATCGTCCGGGCTCCTCCTGCGCGAGCGTGTGATAAAGGTCGCGAACCTTAAGGTGGAAATCGGCGCCCAAGACCTCGAAACGGTCCGCCTGACCTTGATCACGGACCGAGGCCCGGCCGAGGCCGCGCGTCGGGTCGAGATCGAGCAGGACGGTGAGGTCGGGGCGCAAGCTCCCGCAGGCAAGGCGGTTGGCGCCTTCGATCAGCGCGCGGTCCAGGCCACGGCCGCCCGACTGGTAGGCCACAGTGGAATCAATGAACCGATCGCAGAGCACGACCTGCCCAGCGACCAAGGCCGGAGTGATCACGTCGGCGACGAGCTGGGCACGACAGGCCGCGAAGAGGAGGGCCTCAGCGGACGGCTGGATGACTGAGCCGGGCTGCTTGAGGACATCGCGCATCTTCTCGCCAAACGGGGTGCCCCCCGGCTCGCGGAGACTCAGGATGGAAGCGCCGGTGACACGCAGACGCGCCGCCAGACGGGTGAGCTGCGTGGACTTTCCCGCCCCCGCCCCTCCTTCGAACGTGATGAATTTACCGGCGATCGGCATGCGCCCTCACCCTGTCCGCCATTGGGGTCGAAGGCGAGGAGAGAAAACCAGCTCGAATAAAAAGGCCCGGCGAACGCCGAGCCTTTCCATCGGAAGCAAAACGTCGGTCAGGAGCCGACCCCAGACCCGTTGACCTGCTTCTGCTCGACGGTGCGGTCGACGTTATCGGTGATTTTCTTCAAGGTGTCGTCCAAGGTAGTGCTGCCGCCAGTGGTGGTGGTCGCCGGACCGACGAGTCCATCGCCTTTGGGTTTTGGAGGGGGAGGCGGCAAATCGGTAACGACGGTGCCGAAGGTCTTGTTGGGGCGGCCACCGATACCACCGGTAAAGATTTGCGTGCGGGTCGGCATCGACTGCGCCATGGCGGAAATCGTGGCGGCGACTTCGGCGACCAGCGTCGAGTCCGCACCCAGGAGAGCCGCGAGCGCCGCCATGTCTTCGGCCGGAATCGGGTAGAGGATAACCTCCACTGGCTTGGCGACCGTAGCGAGGGTCGCGGCAGACGGAGCAGCGGGAGCTCCTTTGGTCGCGGCCGGAGCAACCCCGTTAGCTTGGGCGACGATACGGTTGATCAGCGCGGCAGACGGGACGAAGCTGAGCAGCTGCGTGCCCGGATCGACGGTGACTGGACCGGCGTTGGAACTAAAGACGGTCGTCTCGACAGAGCCACGCACACAGTCGACGACGATGCGGCCGATACCGTCAGCACCGACCCGATATTCAACGGTGAAGATGGTGCCGCGGATACGCACGAGCCCGGCCGGAGTCTTGACGGTGAAGGTGGAAAGGGCGTTCAGCTTCCGCACTTCTCCGATGATTTTGCCGCGGGGCACCTCAAGTTCGGTGACGGACGGGCTCGGGTCTTTCTCGATCGACCGATACGGATCGGTGATGCCGTCAGAGGGCACCTGCCGGAAAGTGCGCAGCTGGAGCAAAGTATTCGGGGTAAGGACGACGGAAGCCCCGTTGGAAAAAACGAGTTCGACGGTGGAATTGATGCCCGTCTCGACGAGCGAACCTTCCTGGAACGTGGCACCGTCGGACAGTGGCTGACGCTGCGCCTTGGCGTCGATGAGGGTGACGGTGCCGCTGACTTTGCCGACCTGGACCTTGCCGCTCTGGAGGGCAGCGGAAGAAAGGATAGGGAGCAGCGCAAAGGCGAAGATTCCTAGGAACTTAATAAAAGATTTCATGGCGACGGGTGGGGGAAGGTAAACTAGCCCCCGCCACAACCGAGGCAACCCCTTTAAAGGAAAGACCCCCGAAAAGAGGGTCAAATCCTCGTAACCTGAACGCGTTCAGGCCGTAACGTACTTCTCAAGGCGGCGCTGGACGGCGATCGCCGAGAGTTGAGCGTATTTCGGAAGCCCCTGATCATAAGGAATTTGCATTTCGCCTTGAATAAGCGGCAACGCGTAACGGACGAAGTCAGGGTGGATGGACATCTTGTCTTCGCCGATGAACTTCTCCGGGAAGGCCTTCACGCCGTTGGCGATTTGGTCGAGCGGAGCGAGCATGGTCTGGACGGCATAGTTTTCTTTTTCGGAGCGGATCAGGATGACCATCTTGCCGGACTCGCCTTCAAGGGCGAACCTGACGGCGGCGCCCCCGCAGAGCTCAGCCTCATCAACATCAGTCTTTGAGGCGTTATGCGAAGCGGCGCGCTGGGTGATGCCGAGCTTGGAGGAGCGGGCCTTGACGCCGTCGAAGCGGGACTCGACGAGCGTGCGCAGGTATTCGCCGGCGCCACCGAGGACGGCATGACCGAACGCGTCCGTGCTGGAAGTGTCGGCGCCGAGATAGTTGCCGGTGCCGTCCTGGACGCCTTCGGAGACGACCACGAAGCAGTGGTCGTTGCCCTTGAGGACTTCCTCCACGCGACGGATGAAGTTATCGGCGTTGAAGGCGACTTCCGGGAGCAGCACGATGTGCGGCGCGCCGCAGGAGTAATGGGTATTCTTGACGGCCTTGTCGTCGTTCTTGTCGCGGCGCTGGGCGAGCACGGACGAAGCGGCGAGCCAGCCGGCGTTGCGTCCCATGACCTCGAGGATCGAGACGAAGTCGTTTTGGCCCATGGCGGCGTTATCGAGCGCGGTCTCGCGGATGGTCACGCCGATGTGCTTGGCCACGGAGCCGTAGCCTGGGCAGTGGTCGGTGACGGGAAGGTCGTTGTCGATGGTCTTCGGCACGCCGATGACGCGGAGTTCGTAGCCGCGCTCCTTGGCGAGGGCGTCGATTTTGGCGGCGGTGTCCTGGGAATCGTTGCCACCGATGTAATGGAAATAGCGGATATTGTGGGCTTCGAAGACCTGCAGGATGCGGTCGAAGTCTTCGGCCTTCTTCACCTTGTAGCGGCAGGTGCCAAGCGCAGCGCCAGGAGTGTGGCGGAGGGCGCGCAAAGTCTGCTGGGATTCAGCGGCCAGATCGACGAGTTCTTCATTCAGCACCCCTTGGATACCGTTGAGACTACCGTAGATTTCGACGATTTCATCTTCGTGCTTAAGGGCTTCCGAAATCACTCCGGCGAGGCTGGCGTTGATGACGGGGGTCGGGCCGCCGCTCTGCGCGACGAGAAGGTTGCCAATGAGGGGAGAAGACATGGGAGTGAACGAGGTGAAAAGTGGGTTGTGGGAAGCCCTCCCCCCCTTGGCAACACGGAAAACCCACCCCTACCGCCCTCCCCCACTTAAGGCCTACAAAATACGCCCGGCTTTGACCTGGGCGGACTCCGGAACGCGGCGGGTCCACGCGGCGACCTGGCTCACGAAAGCATCGACCTGGACACCGGCGGCACCAGTTAGTTCGCCCGCCTTGGTGACGGCATCGAGCAGGACGGCCTTCGGGAGACGGAGACGGCTGTCGGCAGCGAGGCGGTCGACGAGGTCGTTGCGCTCAATTTTGCCCGCCCGGAGGTCGTTGGCGACGGCGACGGCATGCTCCTTGATGGCCTCGTGGGCCGCCTCACGGCCGGCACCGGCCTTGACGGCTTCCATGAGGAAGGTGGTCGTAAGCAGGAACGGCAGATAGTGGCGCGACTCGCGGTCAATGACCGAGCGGTTGACCTCCATCTGGCCGAGGACGGTGAGGAAGGCCTCGAACAGGCCGTCGAGCGCGAGGAAGGCGTCCGGCAAAAGCACCCGGCGCACGACGGAGCAAGACACGTCGCCTTCGTTCCACTGCTCGCCAGCCAGCGAGGCGGCCATCGCGAGATGGCCGCGCAGGATCACGTGGAAACCGTTGATGCGCTCGCAGGTGCGGGCGTTCATCTTGTGCGGCATGGCAGAAGAGCCGACTTGGCCGGGCAGGAAGCCTTCGCTGGCGAGCTCATGGCCGGCCATCAGGCGCAGGGTCTTAGCGAAGGAGGACGGGCCAGAAGCGGCGGAGAGCAACGCGGCGACGATTTCCATATCCATCGAGCGCGGGTAGACTTGGCCGACGGCGCCCAAGGCGTGCGGGATGCCGAGGTGCGCGAGCACGCGGCCTTCGAGCTGGGCGACCTTGGCGACGTCGCCGGAGAAAAGCGTGAGCTGATCGAGCTGCGTGCCGACCGCGCCCTTGAGCCCGCGGGCCGCGAAGGCGGCGAGCGCGGCGTCGAGTTGCGCGATGCCGCGGAGGCATTCCTCGCCGAACATCGCCCAACGCTTGCCGACGGTGGTGGGCTGCGCGGCGACGTTGTGCGTGCGGGCGGCGATGAGGACATCGCGATCGAGCTGTGCGCGCCGGGCGAGCGCGGCGAGCGCGGCCACGCCCTTGGCGCGGACGAGCTGGAGCGAACGGAAGACCTGGAGCTGCTCGACCGATTCGGTGAGGTCGCGGCTGGTTAGGCCCTTGTGGACATGCTGGTGGCCGGCGAGCACGCAGAACTCGTCGATGCGCGCCTTGACGTCGTGGCGGGTCTCTTCCTCGCGCTTACGGATGGATTCAAAATCAACCTGGCCCTTGACCTTCTCATAGGCGGCGAGAGCCGCGGCGGGGATGTCGAGGCCGAGGTCGCGCTGGGCCTTCATGACGGCGATCCAATATTCGCGCTCGAGGACCACGCGGCCGCGGGTGGACCAGACGGCCTTCATCGCCGGGGAGGCGTAGCGGTCGGCGAGGACGTTAGGGACGTTGTCGGATTCCATCGGTTGGGTGGTTTTATATCACGCGGAACGCTTTACGGCAAGCGCTCGGAGGAACAACGCCCGCACCGAGGACTCGTCCTCGCCGCGGTTGGAGGCGTCGAAGCAGTCGGCACAGGCAAGCTGGAGATCGACGAGCTCCGCCAGGGTATAGCGGGCCGCCGCCGGGGCGACTTTGCTGCTCACATACCAGGCGTTCTGGGAGAAGAGGTTGGCGGACGACTTGGCGGCCGAGCCGAACGTCGGCCCATGCCGGCCGCTGGCGGCCTCGAACTGGCCCTTCGGCAGGCCGTCTTCGGTCAGGCGGAAATCGCCGGAGTCGGCGAGGCACCGGACTTGAATCAGGAGGCGGAGCCGATTCTGCAGCACGGTCAGCAACGGCCGGCTGGAATCTTCGTTGAAGAAATAACGGTCGAGCGACTCCATGCCCCACTTCAGGTCGCGCGCGGCGAGCGCCTCGATGGGCTCGAAGAATTCCCCTTCGCCGAAAGTGGGCACGATCCGATGCACGTCGGCCTCCTTGATGGTGCCGCCAGGTCCGACGTAGATCGCGAGTTTCTCGCATTCGCCGAGGACGAGCCGCGTCGATTGCCCGACGCGGCCAACCAGGATCTCCGGCACGCCGCGCTCGGCCTTCACGCCGAGGGACTTGAAACGCTCGACGGCCATCGCGACCTGGGCATCGGCTTGCACGTCGCTTTTGTCGAAGAGACCCTTGGACGGTGACGCATGCAGGATGAAATCATGCGCCGCGGTCTTAAGCGCGCTCAGGTCCTTCCGCCGGCCATCATAGGGCGTGGCGGAAATCACAATCGAGACGGAGGGGTCCGCTTCGACGACGGCCTTGAGCATGTGGGCGAGGCTCTTCTTGACCTCCTCGGACCTGGCCTGGACGGTGTCGGCGACGAGGTTGAAATTCCGCAGCCAGATGACGCGCCGGGTACCGAACATCGAGAGGGTCTTGACCGACTCGGTGAACTGGACCTCGAGCGGTCGCGCATCCTCGACCCGGATAATCTGGCCGGTGATGACCTCGGCCTCGGCTTCGGCGCCCGCTGCCTGCTGGGCCTTCTCGAAACAGGCGCGACCATCCCGATCGACGAGATATTCGTCTTTTCCAGCGATGATGGCGAGATAGCCGGGCACCCGCCTAATCTTCCGTCCCCGCCCTTCGTGGCAATCCTTTGTCATTCGCAGGCCGAAGGCCCAGGTGGGGGCACAGCATCAAATAGATATGCTATTCTGGATGATTTCGCCCAACGGACGCGACGCAGTCGCGCCCCTACCCCTGCCTGCCGTCAGGAACCGTGAATGAGATCTTCGACCCGGTATTTATTCAACTTCCGGCGCATGAAGTCCAAGGCGGTGTTCACGGCCCGCTGCTTAACCTGGCGGCGATCGCCGACGATGGAGACGCGCTGCGACCATACCCCAGTCGGCGAGGCATAGCCGAAATAAACGGTACCCACCGGATCGGTTTCCGTCCCGCCGCCGGGACCGGCATAACCGGTCACCGCGATGGCGTAGTCGGAACCAAACTTCTCGATGGTGCAGGTAGCCATGGCGGCCGCGCATTCGGCCGAGACCGCGCCATGCTGGGCAATCAGGCACTCGGGAATGCCGAGGAGGTTGACCTTGGCGTCGTTGGCGTAGCAGACGGCCGAACCAGCGAAGACCTTCGAGGCGCCGGGGACGTTGGTGAAGGCGTTGGCAAGGAGACCGCCAGTGCACGATTCAGCCAGAGCGACGGTCTTCTCGAGGCTGCGCAGCTGCTCGACGACGAGGGAGGCAAGGCAGGAATGACCGGTCGCGACGAAATCTTCGCCGACTGCGTCACGGATTTTGCGGGCGACTTCGCACAGCTGATCGGCGGAGGCGCCGCTGCCCGCCGAAGAGATCCGCGCGTCGACGACGCCAGTATGCGTGCCGAAGGAAAGCACCATCCCTGGCCTCAGCAACGGACGCACAATCGCCTCGAGGGGGACGGCGCCGATGCCGAAAGTACGCACTTGGACATATGCCTCGCCTTGGCAGGCACAGCCGACTTCCCGCAGACGCGGGACGACTTCTTCCTCGAACATCGGGCGCAGCTCCAGCGTCGGACCAGGCAACATCACGAGAGCCCGGCCGTCGCGATGGTAGAAGACGCCGGGCGCGGTGCCGCGCGGGTTCGGAAGGGATTCGCCGCCGGCCAAGACGAAGCATTGGCCGAGGTCTGCTTCGGCGACCTTACGTCCGATTAACTTGAAGCGATCGCGGAGGGCGCGCTCGGCGGCGGGCACGTGTTCAAGTTTGACGCCGAGCGCCGAGGCAATGGCCTCTCGAGTATGATCGTCGGACGTCGGCCCAATACCTCCGGTGGTGACGATGAGATCGTAGGCGCCCCACGATTCGCCAACCACGCGGGCGATTTCAGCAGCATCATCACGCAGGACGACCGAGCGGGTAATCGGCAACCCGCGCCGGGCCAGATGCTCGCCGAGCCAGAGCAGGTGACCGTTTTCACGGATGCCGTCCAGCAGCTCATCCCCCACGTTGATGACGAGCACTTGGCGAGGGCGGCTGTTACAGGAAAGCATTTGCAGTGAAGGTGGGTCCGAACAGAGTAAGCAGCTGAGGCCTAAAATGCAAACCGACCGGGAAGAACTTACCCCTAAAGCCAAGGCCCGCCGCGCCCCCCATACCCCCGGGGTCTACCTGATGAAGGACGCCGCCGGGCTGGTCGTCTACGTGGGTAAGGCCAAGGACCTCAAAAAGCGCCTGGCCTCCTATTTCGTCCCCCGCCAGCGGCTGGCCCCTAAGGTCGCCGCAATGATGGACACGGTGGCGGACATGGAGTGGCACGAGGTCCGTTCCGAAACCGAAGCCCTCCTCCTCGAGGGAAAACTGATCAAACGCTGGCGCCCACGCTGGAATATCCTCTTCCGGGACGACAAGCAGTTCCCCCAAGTGAGGGTCGACCTCGCCGACCCCCTCCCCCGGTTCCGCATCGTCCGCGCCCGCACGACCGACGCCTGCCGCTACTTCGGCCCCTTCCCTCACCAGCAAGCCGTCCGCCGGACGATCAACGAGATGCGCAAGAAGTTCGGGATCCTCCTCGCCGACAGTAACCCGGTCGCCCTGCCCGACGGGACCTGGAAACTCTACGACGACGCTCGCGCCGAGATCCAGAAGCACGCCAACGTGGTCACAACCGAGGAATACGCCGCCCGCGTGGCCGAGGCCTGCGCGTTCCTCGAAGGCAAGGTCGAGAGCTGGGGCGAACAAGTCGAAGCCGATATGCACAAGGCCGCCGCGGACCGTGACTACGAAAAGGCCGCAAGCTTGCGCGACCTGCTCGACGCGTTGAAGCGCACGACGGAGAAATCCCGCCGCTTCCTCCGCGAGAACCCCCTGCCCCGCCGCGACGAAGCCGGCGCCCTGACCTCGCTCGCCGCCGCCCTCGGGCTGGAACGCCCGCCCGCGACGGCGGAGTGCTTCGATATCTCGCACATCTCCGGCACGCTCGCCGTGGCGTCGATGGTCCGCTTCGTCGACGGCCAGGCCGATAAGTCCGGCTACCGTCGCTTCAAGATCAAGTCCTTCGAAGGCAACGACGACTTCCGCTCGATGCAGGAAGTGGTCGGCCGCCGCTACACCCGCCTTCACGAAGAACATCGCGCGGTCCCCGAGCTCGTCATCATCGACGGCGGCCTCGGTCAGGTCGGCGCCGCGCTCGCGGCGTTTAAAGAACATGGCCTCGCCCCGCCCCCGCTCATCGGCCTCGCCAAGCGCGAAGAGACCATCGTCTTCCCTGACGGTCGCGAACTGAAGCTGCCGCGGCACGACGTCGGCCTGGCCCTGCTCATGCGCATCCGCGACGAGGCCCACCGCTTCGCCAACGACTTCAACGCTGAACTCCGCAGCCGCAAGCTGCGCGAGTCGCTGCTCGACGAGATGCCTGGCCTCGGACCCAAGCGCAAAGACGCCCTACTCGCGCATTTCGGTAGCATCCAGAAACTACGCAAGGCCACCGCCGCGGAGATCGCCGAAGTCGCCGGCCTCAGCGACAAGCTCGCCGGCGAAGTGAAGGCGTACTTGGAAGCGAGAGGGTAAGGTAGGGACGCGATGACATCGCGTCCGTTCGCGGAAAGACAAAGGGAGACCGGAAGCCGGAAAGGATGCTGGGGCTATAATACCCCCGCACATCATCGGGTCTCCGGTTTCCCTTTGAGTTGTGCATCTCTGCCTTGGGTAGGGCGGCCATTGCCATGGCCGCCGTTCGCAGAGGCACGGAAGATGAGCAGGGCAAGGTCACCGACCATTCCAAAATCCGTCCGCCCACGGACGCGACGCAGTCGCGCCCCTACCTATTGCCTCTCATCGATTCAGCCCTCGATGCAGTCATCGACTCAGCCATCGATTCAGTCCTCTACTTGGAAACCGCCACTTCGCGTTCGACGAGATCCGCCACGCGATCAGCGCCGCCAGCGTCGCCAAGTCCGTCGACGGAGGCTTTCCACTTCTTCCAAAGGGCCCAGTCGCCAGTAAAGGCTTCGGCGATAATCGCACGGGCTGAGGCCGCCGTCAGGCCGTAGGCGCCAGCGCCATGCTCGGCGATGAGGCGGCCGTTGCCGGCTTCCTGCCCAGGGATGACTTGCGTGATGATCATCGGTACGCCAGCCGCGACGCACTCATGCGTGGTCGCGCCACCCGCCTTGCTGACGACGAGATGACTCGAAAGCATGAGCGACGGAATGCGGTCGGTCCAACCGAGCACTTCGGCGCGTCCATCGACGGCACGCTCAACGGCTTCTTTGAAAGACGCATCCTTACCCACGGTAATCGTGAGCTCGAGGCCGAGCGTCGACAGCGCGCTCGCGAGCTCGACGGCATCGCGCTTACCAGGATTGAGCATCACGAGCACACGGGGACGTTCACCAGCCTTGGCCGAGGAACGCGGGGCGAGACGGGAAGAGACCGGGAAGCCGTACGGTAGGACTTTTGCGGCAGGCACACCCTGACGGATCATGACATCGGCCGTGGCCTGGTTCGGGGTGACGTACCAATCGGAGTGCGCACGGTGCCAGGCGCGATTCACCGAAATGGAATCCGTGACGACGGTGATGAGACGCGGGCGGGCGGGATCGTCCCGATGCCAGCGGCGGGCCATCATGTAGTTATAAAGGGGATAGGCTGAAACCACGACAGGCGGGCGGGTCGCGTCGAGCATAGCATTGAGGGTCTTCTCAACCGGACGGACAAACGGAAGCGAGGCGCGGACGAGCGGTATGCGGTCGAGCGCGGTATACATGCAACCCCAGAGGCGCGGATATTTGTTCGCGACGCCGATATAGCTGTCGCGCTGGCTCTTGGCCTTCTCAGCACCGTAGGCTTCGAGAAAGAGGTCGTGCAGTTCTCCGTTCAATCCCGGCTTGCGGCCGAGGGCCTCGATGATGGAACGCGCAGCGGCATTATGCCCTTCCCCGAAGCCAGCCGTAAGAACTGGGACGACGCTCATCAGGCGACGAACGAGATCGTGGCGTTGGCTTCGCCCGCGGGCGCGGGCGAACCGCCCTTGGCGGCTTCGAAGGCCGCGCGACGTTCAGCGATACGCTCTAGGAGTTCCTGACGCTCGACGACGCGCAGGCGGCCGTCGTCCTCTTCCACAATCGCGGTCAGCGACTCGACCCAGTCGCCGGAATTGATGTAGCGGACATTGCCGATCATGCGGTCCTCAGCTTTGTGAATGTGGCCACACATCACGCCTTCACAGCCACGTCGGGCGGCCAATGTCTGGAGGTGTTCTTCGAAGCTCGAGATATAGCTGACCGCAGTCTTAACCTTGGCCTTGATGGCCTGGGAGAGGGAGAAGTATTCCTTGCCGCGCCAGGCCCGCCATTTGTTATAGACGCGGTTCAGATCGAGGAGAATTTGGTAGCTGATGTCACCGATGACGGCGAGCCAGCGGAGATTCACCGACACGGTGTCGAACGCGTCGCCGTGGATGCAGAGATACTTGCGGCCATCCTGGGCGACGTGGATGTGCTCTTCAGCGAGCTCGATGCGGTCGAGCACGAGGGGAATCAGGCGGCGGATGAAGTCGTCGTGGTTGCCGCGCAGATAGATTACTTTGGTACCGTCCTTCTCCGCCATCTTCATGATGCGACGGATGACGGCCGTGTGCGCCGGCGACCAGTGGTTCTTACGCTGGAGGGACCAGAGGTCGATGATGTCGCCATTTAGGATGAGCTTGTCGCAGCGGATGCCGCGCAAGACGTCGAGGAGCTCGCGCGCCTGAGCGTCCTTGGTGCCCAGATGGAGATCCGAGAGGACCAACGTCCGGAAGTGGATCTTATGTTGCCCAGGGACCTTGGTGGTTTCTTCCATGGGACAAGAAAGTAACATCCATTTATGACAATCCTGCGTCAAAAATGCCTTATTGCGGAAACGTGAGGGAATTCTGCCGCTTAACCTAGCGGGAACCGAGGTCGACGCCGCAACGCTTGGCCCAAGCCATCCACGCGTCGGCGAGTTCCTTAAGCTTCTCCGGCCGCTGGGCGGCGAGGTCATGCTGCTCGGAAGGGTCCTTCGAAAGGTCGAATAACTGCCACGTGACGGGCGCGCTCTGGCGCTTACCCCAGACAATCTTCCAATCGCCAAGGCGATAGCCGCGCGCGCCTTCATGGGCGGTCGGGATGCCGCGCTCCGGTGTCACCTCGCCCCGCAGGTCGGGCAACAAAGATCGACCCGAGGGCGGCAAGATGGGCTTCCCTGCCCTCTCCGCCGGATAAGTCGCACCCGCGGCGGCGGCGATGGTGGGGAGTAGGTCCATCACGTGCGCCGGCGAACGAATCCAGGCCGGGGACGGCTTTAATTTCTCGGGCCAGGCGACGATGAGCGGCGAGCTGATGCCGCCTTCGTTGCAAAAGTGCTTATAGAGGTTGAGCGGAGTGTTGCCGAGGTTGGCCCAAGCGGAGCCATACGAGGAATGCGTGCCGGCTTGGCCCATGCCGGCCAAAGCTTCGCCGACATGCAGGTCGGTGCGACCGGAGCGCGAGGCGCCATCGAAACCGAACGGACCCCATTCGTAGCAGGCGCCGTTATCGGAAGTAAAGACGACCAAGGTATTCGCGAGCTCGCCGTGCTGCTCGAGGTCGGCCAGCAGGCGGCCGACGCCTTGGTCGACGTGCTCCACCATCGCGGCGAAAGTAGCCATGCGGCGGGCGAGGTCTTCACGGCGATCAGCCGGCAGGCTTGCCCACGCGGGATTCGGCTTACCAGAGTAACCGTTGGCGATGGCATTGTTCGCTTCGACAGGCACCAGCGAGAGCGGCGGCAGCACGGCGTCCGCGGCGACGAGCCCGAGGGCCTTCATGCGCGCGAAGCGTTCGGCGCGCAGGACATCCCACCCACGACGATACGTAGCCATGTGCCGATCGATCGAATCCTTAGGCGCCTGCACGGGGAAGTGCGGGGAGGAATGCGCGAGGTAAAGGAACCAAGGCTTGTCCTTGGTCGCCCGCGCCTGTCGCAGGAACTCGAGGGCGTAATCGGTGAAGACGTCGGTGACGTAGAAATTGCCGGGCGCATAGGACAGCTCGGCGGGCGTGCCAGCGGGCAAGCGCCCGTAGGCGGCCGGTTCCCATTGGTCGTTCGAGTGCGCCTGCAGGTTCTTGTAACCGTAGTAGGCGTCGAAGCCGCGCTGGATCGGCCCAGGCGAACCCATGTGCCACTTGCCGACCATCCATGTGCTGTAGCCGGACTGCTTCAGGAGCTCGGGGATGGTGATATTATTATCGAGGAGGCGGCCGGTGTAGGCCGGACCGCGCTTGGGCGAGGGCTTGGCGGTGACGAAGTCGCCGATGCCCGCCTCATGCGGGTGCAGTCCAGTGATGAGCGACGCGCGCGTAGGGCAGCAGCGCGCGGAGGTCGTGCATTTCTCAAAGCGCGCGCCCGACTTGGCGAGGCGATCGAGGTTGGGCGTAGGGATCTCGCCGCCGTAGGCGCCAAGGTCGGAATAGCCGAGGTCGTCGGCCAGGATGACGAGCACGTTCGGACGCCGGGGCTCGGCCGCGCCGAGCCAGGCGATACTGACCAGCAAGACAGCGGACGCCCAGGCCTTCATCGGGGTGCGAGGAGCTGCAGGCGCTTACTGCGGTGGTCGGAATATTCCTTCAGCAACGATTCGTAGCGTTCATCGCCATACGCGAGCGCGGCCGCGCGCAGGACGGGAAACACTTCATCGGGCTTGCTCTCGTGGATCTGTTGCATCGTCCAGGGCCGGGGATTCTTGCCGAGATACGGGACAAGGAAATCAAGCGCCGCGCGGATCGAACGGCCGTCCGTGGTCTTATACCGCCAGAGGTCGACGCCGGCATGCTCACTCAGGTCAGCCAGCCTCGCCAGCGCCAGGAGATTGAAGCAGGAGTAACTGAAGGTAGCGGTGCGGACGAGTTCGAGCGGCTGCTTGCCGTCCGGCTCGACCTGTACGCCGATGCGGACGGGGCCGGCAGCAACGCAAAGTTCCTTGGCCTTGTCCTTACGGCCGAGCAGCAAAGCCCATTTGACCGCCTGCACGTCATACCACGTGCCATGATTATTCTTCGCCGCACGTTCGTCTTGGCCGTTCTTGCTGCCGAGGAGCCACTCGAAAAAAACCTCGCCCCACGCTTGCAGCGCCTGCTGGTCGGCGGCGGACCAATGCTTGGAACCCACGAGGAGGATCGCGGCGTCGGCGGCGTCGGCTAATCCGCGCGCCTCGATGAGGCCGGTACCGCGTCCTTCGTTCACTCCTGGGATCGCCTGGGCGAAACGGAAGTGTGGCGTCATTTTCGTCGCCGGATCCAGAAACCAGGTGCGCAGCACCTTGGCCGCATGCTCGGCGTATTTCTCGTCGCGGGTGAAATAGTAACCCAGCGCCAAGGTCTCGACGGTCGAGCCAACCAGACGCGCGCGCAGGGTGTCGTTGACGGCTTCGGCGCGGGACTCGGGGTTCACCTTGCCGTCTTTACGCACATACGGGAGCCCGTCCTTCGTGGCCGGATTAGGCCAGTAGTAAGGCGCGACGCTCATGTAGTCATGCTTATCGCCGCTCGGCGGCACCTTGGTCTTCTGCATCACCGAAGGGGGCGTCACGGCCAGCGCGGCGTCGGCCTGCTCGCACAGCTTCCGGAGCGCCTTGCCCGCGGCTTCGTCGGTGGTGGCCGCGATCTTCGCCTTTTCTAAAGCGCCCGGCCGGGCTCCGAAGTAGGGGCGAATCGGCTCGGCCGCGAAGAGCGCGGTCGTGACGAAAAGAAGGGAAAGACGCCAGATCATGGAGTCGACACGCTGAGGCCGGAGACGGAGCCCTGCAAGGCGACAGGCTTACCGTAGACGCCCACGGGCTTGCCGTTGTCATGCCCAACGCAGAAATCCTCGGCCGGCTGGCGCGGCAGCGCGCCCTTAGCCTTGCCCGTGGCGGTATCCTGTCCGGCAACAATCAGCCTCATCGCACCGTCGGCGGCGAGGCTGGCGGTAACGGTGAAGGATCCTTTGACCTCGGCGGGCGAAAGAATCTCGACCACTTCATCCGCGCCATGACGGACCGCGAACGCGACGCGTCCGCCTTTGAGGTATAAAGCATGTCCGATATACAGTCCGCCCTGCGCGATAATCACCGCGTCACGTTGCGCGGTGTCGACGGTGACGGAAACGGTGAAGGCTTTCTGACTGACCTGCGGGGCCGCGGCGGAGACGATCGTGTCGCCGGATTTCGCCTGCGCGAGTGCGACGGGCTTCGCGACGGACTTCTTCGCCGCCGGCTTCGCATCGTCCTTCTTCACATCGTTGGGCACGTAATCAATCGTGGGATAAAGCGTCTTAGCGCCCTTCACTTCACCTGCGGGGCGACGTGCCGTCGGCTCCTTGCCGCCGATTTCAGCCGAAATCTTGTCGGCGAGCGCCTTCAGCTTCGCGACGACCTCGGGATGCTGCGCGGCGACGTCGGTCTGCTCGCTGATCTCGGCATCAAGGTCATAAAGACGCATGCCGGTGGGCGTTTTGGCCTCCTGCTTGCCCATGCCCTCCGGCTGCGGAGACATCGCCAACTTCCAGCGGCCCTGACGGACGGCCTGCAGATTGTATCCGGCGAAATAGTAATGGGCTTCGCGCGCCGACTCCTTGGATTGCCCGAGAAGGATCGGCGTAATGTCGCGACCATCGATGATCGGCGTCGCAGGCACGGTGCCACCGGCAAGGGAGACGAACGTCGGCAGGAGGTCAATCGTGGCGGCGACGGCGTCATTGACGGAACCAGCGGGAACGCGGCCCGGCCACCAGGCGAGGGTCGGCACGCGCACGCCGCCTTCCCAGGTCGAGCCCTTGCCGCCGCGAAGCGGACCAGCGCTGCCGCCGTCGGCGCCCTTGGTCAGCCACGGTCCGTTGTCGGAGGTGAAGATCACGAGGGTGTCCTTATCGAGACCTTGCAAGCGCAGGGCGTCGAGCACCTGGCCGACGCTCCAATCGACTTCCTCGACCCAATCGCCGAAGCGACCGTTCTGGGATTTGCCCGCGAAGGTCGTGCCGGGATAAATCGGCGTGTGGACGGCGTTGTGGGCGAAGTAGAGGTAGAAGGGCTTGTCCTTATTGTGACCGATGAAGTCGACCGCTTCCTTAGTATAGAGCTCGACCATGCGGCGCTGACCCTCTCCGTCCATTAGCTCGGCGATTTTCTCATCCCGGAGTAGGGGCACGACCGGGACCTTGGTCTCGGCGCTCTTCTTGAGCATGTCGTTGGAGTACGGGATGCCCAGGTAGTGGTCGAAACCCTGCCGGGTGGGCAGAAATTCCGGCTGGTCGCCCAGGTGCCATTTACCGACCATCTGGGTGGCATAGCCTTTTTCTTTAAGTCTCTCGGCTACAGTTACTTCAGCAGGATTTAGCCCCACGGATTGACCCGGGAAATAGACCCCGGGGACCGAGACGCGGGCACCGTAGCAGCCGGTCATCATCTGGGCTCGGGAAACCGAGCAGACCGGGGTGGCGTAGAAGCTGGTCAATTTCATGCCCTCCTTCGCCATGCGATCTAGGTGGGGGGTGCGCTGCTTGGTCGCCCCATAGGGTCCGATGTCCCCGTAGCCCAAATCATCGATAAAGATCACCACCACGTTGGGCTGGCGGGCCAAAGAGGGTGCGGCCGAGCCGAGCACTGCCAACAGGAGGAAAATCGTCTTCATGGGGTGTCACAATAGAACAAGCCCATCGGAGTTAAGTTGCAAGGTTCCCTCCGGACCCTGCTGATGCTACGGACCCCGATTAGAAGGGATAAAACGCATTTTTACCCCTTCCCGCTTGCTCCCCAAAGGGGTCACCCTAACTTGCGGCTTACGACCATGGTCAAATCCGATTTCGGTTATAACAGTAAGGTGGAGGGCGAAGTCATCGTGACCCGCGCCGATGCCGTCGTGAACTGGGTGCGTAGCAACTCCGTGTGGCCGATGCCCATGGGTCTCGCCTGCTGCGCCATCGAGCTGATGGCCGCCGGCGGCTCCCGCTTCGACATCTCCCGCTTCGGCATGGAGGTCATGCGCTTCTCCCCCCGCCAGGCCGACTGCATGATCGTCGCTGGCACGGTCACCTACAAGATGGCCGAAGTCGTCCGCCGCATCTACGACCAGATGGCCGAACCGAAGTGGGTTGTTGCCATGGGCGCCTGCGCTTCCACCGGCGGCATGTACCGCTCCTACTCCACCCTGCAGGGCGTCGATAATATCGTCCCGGTTGATATCTATATTTCTGGCTGCCCGCCCCGCCCCGAGGCCCTCCTCGACGGGATGATGCTACTCCAGGAAAAAATCCGTAACGAAGGCGGCTCGCTGCGCCGCACCTTCCGCGGCCGCACGGTCGAAACGAAGATCGTCAGCTAAGCACGGATATGGACGCCGCCGCGCTCACCTCCCGTTTCCCGACCACGCAGGACCTCACCGGCAAGGACATGCCGACCTACCGCGTCGCCGGCAGCGACCTCCTCGCCGTCGTCAGCGCACTGCGCGACGAACAGGGCTTCGACCTGCTCGCCGATCTCTGCGGCCTCGAGTTGCAAGGCCGCCCGGTCCGCTTCGGCGTCGTCATCCATCTTCTCAGCACGACGCACAAGGAATACGTGCGCCTGCACGTCGACGCCGTCAACGACCGCGTCCCGAGCGTCTCCTCGCTCCACCCCGGCGCCAACTGGCACGAACGCGAAGCGTTCGACATGTTCGGCATCGTCTTCGAAGGCCACCCGGACCCGCGCCGCATCCTGATGTGGGATTCGTATCCGTATCACCCGCTCCGCAAAGATTTCCCTCTCGCCGGCATCGAAGTGCCTTTCCCCGCCGCCGACGTCGCGGAAGTCACCGGCCAGAAGGTCGAACCCGCGCCGATGATGGGCGGCCCATTCGTCTCGCACGGCGGCAAGATGTCCACGGGCGAACCCTCCGCGCTCGACCAGTCCTGGACCGAAGAAAAACCCAAAGCCTGATTTAACGTGAAGATCACCAAGGAAATCTCCATCGGCGACGTCGCCGCCCGTTCGGAAGAACTGCACGGAGAGAACATGACCCTGAACATGGGTCCGTCCCACCCGGCCACGCACGGCGTGCTCCGCCTGAGCCTCGAGCTCGACGGCGATAAGGTCGTGAAGTGCGACCCGGTCATCGGCTAC
>CAMBGQ010000010.1 GCA_945866215.1 Opitutus sp. GAS368 | reverse complement strand
CCTCGGGTGGGGCAGGGTGACCATCGGGCTATTCCAAACCCCTCCTTCATAGAAGAGCAGGTCGATGTCCAAGGTCCGGGGGCCATTGCGGTTCACGGATCGTTGCCGACCAAGGCCCTCCTCGATTTTCGCAGTTTCGGTCAGTAATTCGTCTGGGTTTAAATCACAAATAATTGCTAAACAGAGGTTTAGGAAATTTGGTTGGTCGGCATAGCCCACCGGGTCGGTATCGATGGCTTCGGAAATGGCCATGACTCGCACGCCGGGCAGCTCGCGCAGCTGGGAGATTGCCCGCCCGAGCAGAGCGGACCGGTCGCCGAGGTTGCTGCCTAAGCCGAGGATATATTGGAGGGGAGTCCTGCTCACACCCGCTCGCGGCGTATCTTGACCGAAATGGAGTCGAATTCGGCGGCCACCGGAGCGAAGGGTTTGTTGACCTCGACGGTGACGGCCTTGACCACCATGAAAGTGCCCAGAATTCGCGCGGCGATTTGCTGGGCCAAGGTCTCGATGAGGTAGACCGGCTTGCCGGTCAGCTGCCCCTCGACCTCGCGGATCACGTCGGCGTAATTGACGGTCAGCTTGAGGTTATCGGCCGCGGCGGCCGGACGGGTGTCGATTTCCAGGTCCACGGAGACGGTGAAACGCTGGCCCAGACGCTTCTCTTCGGGGAGCGCGCCATGGTGCCCGAATGACTTGATGCCAGAGATTCTGATGATGTCCACGCCCTGATGAAGGCCCGCTCGGGACAACCCTGCAAGCGCCTTCCCGTGGGGCGCCCGCAAATGTGAGAAGTCCCCACTTGACCACCCTTCCCGCCGCCATTGAGTCGGCGGAAGACTATGCCCAAGAGGACCGATATCCGCTCAATCCTCATCATCGGCTCGGGGCCCATCATCATCGGCCAAGCCTGCGAATTCGATTATTCCGGCACCCAAGCTTGCAAGGCGCTCCGCGAGGAAGGCTACCGGGTCATCCTGGTGAACTCGAATCCGGCGACGATCATGACCGATCCAGAGACGGCGGACGTCACTTACGTGGAGCCGCTGACGGTCGAGTCCGTGGAACGGATCATCGCCAAGGAGAAGCCGGACGCGCTCCTCCCCACGCTCGGCGGCCAGACGGCGCTCAACCTCTCGCTCAAGCTCGCGCGTACTGGCGTCCTCGCCAAGCATGGCGTCGAACTCATCGGTGCGAAGGAGGCGGCGATCGAACGCGGCGAAGACCGCGAGATCTTCAAGAAGCTGATGATTGAAATCGGCCTCGACGTGCCTCGCTCCCGCGTGGTCAAGACGCTCGACGCCGCGCGGGAGACCGTCGCCCTCATCGGCGGCGAATTCCCCGTCATCATCCGTCCGTCCTACACGCTCGGCGGCACCGGCGGCGGCATCGCCTACAATAAGGAGGAATTCGAGCGCATGGCCCAGGCCGGCCTCGACGCCTCCCCCGTCCACGAAGTCCTCATCGAGGAATGCCTCCTGGGTTGGAAGGAATACGAGATGGAAGTGATGCGCGACCACAAGGACCAGTGCGTCATCATCTGTTCGATCGAGAACTTCGACCCGATGGGGGTGCACACCGGCGACTCCATCACCGTCGCCCCCGCCCTCACGCTGACCGACAAGGAATACCAGCTGATGCGCGACGCCTCGTTCGCGGTCATCCGCGCCGTCGGCGTCGAGACCGGCGGTTCGAATATCCAGTTCTCCGTCAATCCGGCCAACGGCCGCATGATCGTGATTGAGATGAACCCGCGCGTCTCGCGCTCGTCCGCCCTCGCCTCCAAGGCCACGGGCTTCCCGATCGCGAAGATCGCCGCCAAGCTCGCCGTGGGCTACTCGCTCGACGAGCTGCAGAACGACATCACCAAATCGACGCCGGCCTGCTTCGAGCCGACGATTGATTACGTCGTCACCAAGATCCCGCGCTTTACGTTCGAGAAGTTTGTCGGCGCCGACACGACCCTGACCTCGGCGATGAAGTCCGTCGGCGAGGCGATGGCCATCGGCCGCACGTTCAAGGAGTCCTTCCAGAAGGCGCTCCGTTCCCTCGAGATTGGCGCTTGGGGCTTCGGTTGCGGCGGCAAGTTCGGCGACGCGGCCTTCACCGACCTCACCGAGATCCGCGCCCGCCTCGCTCGCCCGAATCCGGAACGGCCGTTCTTTGTCCGCTACGCGATGCTCGCCGGCCTGACCGAGAAGGAGATCTTCGACCTCTCCAAGATCGACCCGTGGTTCCTGCGCCAGCTGCGCGGCATCGTCGACCTCGAGCTCGCCCTCAAGGCCGCCGGTAAGACCATCGGCGCCGACTTGCTTCGCCAGGCCAAGGAAGCCGGCTTCGCCGACCGCCAAATCGCCCACGCGACTGGCCTCGCGCCTGCCACGGTCTACTCGCAGCGTAACGCCGCTGGCATCAAGACGGTCTTCCGCCTCGTTGATACCTGCGCCGCGGAGTTCGAATCCTTCACACCTTATTTCTACTCCACCTACGGCGACGAGTCCGAGGTCCGCCCGTCCCCGAAGAAAAAGGTGATGATCCTCGGCGGCGGTCCGAACCGCATCGGTCAGGGCATCGAGTTCGACTACTGCTGCGTGCACGCCTCCTACGCGCTGCGTGCCGCGGGCTATGAGACCGTGATGGTGAACTCCAATCCCGAGACGGTCTCGACTGATTACGATACTTCCGACCGCCTCTACTTTGAGCCGCTCACCCTCGAGGACATTCTCGAGATTTACCGCACGGAGCAGTGCATCGGCGCAATCGTCCAGTTCGGCGGCCAGACCCCGCTCAACCTCGCCGCGGATCTCGAAGCCGCCGGCGTGACCGTCGTCGGCACCTCGCCCGCGAGCATCGCGCTCGCCGAGGATCGCCAGCAGTTCAAGGACATCCTCATCGAGCTCGGTATCCGCCAGCCAGTCAACAAGACCGCGCTCTCGGCCGAAGAAGCTTACCAGGCGGCCGAGGAGATTGGCTTCCCGGTCCTCCTCCGTCCTTCGTTCGTGCTCGGCGGCCGCGGTATGTTCATCGTCTACGGCATGGACGAGTTGAAGTCCGTCGTCCGTGAGGCCTTCGACGTCGCCCCGGGCAAGCCGGTGCTGCTCGACAAGTTCCTCGAAGACGCCATCGAGCTCGACGTCGACGCGATCTCCGACGGTGAGACCACCGTCATCGGCGGCATGCTCGAACACATCGAACACGCGGGCGTGCACTCCGGCGACGCCGGCATGGTGCTGCCTCCGCACTCCCTCTCGCCGGCCTTGGTCGACGAGGTCCGCCGCATCACCCATTCTCTCGCTCAGCGCCTCCAGGTGATTGGCTTGATGAACATCCAGTTCGCGATCAAGGACGGCATCGTGTTCATGCTCGAAGTCAACCCGCGCGCCTCACGGACAATCCCGTTCGTGTCCAAGGCCATCGGCGTGCCGCTGGCCAAGCTCGCTTCGCTCTGCATGCTCGGCGCCAAGCTCAAGGACCTCGGCTTCACCCGCGAGATCCGTCCGCCCTATTGGTCCGTCAAGGAATCCGTCTTCCCGTTCAGCCGGTTTCCCGGCGCCCCCGTCGCGCTCTCGCCCGAGATGCGCTCCACCGGCGAGGTTATGGGTTGCGACGACGACCTCGGCATGGCCTACGCCAAGGCCCAGATGGCCGCGCAGCCGGCGCTTCCCGTCGCCGGCAACGTCTTCCTCTCGGTCAAGGATCGCGATAAGGATGGCGCTGTGGCCGTTGCCCGCGACCTGGCCTCGCTCGGTTTCAATATCTACTCCACCAGCGGTACCGCCGCGGCCATCGAAGCCGCCGGCGTCAAGGTCACGAAGCTGGGCAAGATCTCCGAAGGCGCCCGCCCCAACGCCCTTGACCTGCTGAAGAACGGCCAGCTCCAGATGATTGTGAACACCGCCGCCGGCATGCTGCCGCGCAAGGACGAGAACGCGATGCGCGCCGAGGCCGTCCTGCGGGGGGTCTACATGGCCTCCACGATGAACGCCGCCCGGGCCGCCGTCCTGGGTATCCGTTCCCTACGCGAACACCCCTTGACGGTATGTTCTTTGCAAGAGCACGCAAAGGTGCTTCCCAAGCAGGCCTGATTCAGCCAGACTCACCCTTCCCATGAAATACCCCGTCCTCGCCGCGTTGGCAGTCGCCGTCGCGTCCCTCCATGCCGCCGAAGAGGCGAAGCCCGCCGCCGTCGCCCCTCCTCCCCCCGCAAAAATCGTGAAACCGCTCACCCCCGATCAAGTCAAACTGGCTTGGACTATGCTTGGCTACTCCATCGCCAGCCAGTCCCCCATGCCGCAAGTGAACTCTCAGCTCGAGCTCACCGACGAGGAGATCGAACTCTTCCTCGCCGGCGTGCGTCAGGCGATCCGCGGCGATAAGCCGAAATTCGACCCCGCCGAGATCGGCGAAGGAGCCGACGCCATGTTCCAAGACCGCGTCAACGCCAAGGCCGGTAAGTGGGGCAAGCAGAACGACGAGTTCCTCGCCAAGATTGATGCCGATAAGTCGGTGACGAAGACCGCCTCCGGTCTCCGCTACAAGATTCTCGCCCCGGGTTCCGCCGTTAAGCCGACCGCGGCTTCCACGGTGAAGTGCCGCTACGAAGGTAAACTCGTTGACGGTAAAGTCTTCGATTCGACCAAGACCCGTAACAATGAGCCCTCGGAGTTCCCCCTTAGCGGCGTCATTCCGGCCTGGACCGAAGGGGTCCAGCTCATCGGCGTCGGTGGCAAAATCGTCCTCTATTGCCCGGCCGCTATCGCCTACGGCGACCAGGGCCAGGGCCCGATTCCTGGCAAGTCGACCCTCGAGTTCGAGGTCGAGCTCGTCGAGATTTCCAAGGACAAGTAAGGGCGGTTTCCAGTCCTTAATGCGCGGCGCACCACAAGGTGCGCCGCTTTGCTTTGCAGTGGGAACAAACACCCTGCTATGAATGACTTACCTTTGTTCATGCGTTATGTCCTCACACTGGCGTTTCTGACCGCGGCGTCGCTTCCCGGCGCCGAGCCGGCTGCGCCGGTGTCTGCAGCGACCGTGCCCGCCCGCCCGCTTTCGCTGGGCAACGCCATCGATCGGACCCTCCTCCATAACCTCGGCCTGACCGTCACGCGCCTCGACGTCCTGCGCTCGTTGGACGCAGTCGAGGTCTCCGCTGGGATCTTTGACCTGAATCTTTCCTCGACCACCCGCCTCAGCGGCAGCCGTTCCCCGCTCGATGTCGCCAATGGCGACCCGGCCGCCCGTCTGCAAGACACCGATCTGGCGCTCAATCAGCGATTCTCCTGGGGCGGCACCCTTTCCGTCGGCGCTGGTCTCATGCGGAGCTGGGACGATTCGGGCGGCCTCGCGACCGCCTCCCGCTTCGATCTCGGCACGAACATCGCCTACACGCAGCCGCTCCTCGCCGGAGGTTGGCGCGCGGTGAACCTCAGCGCGCTCATCTCCGCGCGCCAGGCGGCCGCTCGCAGCCGGCTCTCCCTGCGCGCGGCTTCGCTCGACCTGATCCGCGACACCGAGGTCGCTTACTGGTCTCTCGCCGGTGCCCGCACCCTCGTCGCCCTGCGTGAAACCAGCCTGCGCTCCGCCGAATCTTTGCTCGCACTGATTCGCGCCAAGCGTTCGCTCGGCGATGCCACGGTGCTCGAAGAGCTGCAGGCCGAAGCCGATGTCTCCAGCCAACGCGTCTCCGTCCTCAACGCCCGGCAGTCCCTCGACGGCGCCGAGATGAACCTGCGCCGGCTTCTCGGCCAAGGCGATGCCGCCGCGGTCGAACAAACTTTGTTGGTCGACGAGCTACCCACGGGAGCGGTCACGCCGGCCCCCGCTTTCGCTGCGTGGATCCGCACGGTCGCCGATTTCGATTTTGGCGCCGCCATCCAGCTTTCCAACATCGCGCAGGCGGAAGCCAGCGTCGCGCAGGCCGAGCAGAACGACCAGCCAAGCCTCGATCTCTCCGTCGGCAGCACGCGCTATGGTGCAGCGGGCGGCGTCGGCGCCGGTGTCGGCGGCGGCTACGATAATTATCGCCTGCAACCCGGCTGGAATAATTACGCCGAACTGAGGCTGAGCTTCCCGCTCGGCTTCCGCGAGTCCGAGGCGACCCTACGTTCCGCTCAGCGCGCTCGCCGCCAGGCCGAGCTCCGCCTAGCCGACGTGCGCCAGAATCTCGTCTTCACCGCCCGCGCTTCTTGGCGCGAACTCGAAGCGGCCCGGGCCCGCGTCGAAGCCGCCACGTCCTCGCTCGAACTCCAGCGCAAGGCCTACGAAGGCGAACGCGCCCGTTATGACGCCGGCCAGTCCGACGTCCTTCGGGTCCTGCAGGCTCAGGCCGCGCTGGATTCCGCCCAGCTCAACTGGGTGCAGGCGCTGCTCGACGCGCGCGGAGCCTCCGCCAAAGTCGCCCGCCTCGACGGCTCTCTCCTCGGACGCCACGGGTTCACGATGGACGCCATCGAACAGAAGATCGGCGCCGGCCTCGGCGCCGAGGACCCACTCCCCCCGCCTCTTGTCCCATGAAATTCCTTAAGCCCCTCGTCCTTCTCGCCGCTATCGGCGGACTCGCTTTCGCCTTTTGGCCCGTTCCGAAGGATAAGGGCCGCATGACCGGCAAATTAAATTTCGAGGCCAAGGCCGAGAAGCGTGATATCCGCGAGACGGTCGAGGCCGCCGGTTTCGTGCGCGCGGTCATCTACAGTAACGTCCGCGCCGAGGTCAGTGGCAAACTCCAGAAGCTCTACGTCGCCACTGGCGACATGGTGAAGCGGGACCAGATCCTCGCCGAACTTGATCCAGTCTTGGCCAAGGCGGATGAAGACGAGGCCCGCCGTAACGTGCAGCTTCAGCGGTTCACCCTCGAGCGGATCACCCGCGACCTGCGTCGTTCCGAAACCTTGCGCGAGAAGGGTTTCGTCTCGGAACGTGAAATGCTCGATGCGCGTACCGCCTATGAAGTCGCCAAGCTGCAGGGCGAGATCGCTCAGTCGCGCCTCGACAAGGCCACGGAGAATGTCAGCCGGACGGTCATCCGCGCCCCGCACGACGGCCAGGTCTCCGACTGCGTGATCGTCGAAGGCCAGATCGTCATCGGCGCCCAATCCATCAACAGCGGTACGCTCATCATGACGGTCTCGGACACTTCTGTCCTGCGCGTCGATGTCAGCCTCAACGAGTTCGCCGCCACGCGTGTCGAGGTCGGCAAGGACGCGCTCGTCACCTTCGACTCGATCCCCAGCCTCCGTAAGTCTGGCAAGATCACCTTCATGACCCCGTTTGGCACTCCCGACGCGAAGGTGCCCGACCTCCGCATCTTCCCAACGCAGGTCTCTTTTGCGGCCGGCGACGGCGTCCGTCCCGGCATCAGCGCCAACGTCACCGTCACCGTCGACAGCGTCAAGGACTGCGTCGCTGTGCCGCTGTCCGCGGTTTTCGTCGACGGCGCCGACCGCGTCATCTATGTGCGCGACGGTGGCGGCGAGTGGGCGGCCCGCAAGGTGAGGCTCGGCCTCAGCGACGCCGGCTGGACGCAGGTCAGGGAAGGGGTCACGCCCGGCGATGTGGTCAGCCTAATCCGGCCCGCCGTGAACCGCTGAGATGACCCCGCTCATCGCCATCCGCGGCCTCCGCAAGACCTACCTAATGGGGGACGAGAACATCCACGCGCTCGCGGGTGTCGACCTCGACTTCCAGGCTGGTGAATTCGTGGCCATCCTCGGGCCGTCGGGTTCCGGCAAGTCCACGTTGATGCACATCCTTGGCTTCATGGACACCCCCTCCGAGGGCAGCATCGTGTTCGACGGCCGGGAGGTCGCCGTGCTCGCGCCGGACCTGCGGGCCTGGTATCGTTCCAACCGGGTGGGCTTTGTCTTTCAGTCCTTCAATCTCCTCCCTCGCCTGACGGTTGAGGAGAACGTGGCGCTCCCGCTCCTCTATCGCGAGGGCTCCGTCCCGGCGGCCAATCTGATCGCTGCCCGGGCGGCGCTCGAGCGCGTCGGGATGTCGCACCGGCTCGACCATCTCCCTAGCCAGCTTTCCGGCGGCGAACGCCAGCGCGTCGCCATCGCCCGCGCCATCGTGGGGTCGCCTTCGATCATCTTCGCCGACGAGCCGACGGGTAACCTCGACGTGAAGAACATCGACCGCATCCTCGATCTGCTGGGGTCGCTAATCAAGGAGGGCATCACGGTGGTGCTCGTCACGCACGACCTTTCCGTCGCCGAGAAGGCCCACCGCGTCATCTCGATGCGCGCCGGCCTCGTCCACGAGGACCGCTCCCGATGAAGCTCTATACCCGGCTTCGTCCCGCGGTCGTCAACGGCCTGCGCGAGCTCCAGGCCAACAAGGTCCGGTCTCTGTTGTCGATGTCGGGTATCATCCTCGGCGTCGCCTCGTTGGTGGCGATGGTCACCGTCGTCCAGGGGATGGTCGGTAATTTTCGGCAGTTCGTCGATGCCTTGGGCGGCATCGAGAAGATCACCGTCACGCGCGAACAGCTTCCCAAGGAGCAGGAGCACCTAGCCGAACTTTCTGAGGGCATCACCCTGCGGGATGTCGAGCGTCTCCGTCGGACGGTGCCGCTGGTCGAGAATATTTCTCCCGAAGCCCGTGTCGGCTACGAGCGTCTGGTCGTCGAGGGACGGGAGACGAGCACTTATGTCACCGGTGTCTCGGCCGATTACCTGCCGGTCGCCAAGCGCTGGGTGGACCCCGGCTTTGGTCGCTTCATCAGCGACCTCGACGGGCTGAACATGAACGACGTCATCGTACTCGGCTCCGCCGTCGTGCCCGAACTTTTCAGCCCCAACCAGGACCCGATCGGCCAGGTGGTGAAGCTGCGCGGCCGCCGATTCACGGTCATCGGCGTACTCAATAACATCGAGGGGACAGGCATGCAGATTCGTTCGGCCAACTCGCGCAGCTCCGGCAACTCTTGGCGCTGGCGCAATAGCGGGGCCTTCATCCCTGTCCTGACCGCGCAGGTGAAATTCCTTGGCAATGACCGTCTCAGCGGCCTCGGCCTGCGTATCCGCAACCCCTTGCAGCTGCAGGACGCCGTCGAGCAGACCGAGCGCACGCTCCTCACGGCCCACAAGGGCCTCCGCGATTTCGCGATCTCGACCAACGAGCAGGTCCTCGAGGATTTCCGTAAGACGGAGGTAGCGTTCAAGCTTTCGTTGGGCGGCGTCGCCGGCATCTCCTTGTTCGTGGGCGGCATCGGCATCATGAACGTCATGCTGGCCTCCATCAACGAGCGCATCCGCGAGATCGGCGTGCGCAAGGCCGTCGGCGCCCGCGGTTCCGACCTCTTCCTGCAGTTCCTGGCCGAAGCCGCGGTGATCTCCGTCGTCGGGGGCATCATCGGCCTGGTGGTCTCGATGGGGATTGTCGCCTTGATGAACTATATCCTCATGCAGGCGCTTCCGACCGGCGCCGTCGCCACCTTGGATTGGGCAATCATGGCCCAGGGTCTCGGTTTCTCCGTCGTCGTGGGGCTCGTCGCCGGCGTCTATCCCGCCCTCCGCGCCGCTTCGCTCGACCCGATCGAGGCTCTACGTCACGAATAATTTTCCCCCGATGAAACCAACGCTCCTCGCCAGTCTCTTGTTTGTCGCGCTCGCCGCCGAACCGCTTGCCCCGGTGGCAGTCTGGCATGGCACTCCGCCGGCCGAAACCTTGAAGCTCAAGCCTGGCTCCGACCCTAAGGGTACGATCAATCCTAAGACTTTGGGACGCACCGATGTCTTTACGCCGGAGTTTGTGCCCTGGCCGGCCGCGAAGCCGAATTCCCCGATTGTCATTATTTGTCCGGGTGGCGGTTATGGCGGACTCGCTGAACAGCACGAGGGCGTCACGGTCGCCGAAAGGCTCAATGCCCTCGGTTGCGCCGCTGTGGTGCTTAAATACCGCGTGCCGCGTCGCGACCCAGAGAAACCTTGGATCGTGCCCGTGATGGATGCGCGCCAGACGGTCGAGATTGTCCGCGCTCGCGCCGCCGAGTGGAACGGTAACCCGGCTAAGGTCGGCATTCTCGGGTTTTCAGCGGGTGGCAACTTGGCCGCCCGCGTCGCCTACTCGCCCGCCGAAGAGGGTGCGGCTCGGCCTAATTTCGCTGTCTTGGTTTACCCGGCCTATCTCTTCGTGAAGGATGAGCCTGCGAGCACCCTGCGCGATGGATTGGATGGCGTGATTCCGCCGCCGGGCTCCGGTAAGCCCGTGCCGGCGTTCTTCGCCCATAGCGCGGATGATAAATACCCCGCCGAAGGCTCGATGGCGCTAGCCAAGACGCTCAAGTCGATGGGGGGCTCCGCCGAAGTCCACGTCTGGGCCAAGGGCGGTCACGGCTGGGGCGCTTCGAATCGCTGCCTCGCCGCGCTTCGCTGGACCGACCTTCTCGGCGAGTGGCTGAAGGACCAAGGGTTGTTGGTGCCCTGAGCTGCGGCTTAGGTAGGCACAAAAAAGCCGCCCGGGTGGGCGGCTTACTTTTTGCTCGGCTGACGCTTAGAAGTTGAAGCGAAGTCCGGCGACCGCGTCCCAGCTGGTGATCGTCGCCTTGGGGCCGCCGGCGAGTTCCTGGACGCCATGGAGCCGGGAGTTCTGGGCGGTCAGCGTGAACTCGATATCCGGGGAGACCGGGATGGCGATACCGGCGAAGAGTTTCGTGGCGAGGGCGTCTTTGGTGTGGATGCTGGCGCCTTCGAAGCGAGCGGCACCGATACCGGCCCCGATGAACGGGCGGATACCGCCTTGGGGGGAGAGGTTGTAGGTCAGGTCCAGGGTGGCGCTGAGGGCCCGGGCATCGACGTTCGTCGCCTCGAACAGGTTCTTGCGCGCGAGGTTGAGGCCGAGGTGGTACTCGTTGTTGAGCTGGCCGCCGATACCGACCCCGACGATATTGGAGTCGTCGTAGGAATTCTGGAATCGGGAGGTGCCGACGTTGATGTCCAGGGTGTAAGCCTGGGCGGCGGTAGCCGCGGTGAGGAGGGCGAGGGTGCTGAGGGTTTTCATGGGGGGAGGGTTACTCTAGGCGGCGGGGGTGGGCTGTAAAGGGGTAATGCTTATTTGGCGGGAATCAGCTCGATGCTGGTGATTTCCACGCGTTCGGTGGGGGTGGAACGCTCTTGGCCGACGCAGGCGATGCCGGCGATTTTGTTCAGCGTCTCCTCGCCGGCGACGAGCTTGCCGAAGGCGGTGTATTTATTATTCAAGAAGTCGGCGTCGCCGTGGCAGACGAAGAACTGGCTGCCGGCACTATCCGGGTCGCTCGAGCGGGCCATCGACAGCACGCCTTTCTCGTGCTTTCGGTTGTTGAACTCAGCCTTGACCTGGTAGCCCGGGCCGCCGGTACCAGGGGCACCGCGGGCGCCAATCTTGGAATTCGGGCAGCCGCCTTGGATCATGAAGCCCTTGATGATGCGGTGGAACGCCGTGCCGTTGTAGAAGTTCTCGCGGGAGAGCTTCAGGAAATTTTCCACGGTGCGCGGGGCGACGTCGGGCCAGAACTCGACGGTCATGTCTCCGTAATTGGTGTGGATGATAGCACGAGGGGTGCCGGCGACGGGGTCTTTCATTTGAACTTGGTTGTTGTTGGAGAAAAGGGGCAGGGCGACCATGACGGCCAGCAGGCAGAGGGAGAGGGTCTTCATGGCTTTATGCCAAAACACCCCGCCCGTCCCCGCAATCTCAAACCTCCGCTTGCCAGCCCCCCCGTCGCGGGACAGGTTCGCTCTCCACATGCACCTGACCGTCAACGATGAGCCTAAGGAGACCGCCGCCCGGACCCTAGCGGATCTGCTCGCCGAACTGGGCGTCGCCCAGGAGCCGGCCGTCGCCGCCGCGGTCGACGAACAGGTGGTGCCCCGTTCCCGGTGGTCCGCCCACCCCCTCGCCGAGGGTGCCCGCATCCTTGTCATCCGCGCCGCCCAAGGCGGCTGATCTCTCATGTTCAAATTCATCAAAGGACTCTTCGTCAGCGAGCCGGAAGCTCCGGCCCCGGCGAACCTCGTGCTCTTCACGCCCAACGATGGCAGCTGGGACCCCAAACAGGTCCGGCGGCTCTTTGACGCCGGCCTCGGCCGGCTCCATGTCCAAGTCCGCAAGGATTGGGAGCGGCGCCATTACGAGCAGTTCCTTCGCGCGATTCCCGAAGTATTCTGGCCGCGCATCGTCCTGGGCGAGGAACCGGAACTCGTCGAGGCTCATGGTCTCGGCGGCTTCCAGATGCACCCCGGCGAACGCATCCCGCGCCGCTGGCCCAAGCAAGCCGTCGTGAGCGCGAAGTGTCATGATTACGACGAACTCCGCTCGACCGACAAGGGCTGTGGATATGTCTTCCTGACGCCGATCTTTGAGTCGGTCTCCAAGAAGGACCATCGCCCCCGCCGCACGCTGCGCGAATACGAAGTCATCCTGCAGCGCTGGAAGTCCGAAGGCGGTGCCCCCGTGTACGCCCTCGGCGGCATCACGCCGAAGAACGCCGGGCAGGCCCGCGCGATGGGCTTCGACGGTATCGCCTTCATCGGGTCGGTCTGGAAGCAGCCTGACCCCGTCCGCGCGTTCCTCGACCTCGAGCGCGCCTGGTGCGGCAAGGATGCGCGCAAGCTGAAGCGCAAGTATTAGGCCGTGCTCCCTCGCCTGCAGTTCCTGACGCTCGATGCCTCGCCGCTCACGCACCGGGCACAGGCCCTCGCAGCCCTCGAAGGGGGTGTGCGTTGGATTCAACTCCGTACGAAGCATCTCCCCGAAGACGTTTGGATCGCCGAGGCCGTGGCCATCGCCGAACTCTGTCGCGACTTCGGGGCGCTCTTCGTCGTGAACGATTCGCCACAGGTGGCGCTCCGCGCTGAGGCCGACGGCGTCCACCTCGGCGGCGCCGACGCCTCACCGGCCGCCGCCCGCGCCCTGCTCGGCGAATCCGCGATTGTGGGCGTGACGCTCAACGAGCCGACCCACGTCGCCCGCTTTGCCGGCGTGCGCATCGACTACGCCGGCGTCGGTCCTTTTCGGCATACTGCCAGCAAGCAGAAGCTCGCGGCAATCCACACGCCCGAATCCCTCGCGGCCCTCATCGCGGCCGCCGCGCCGTCGCCGTGCTTCGCGATCGGCGGCGTCACCGCCGCCGATTGGCCAGAGCTCCGCGCCCTCGGCGCTCACGGGATCGCCGTCAGCGGCGCCATCGCCTTGGCCGCCGACCCGATTTCCGCCGCGAAAACGTTGGTCGAAGCGGTGTCTGCCTAGGTTTCGGATGCGAGGGCTGGACAAGCCCGCCTCGGTTCGGATTGTGCAAGTAACGATGTCCTCGCTCCGTATCGCCGACCGTACCTTCGCTTCGCGCCTCTTCACCGGCACGGGCAAGTACGCTTCCGCCGCGCAGCTCCGTGCGGTGCTCGACGCCTGTGGCGCCGAGGTCGTCACGATGGCCATCAAGCGCGTGCGCTTCGGCGCGGCGGATGATGGCATCCTGTCTGCGCTGGATCCGAAGAAGCACCTCATCCTGCCCAACACCTCCGGGGTGCGCACGGCCAAGGAGGCGATCTTCGCCGCTGAACTCGCCCGCGAAGCCCTCGGCACTTCCTGGCTGAAGCTCGAGATCCATCCGGATCCGAAGTATCTGATGCCCGATCCGATCGAGACCCTTGAGGCTTGTCGCGAGCTGGTGAAGAAGGGTTTCACGGTCCTGCCCTATATTCACGCCGACCCGGTCCTCGCCAAACGCCTCGAAGAAGTCGGTGCCGCCGCGGTCATGCCGCTGGGCGCGCCGATTGGCTCGAACCGCGGGCTGCTGTCGCGTGATTTCCTCCGCATCATTATCGAACAGGCCCGCGTGCCAGTCATCGTCGACGCCGGCTTGGGCGCGCCTTCGCACGCCGCCGAAGCCCTCGAGATGGGCGCGGATGCCGTCTTGGTGAACACCGCGATCGCTTCCTCGGGCGATCCCATCGCGATGGCCCGCGCCTTCCGCCTGGCGGTCGAAGCTGGTCGCTCTGCTCGCGAGGCGGGCTTGGGTGTCGGTTCTGATAAGGCCGAACCGACCTCGCCCCTCACGGGTTTCCTCGACTGACCGATGGCCGCCAAGCCCGGCAGGATGCGCGCGGACGAATTGCTGCTGAAGCTTTCGCTCGCCCCGACCCGCTCAGTCGCCCAAGCCCTCATCCTCGCCGGCAAGGTCCGCTCCGGCCCTGACGCGGTCGTCAGCAAGCCCTCGCAGTCTTTTCCCGAAGATGCGGTGCTGATCGTCGATCAGCCTCCGCGCTTCGTCTCGCGCGGTGGCGAGAAGCTCGAAGGCGCCCTCGACCATTTCAAGATTCCCGTCGAAGGCCTCTACGGGCTCGACGTCGGTGCGTCGACCGGCGGCTTCACGGATTGTCTTCTGCAGCGTGGCGTCGTCAGTATGACGTGCGTCGACGTCGGTACGGCTCAACTTCATTCCAAGCTGCGCAATGACCCGCGCATCAAGAACCTCGAGAAGTTCAACGCGCGCGAGATCAACACCGTCGAGCTACCGCACCGGACCTACGGCATCGTGGTCATGGATCTCTCGTTCATTTCTTTGAGGCTGGTGCTGCCGGCCGCCTGGGAGCGGACGGGGAAGGGCGGGCATCTGATCGCGCTCATCAAGCCGCAGTTCGAGGCGACGCGGGCCGAGGCCGACAAGGCGCAGGGGATCATCAAGGACCCGGTCATCCATGCCCGCGTGGTCGATGGCCTGACCGCCTCCATTCAGTCGCTGCCCGGCGCCCAGGTCCTCGGCGTGATTCCCTCTCCGATTGAAGGCCGGGATGGTAACAAAGAGTTCCTGATCGCGGTCAAAAGGGGCTAAGATGGGGTAAAGACCCTGAATGGGTTGTGCTTTACATACCCATGATTTATATGATTGAGTTCCATCATATGACCGCCCCTAGATTGTTGTCTCTCTGTACTCTTCTCGCTGCCGCCCTCATGGCGGCCCCTTCGGCTTTTGCTCAGGTAATCATGCCCCCGCCCAGCGGGCCCACTACTCTTTTTCTCGCTGGGACCTGGACCCGTACCTTGAACTTGGGCGGTAGTGCGACCTACACCAACTCTGTTAACGGGGGAACCCTCATTGTTGCTGCCGGTATCGCAGTCGTGTATCAAGGTGCCATTGTTTTGAGCGGGGGCGGCGTGACTGGGAACACAGTCGCGACGGGCGAAAGCGTGCAGGGACAAACCATAACACTTAACGGCGGTGGAATACATAAGATCAATGGCACGCTCATTGGTGATATCACTGTCGCAGCCGGAAACATCTTTGCTGGCTCCGGTTCAATCAGAGGTAATACTGTCTTCCTGTCGGGCGCCACCCTTGCTCCCGGCAACTCGCCTGGTATCCAAACCCAGGCGTCAGGCAACGCTACCCTCGCCGGAGGATCGACCTTCGTTGCTGAACTCGGGGGTACGACCGCCGGCAACGGCAACGGCTTCCATGACCAGTACTTCGTGCAGGCGGGCAGCCTGTCCTTGGATACGGCTGCTGGAGGCGTTCTCTTGGACGTCAAGAGCTGGCTGAAAGCCGACGGGGTCACCGCGTTCACCGCCGCGCGGCGCGATGTATTCTCGATCCTCCGCGCCAACAGTGGCATCACCGGCACCTTCAACGACATCGCCACCGGCACCGCCATAACACAAGTCGGACAGTCGAATTTCACTACCTGGATGCTTTATGATAACCAGGTCTCGGCGCACACTCTAGGTAATCTCTATGGTACTGGCCTGCTCGGTAATCAGACCTTCGTCGCCTACGCGACCGCTCCCTTGCAGTCTTCCCTCCTGTCCTCGATCTGGAACCAGAGCGTCACCGCCTCGATCAGCTCCACGAACGCCAACCCCGCCGGCTTCATCAATAGCGATACCTTGGCCGGCAAGGCCGCGGTTATCGTGCTGACCTCCGACAATCTCAATCGCGACCTCGCGCTGATGTCACCCGAGGCCTATCTGGCAGTTTCCGACTTCGGTCTTACGGTCGGTCGCGACCTGCTTGGCCAAGCACTGGACAACGGCTCCCTCTGGAAGGAAGGCAATTGGACCGTCGGCGCGGGTTACTCTCGTTCGCAGCATGACTATCTCGGCGGCAGCGATGCCGTCACCAATTATCGCCTGCAGGCCAATTCCTCCACCGCCAGCATCCGCTACCAGGTCGCTCCGACCTGGCAGGTAGGCGCGTTCTTCGGGTACACCGACGGACAGACCAACGCCACCGGTGGCAGCTCCAAGGTGCGCGGCAACACGTTCGGGCTGCTCGCCGATAGTTCGACGTCCGTGGGTGGCCGCAACATCGGCCTACTTGCCGCTGTTTCCTTCGGTGACTTCAGCTACGACATGAATCGTAATGGCCCTGCGGCTGCTGATCGCAAGATGAGCACAGTCTCCGCCGAACTCAGCGCCTCCACTGACCTCTACGTTTCCGAGTCACTTAGCTTCGGTCCGGAAATCAGCCTGGCCTATGGTCGCGCCAAGACGTCTGCGTTTGATGAAGTGGGCGGCATGCTGCCTCTGTCCGTCGCGGCCTCCTCGAGCGAAAGCCTCGTATCCACCGCCGGCCTCAAACTCGCCTACCAGTTGACCTCTTCGGCCATCCTGACGGCCAAGGCGGGTTGGGAGCATGAGTTTGCCGATGCGGCCTCCGTCGGTGCCAACTTCTCGGGTGGTACGGGTTCAGGCTTCTCGGCTTCGGCCTCGCAGAGCCGCAACACCGCCGTCGGTGGCATCGGCCTCGGGGTTCGCCTGCCGAGCGCCTTCACGCTGCACCTGACCGGCGAGGTTCGTGATAACCCTCACTTCAACCGCAATGTGGTGCTGGGTGCGGCCCTGAATCGTCGCTTCTAAGCCTCGCGAAAAGCTTCCCTCGAAAGGGCCGCCTTGAAGGGTGGCCCTTTTTATTGGGAAAATTACGAAAACAGCCTTATTTCCATAAAATATGCCCAAAAGCGGATCAGGCCCTCTTTCTTTCTTGCCCCATCACTCCGTCCCCTTACTTCCAAACCTCCCATGACCACCGAAGGTAAGCTCAAGCGCTCCCGCAACCCCCTCGACTTCGATTTCACCGAACCCGAGGCCCTGTCGCGCTACGTCACCGAGACGGGCAAGATCCTGCCCCGCAAGCTGACCGGCCTCACCGCCCGCCAGCAGCGTCATATTGCCAAGGCCGTGAAGCGCGCCCGCAATATGATCACGATGAAGTAATCGTCCCCGCGACGACTCCCCTGGGCCGCCTTTTCAGGCGGCCTTTTTGTTGTCGGTCTGGGAGGTTGCCCCCGCCGCCGCCCCGAGGTAAAACGAACGGGACTCCCGCTGTCCGTCCCGTAAACTCGTCTCCCTTGTCACCGTCCGCCTCCAGTTTCCTGACCTCCGCTCCCGCTGACCTCGCTCGCGCGGCCGAGCTCCTGCGTGCCGGCGCCTGCGTGGCCCTGCCGACCGAGACGGTCTATGGCCTCGCGGCCGATGCGACCAACCCCGCGGCGCTCGCCCAGGTCTTCGCGATTAAGGGACGTCCGCTCCTCGACCCGCTCATCGTCCACGTGCCTGATCAGGCCGCGCTGGCCGAAGTCGCCGAAACAGACCCGCGTCTCGCGAAGCTCGCCCACCTCTGGCCCGGCCCGTTGACGGTCGTGCTGCGTCGCAAGTCCGTCGTGCCGGATCTCGTCACCGCCGGTAAGGATACCGTGGCCGTTCGCATTCCCGCCCACCCGCTTTTCCGAGAGGTACTCCGTCTCGCAGGTCGTCCGTTGGCCGCGCCGAGCGCCAATCCCTTCGGCTATATCAGCCCGACCAAGGCCGCCCACGTACGCGATTCCCTCGGTGAACGCTGTCCGTGGATCGTCGATGGCGGGGCCTGCGCCCACGGCGTCGAATCCACCATCCTCGACCTTTCCGTCCCCGGCCGTGCCCGCCTACTCCGCCCGGGCCCGATTCCGCTGGAGACGTTGCGCGACTTGCTCGGAGCAGTGGAAGTGGTCACGCGCACCGCGAGCCAGCAGGCCGCGCAGGACGCGCCGGGTATGTTGGAGCGTCATTACAGCCCCGCCACGCGCGTCGCCCTTTTCCCGAACGGCACGCTACCAGTCATCGCGAACCTGCGCTCAGCGGTGCTCTTCATCGGCCGCCGCGCCTCGCCGCCCGGCAGTGCCGACGTGTTCCTGCTTTCCGAAAGCGGTTCCACCGAAGAAGCCGCGCGTAACCTCTTCGACCTACTCCGCCAGCTCGACGGGCGTGGCTATGAAGCGATTCACGCTGAACTGGCCCCGCCCGCCGGCATCGGTGCCGCCTATAACGATCGCCTGACCCGCGCCGCTGCCCGCTAATGCAGAACCTGCTCGACACGCTGAAGAAGGCCGCCGAATTCCTCGCCCGCAAAGGTCTTGAAAAACCACGCGTGGAAGCCGAACACCTCTTCGCCGCCGGCCTGGGGCTGAAACGACTCGACCTCTACCTGCAATTCGAACGTCTGCTCAATGACGAGGAAGTGGGGCGCTTGCGTGACCTCACGGTGCGACGCGGTAATCGCGAGCCGCTCCAGCACATCGTCGGCAAGGTAGAATTCCGCGACCTCATCCTGAAGTCCGACAAGCGCGCGCTGATCCCACGTCCCGAAACCGAAGAACTCATCGATCTGGTGCTCGCCCTGTTCCCAGAAGATCAGGCCATCCGCGTGCTCGACCTCGGTACGGGCTCGGGTGCCATCGCGCTGGCCCTCGCCTCCGAACGTCCGCTTTGGAAGGTCGAAGCCGTCGACCGTTCGGCCGACGCCCTTGCGCTCGCCCGTGAGAACGCCGCGCAGTGCAACCTGACCGAGCGCGTCGCCTTCGCGGAGTCCGACTGGTTTGGGGCCGTCACCGATGTCTACGACCTGATCGTCTCGAACCCACCTTACCTGACCGAGGCCGAAGTGGCTGAGGCCGATCCGGAAGTCCGCGAGTTCGACCCGAAGTCCGCGCTCATCGCTCCCGAAGAAGGCCTCGCCGACCTGCGTCGCATCCTGACCGATGCCCCCAAGTTCCTGCGCGCCGGCGGCTGGCTTTTTTGCGAGACCGGCATCGACCAGCATGCCGCGTTGGCGGAGCTCTCCGCCCAGCTCGGTTACGTCGAGTCCGCCGGCCTGCCCGACATGAGTGGCCGCCCGCGTTTCTGGAAAGCGAAGAAGGCCTGACCCTCCATTCTTGCCCTTCCGCGTTCCTTTCCCCTTTACTACCTTATGTCCCAGCAGCCTGCCGCCAAACCGAAGACCGCCATCACCCCGACCCGTCAGGATGACTATCCGGAATGGTATCTGCAGGTGATCAAGCATGCTGACCTGGCCGAGAATAGCCCGGTTCGCGGTTGCATGGTGATCAAGCCGTGGGGCTACGCCCTCTGGGAAAACATCCATCGCGACCTCGACGAGAAGTTCAAGGAGACCGGCCACGTGAACGCTTACTTCCCGCTCTTCATCCCGGTCAGTTATATCCAGAAGGAAGCCGCCCACGTTGATGGCTTCGCCAAGGAATGCGCCGTGGTCACTCACTCGCGTCTCGAGATGGGCCCTGACGGTAAGCTGATCCCCGCTGGCGAGCTCGAGGAGCCGCTCATCGTCCGCCCGACTTCTGAGACCATCATCGGCGAGACTTACTCCAAGTGGGTCCAGTCCTATCGCGATCTCCCGATCCTCATCAACCAGTGGGCCAATGTCGTCCGCTGGGAAATGCGCACGCGTCTCTTCCTCCGCACCGCCGAGTTCCTCTGGCAGGAAGGCCACACGGTCCACGCGACCGAGGCCGAAGCCGTCGAGGAGACCAACAAGATGCTCGAGGTGTATGCCGACTTCGCCGAGAACCACATGGCGATGCCAGTCATCAAGGGCCGCAAGACCGAAGGGGAACGCTTCCCGGGTGCCGTCGACACGCTCTGCATCGAATCGATGATGCAGGACCGCAAGGCTCTCCAGGCCGGCACGTCCCACTACCTCGGGCAGAATTTCTCCAAGTCCTGCAACATCCAGTTCCAGGACGAGAAGGGCACTCAGCAGTTCGCGCACACGACCTCATGGGGCGTGTCTACCCGCCTCATCGGCGGCATGATCATGACCCACTCCGATGACGATGGCTTCGTGGCGCCGCCCCGCCTCGCCCCGCAGCACGTCGTGATCTGCCCGATCTACAAGGACGACGCCACCAAGGCCGACATCCTCGCCTATTGCCAGTCGCTCCAGAAGGAACTCTCCACCCAGCGCTTCCATGACCGCAAGGTTGTCGTGACCGTCGACAACCGCGACATCCGCGGCGGCGACAAGGCCTGGGGTTGGATCAAGAAGGGCGTCCCCCTGCGCGTCGAAGTCGGCCCGCGCGATTTCGCGGCCAACGCCGTCTTCGTCGCCCGTCGCGACACCGGCGAGAAGGCCGGCATCCCGCGTGCGGAGTTCGTCGCCAGCGTCGTCGAGCGCCTGCAGTCCATCCAGGATAACCTCCTCGCCCGCGCCAAGGCGCACCGCGCCGCCAATACCCGCGATATCGATACCTTTGAAGAACTGAAAGCCTACTTCACCGCCCAGACCCCTGAGCGTCCGGAAATCCACGGCGGCTTCGCGATGTGCCACTGGAACGGCTCCAAAGCCGTTGAGAAGCGCCTCAAGGACGAGCTTAAGGTCACCATCCGCTGCATCCCGCTCGATGCTAAGGACGAGCCCGGCAAGTGCGTCGTCACCGGCGAGCCCAGCCCCCGCCGCGTGGTGATGGCGAAGGCTTATTGATTTACTGCCTGTCACTAAGGTAGGGCCGACCACCCTTGGTCGGCCGCGGCCAAGCAGGGATGCTTGGCCCTACCTAGGGGACAAAAAGCCGCCTGGTTGGGCGGCTTTTCTTGATCCTTGTCCACGTGTCAACTTGCCCACGTGTCCCCTCGCGTCGCGTTCACCCCTTGCGGTTCGGGCGGACGTACACGGCCTGGACGACGCCGATGTTACGGTGTTCGAAGGCGGCCTGGCAGTAGCGGAAGTAAAGGCGCCACTTGCGGATGAAGCGTTCATCGAAGCCCATGCCGCGCACCTTATCCAGGTTCGCTTCGAAGGCCTGGCACCAAGCATCGAGCGTGCGTGCGTAGTCGCGGCCGAATTCCTCGACGCGATCCAGCTGGAAACCGCTCTCCTGGGTCATGAGGTCTCCGACGCGATTGATCGAGAGGAGGAGCGAGCCGGGGAAGATATGCTTCTGGATGAAGTCCACGCCGTCGCGGAACTGGGCGTAACGGCTGTCCGGGCAGGTGATGTATTGGAACGCGGCGATGCCGTCGGGCTTGAGCAGACGGCCAATCGAAGCGCAGAAGGCGGGCAGATACTTGTGGCCGAGGGCTTCCATCATCTCGATGGAGACGCACTTGTCGTAGAGTCCTTGATGGTCGCGGAAATCCTCGAGCTTCACGGTGATGCGATCGGCGAGCCCCGCGGCTCGGATGCGCTCGACAGCGAGGTCGTGCTGGGCTTGGGAAATAGTGAGCGAGGTGACGCGGCAACCGTACTTCTTGACGGCGTGCAAAGCCCAACCACCCCAGCCGGTACCGATTTCGATGACGTGGTCGGTGGGCTTGAGCTGGAGGAAGCGGCAGAGCGACTCGTTCTTATTGGCCTGCGCCTGCTCGAGCGAGTCCGTGCCCTCCCAGCGCGCCGAGGAATACATCATCGACGGATCCAGGAAGAGGCGGAAGAAGTCGTTGGAGACGTCGTAGTGCTCCGAGATATTGCGACGCACGGTCTTCTTGTCGTTCGGGCGAAGCAGGTGCCCGATACGATCGGCGATACGGAACAAGCCGACGCCGATGGCCTTGCGGGCCGAGCCGGACATGCCCGGGGTCTTATCGATATTCTCGATGAAGAAGCCGATGAGCGCTGCGAGGTCGGGCGAATCCCATTCGCCTTCCATGTAGCCTTCGGTGAGGCCGATGTCGGCTGCGAGCATGATCCGGCGGAAGGCGTTCTCGTCCGAGATCTCGATGCGCGCGCCGGCCTGGGCTTGCGGGTCGCCGAGCGTGAGCTCCGTGCCTTCGGGCAGGCGGAGGGAGAGGCGCCCCTTGGAGAGTTTTGCGAGTTCCCCGAGGACGAGGCGACGGGCGAGGGAAGGTTTAGTCATGTCGTCCGGTAAGTTCAGGGGTGGGGTGCCGCAGATTTCGCTGGTCGGGAATGTCGCCCCCTTTTCGGCGAAAGGGAAGTTTCTTCACCAGCCAAAGCCAAGCGGCGTGCAGGTGAATCAGCGTGATGACCTTGAGGATCAGTAGGGGCGACTTGATTGTCAGCCACAGCAGGCGGAGGTCGGTCAGGGGCACTTGCTTGCCAGTCCAGGCGCTAGTCAGCGTTTTCCGTCCGTCTTCATGATGGTCGACCGTGAAGGCCATCTTACTGTCGGGCAGTCGTAACGTGAACTCAAACTCGGTATCGAGCTTCGAGAACGGTGAGACGTAGAAGCGCTTGGGTGTGCGCAGCTGCAGGTAGGTGTCGCCGTCATGGTCGCGCTGCAGGCAGGCCTTACCGAGGAACCAGGCCTTGCGTTCGCCAAAAGTATTATGGACTTCGGCAATGCCACAGGCGAGTTCGCCATCCACGGTCGCCATCATGAACACCACCGGGTTATAAGATTTACCGAACGCCCGGGGCATCGCGATGAGCGTGATCTCGGCGCGGGTTGGTAGCGGTTCTCCTTGAGCTGCCACGAAGGCGCGAAAGCGTCCGTCCAGCGTATCTCCCGGCTGACCGAAATCCTGTGTGACGCCCTCCGGCTGGAAGACCTCGGCCGCCGGCAGGAAGTCTGCGTCCCGGAAACAATAGGGTGAGAACTTGCCGCCGAGCATGCATCGTCCGCCGCGGGTGGCGTTGACCTTCTCTGCTTCGACCGCGCAGGCGAAAGCGGCGTGCGTGAAATCATGGCGCTTCGGCCAGAGCCGGGCGTGCATCACTTCTGCGTCGTACAGTCGGGGCATCTGACCGCAGGGTGAAAGGTTCGGGGGCAGGCGCAAGCGTCCCCTCGCCCAAACCTTGCTAAACCATCCGCCTCGGGCATAACGATGCCCGTGTCCCAAGATGCCCCTGGAGCTGGTCTGATCGCTCTCCTCGCCTCTGGCGGGAGCTTGCTCCTTGCCTTGAACGCTGGCCGTAAGCGTCGCCTGCTTGACGACACGCCGGTCTCAAAAGCCCTCGGAGTCTTCATCGGCGAGGTCGAGGTGGAGGGCGTCTGCGTCCGGCGCGATCCGTTCATGAGCTACTTGGCCGAGAAGCCTTGCGTACTTTATAGTTGGTCCGTCGAGGAACATTGGCGACGTCAGCGGGAGGAGACCTATACGGATGATAAGGGCCGTACCCGCACGCGTACGGTGATCGATATGGGCAGCGATACGGTCGCGGAGGGCGGCAAGTCGGCCGGCTTCTACATCCAGGACGACACCGGTTACGTCTGGGTCAACCCCAAGGGCGCTGATCTCACGACGCTGACGATGTTCGACCGCGACGTCGATGAGGACGATCCTCTCTATTACGAAAAAGGTCCGTCCGATGCGGTCGAAGGCTCAACTGGCGAACGCAGCTTCCACGAGGTTGGCCTGGTCGTGGGCACGCCGCTCTTCGTCCGTGGCCGTGCCAGCGAGCGGCCCGATATCGTCGCCGCCCAGATCAAGCACGAGGACAAGGCGGAGATGTTCATCATCACCCCGGGGAAGTCCCAGGACATCAGCGACAGCAAGGCCTCCGCTTTCGTGGTGTGGCATATGGTCGGAGCTGCCTTCGCCGTTGGGTTCGGCGCTTTTCTTACGGCCGGGGCCCGTCCCGATGTCGCGCCGGTCGGCCTATTTATTGGCCTCGGCCTCTACCTGGTTGCGGCCAGCGCTGGCTGGGTCTGGATGGTCTTCAACAGTATCACGTGCTTGCGCAATCGCGTCCGGCAGGCGCAGTCGCTCATCGACATTCAGCTCAAGCGCCGCGCCGACCTGATTCCTTCGCTGCTCGGATGCGTGCAGGGCTTCCGTGCCCACGAAGCGTCCGTGCAGACGCTGGTCGCCGCGCTCCGCGCACAGGCCGCTGGCGCCCGGACTTCCGCCGTGGCGCCGATGCTGGTCGCCGTGGTCGAACAGTATCCGGATATTCGGGCGCAGGAGTCGTTCGACGAACTGCACAAGAATCTCGTCGAGACCGAGGATCGCATCGCGCTGGCCCGGGCCTATCACAATAATATCGCGACGTTCTATAACACCCGCCTCGAGCGCGTACCGGACCGGTATGTGGCTGATATTGTGAAGATGAACCCGGAGCCTCTCTTCCAGGCCGAAGGCTTTGAGCGTCAGACCCAGAAGATCGCCTACTGATCAGGCCGCCCAGGCGTCGCGGCCGAGGAGCTGCGAGCAGAGTCGGTGGGCCGACCAGAAGCCATCCTCGTGGAAGCCGTAACGCTGCCAAGCTCCAGTGAAATGCACGCGCGCTCCGGTTCGGGCGTTGAGCGCGGGAATCTCGGCCTGAGCCGCGACAGCCTCGAGCGAGAAGAGCGGATGCTCCGTCGGGATGGTGCGGATAACCTTCGCGGGGTCGACTTGTTCGGGGTGGTTGATCGTCACGACGAAGTCGCCTTTATCCGTGAGGCCCTGCAAAGAATTCATCCAATAGTGTGTCGACGTGACGAGGCCGCCGTCCTTGGCCCAGGTGCGGTAGTTCCAGGAGGAGCGCGCCTTCGCCGTCCGCGGCAGAGGCGCCATGTCGGTGTGCACGATGGCGACATTCTGATTGTAGGTGAATGCGCCGAGCAGGCGACGTTCCTCGGTGTCGGCATCGGTCAGTAGCTTGAGCGTTGTGTCCGCATGCGAGGCCATGATCACGCGGTCGAAGCGCTCTTCGCCCTTGGCCGTCGTCACCACGACCTGGTCGCCAGCGCGCCGGACGGCGGTGACGCCTTGGCCGAAACGAAAATCGGCCGGGTAAGCCTTAAGCACCGCCTCGACGTAAGTCCGTGAGCCGCCTTCGAGCGTCAGCCACTGGTGTTGGGTGTCGAGCCCGAGGAAGCCGTGGTTATGGAAGAAGCGCATGAGCGCCGCCGCTGGGAAGCCGAGCATCTTCTCCGCCGGCGTCGACCAAACCGCGGCGGACATGGGGATCAGATAAAGGTTGAGGAAATCCTGGCCGAAGCCCTTGCGGGCGCACCAATCGCGGAGCGAGGTCGTCTCGGCCTCGGCGAATCGCCACTCGGTCTTGGCGAGCTTGTTGAACTTGTTGATTTGGAGTAGGAGTTTCCAGAAACGCAGACTGAAGAGGTTACGCCGTTGGGCGAAGAGGTGATTCAGAGAGCTGCCGCACCATTCGAGCCCGGTCGGGTCGTGTCGGACCGCGAAGGACATCGAGGTAGGTTTGATCTTCACGCCGAGTTCCTTGAAGAGTCGGCAGAGGTGCGGATAGGTCACTTCGTTGAACACCATGAAGCCCGTGTCCATCGGCAGGGCGCGCCCGGTGCCCGGTTCGGTGACGTCAATCGTGTGGGCGTGGCCGCCGGGCCGGGTATCGTGGTCGAAGACCGTGACCTCGTGATGGGCGTGCAGGAAGCGGAGGCAGCCGAGACCGCTCACCCCCGAGCCGATGATGGCGATCCGTTCACGCACGCGAAGAGGAGGCCTCCGCCTTGGTACGTTCCGCCTCCTCGTAGATCGAAGCCGGCACGCCCTTGAGGCCCCAAATTAATCCCATCCACGACATGATCTTCAGCCCGTAATAGGTCGGATCGAACTCCCACCAGTAGAAGCCCTGCTTCGTCGTGGCTTGGTAGCGGTGGTGGTTATTATGCCAACCTTCACCGAGGGTGATCAGCGTAAGAATGAGCGAATTGCGGGACTCGTCGCCAGTGGTGTTAAAGCGCTTGGTGCCGAAGACGTGGGCCAGGGAATTGATGCAGCCGGTGCCATGGAAGAGCACGACGGTCGAGATGATACCCCACACGAGTAATTGAGGGCCGTTGGTGTCATAGCCAGAGGCGCCGAGTAGGGCGCCGATACCGTAGAGCAGGCCGCCGGCGAGTAATGGGATGAGAACGTCGAAGCGGTTGAGGAAGACGAGCTCGGGGTATTTCGCGAGGTCGGAGATCTTCGAGTAATCGGTCGGGAAGTTCCGTTTCGCGGTGATCCAGCCGATGTGCGACCACCAGAAGCCATCTACGACCGGGGAGTGCTTGTCGTCCTCTTCGTCGGAATGCTTGTGGTGATGCCGATGCGTGCAGGCCCACCAGAGTGCGCCGCGTTGGACGGCTAGCGCGGCCCAGACGGCCATGACGAACTGGAAAGCGCGCGAGGTGGAGTAGGTCTTGTGCGAGAAGTAGCGGTGCAGGAAGCCGGTGATCGCGAACATCCGGAAGAAGTACATGCCGACGGCAGTCCAGACGGCGATTGGGCTGGCCCCCACCCAGATTACGGCGAAACAGAGCAGGTGGAGGATGATGAAAGGAATCGAGCGGGGCCAATCCACCCTCTTGGGCGTGTTGCGCAAGGCTTCGGCGCCTTCAGGGATGTGGTCCGCATCGAACCATCGGATAAGGGATCGGGCGAAGCCGTCCGCAGGTCGTTCGGTGGAGGGGGTGGACATCTATTCCGTAGGTAGAAGGGGTGGGGGGCTTTCGCAACTGCTTTGACGAGTTTAGGCCCTCTCGGCATCGAGAAAAAGTGCCCAAAAATGTGACATTATGGTGTGCTTCCGGTGCCATCCGAAGAAACGGACCCCCTGCTGCGGGGGCGCGCCTGCGAAGCCCAGCCACGGTATAACGCCGCGCACCTGGGCGGCCTCTTGGTGCGGTTCTTATTTGGGTTCGCCGCCGGGCGGTGGGCCTTTTTTCCCCTTCTTGCCGCCCTTCGCACTCGGGCCGCCTTGGCCCCCGAGGTTGGCGTGCGGATCCATGGCCTGCTTGCTGAACGACGGATCGGGCGAACCGCGGTGCTTGCGCGGGATGAACGGGTATTCCTCGGTCATCACGTAGTAATAGGTGCCCTTCGGGAATTCTGGGGTGACGCCACTGCGCCCGCCGAATTCATCGAGGTCTCCGTGGCCGGCCACATATTCGAAATCAAGTCCGAAGGAGCCATCCGGTTTGCCGGTCGGGGTGGTCTTGCCGTCGCCCCCGCGGTCGGCGGTCTTGAGGCGGTAGCTGCTCTTCATCTTCTTGAGCTCGCTCTTTGGGTCTTCGGATTTGGCGAAGGCGTAGACCGCGTAGACGGGGAAGCCGTCCGCCGCCCAGCCGACGTGGGTCATCTTCTTTTCGCCCCCGGCCAGACGCTCGAGGAGCAGGGTGGGGAGTCCATGATAGTGGTAGGCGCCGTTGGGTTGGACGTGGCCGTGGTTCTGGTCGAGGCCGAGGCCAACCTTGATCTTCGGCGTGGTACCCATCTCGGTGTTGCTCATCAGCGCCTCGTAATGCCAGGGGCTGCTCCGGTCGCCCTCGTTGTAGACTTCGGCGGTACCCGGGTCGAAGATGACGCCGTTCAGGGCGACGCCCCAAGCGGACATCATCCGGCCGCCGGCGCCTTCGCGCGCCGCGGGGCGGACCGGCACCTCGAGCCGATACTTCTGTTCGGAGATGGCGTTGGGGTTACCGCGGTTCGGGAAGGTCGCGACCTTATGGTCCGGGATGCCGTTGGACTCGATGACGCGCTTGTCGCCCTTCACGGTAATCGTGACCCTGTTCTGGCCGGGCGGCTTGGCGTCGGCTTCCTTGAGGGGCGGGCCCTTGGGGGCGTCGGCAGCCACCAGTGCGGCGGCGGCGAAGAGTAGGTAGGGGGTCGGGTTCATGGGGGTGTGTGGGGATAGAGGATACCAGATTTTGGCTTAAGTGAAGGTTAAGGCCGACCGAAGGTTGGCTTTTCCGGCGGAAGTGGTTCTCTTCGGCCCCATGGCCTCCACCACCGAACTCCTTTCTCGCTCTGTCGCCGGGCTCAACGGTCTGGCCACCGTCTTCCTGCTGATGGGCTACCTGCGCATCAAGGCCGGAGATAAGATCGGCCATGGTAAGGCGATGGGCGTGGCCGTCCTAATCTCCGCTCTTTTCCTGGCGCTGTATCTCGCCTCCAAGGTCCACCTCTGGGTCGCTCTCGGCCGGACCAATATCCTCTACCGCCCCGAGGTCGGGCTGACGTGGGACAAGCTCCTCTATTACGTCATCCTGTTCCCGCATATCCTCCTGGCAATCGTGGTCACGCCTTTCATCGTCCGCGCCGTCTGGCTGGCCAGGCAGGGCCGCTTTGAAGACCATAAACGTCTTACGCGCTGGGTCTTCCCGGTCTGGGTCTATGTCTCGGTCACCGGGGTGCTGGTCTGGGCCTTCATGGAGTTCAGCGGTTCCTTGGCCGCGGTTGCCGCGACGGTTAAGTAGGCCGATGATTTTCCCCTCGCTCCGTATCTGATTTCCGCTTTCACTCCTGCGGTCGTCATGGAAAGCGAGCCTTCTTCCCGCCACCCGCAGACGGAGAAACTTTTTCTCTGGGGTTCGTTCATCCTGTTTTGCACCGTGCTCGCCTTCACCTGGTCGACCTACGTCGACGAGACCGAACGTCTTGCGGGTATGCGCGCCAGCGAACGGCAGAAGGAGCAGGCTTACGTCTCCCTCGAGCGTAAACGCAGTCAGGCCGAGCGCTACGTCGATCGCGCCAGCCGCGATCTGGAGTTCGTGCGCGACCTAGCCCGCGAAAAAATGGGCGTCGCCGAGCCGGGTGAAATCGTAATCCGGATGGATGGCGCACGTAACATGGTCATGTCGCCGAAGCCCGCACCGGCGCCCGCGGCACCTTCCCAGGCCAGCCGCTGAGCATCCTTGCTTGCCTGTCCGCTTGATTGCGGGCATTCCTTGGTCATGTCCGCACGGAAGAAAGCCCAGGCCACCTGGGGCGGCCGGTTCAGCGCCGGTCCCGCCGAACTGATGCTGCGTTTCGGCGAGTCCGTCTCGTTCGACCATCGCCTCTGGGCCCAAGACATCCGCGGCTCGAAGGCCCACGCCACGATGCTGACTCAGGCCGGCATCCTGACCAAGCGGGAGCGCGACGCGATCCTGCGCGGCCTCGACGCCATCGCCAAGGAGATCGCTGCCGGCAAGTTCCAGTGGCGCCGCGACCTCGAGGACGTGCACATGAACATCGAGAGCGCGCTCACGCAGCGCGTCCCGGCCGCCGCCAAGCTGCACACGGCCCGCTCCCGCAACGACCAGGTCGCCACCGACGTGCGTCTTTGGATCAAGGACCAGTGCGACGCCGCCGACGCGGCCCTCGTCTCTCTGCTCAAGACTTTGGTGAAACTTGCGGCGGCCAACGCCGACGTGATCCTGCCGGGCTACACGCACCTGCAGCGCGCCCAGCCGGTCTCCGCCGCCCATCACCTGCTCGCCTACGCTGAGATGTTCGGCCGCGACCGCACGCGCCTCGCCGCTGCCAAGGCCTCCGCCAACTGGTGCCCACTGGGCTCTGGCGCTATCGCCGGCACGACCCTTCCAATCCGCCGCGAAGTCACGGCGAAGCTGCTCGGCTTCGTCGACGCCAAGGGCCGCCCGCAAGTCACCCGCAATTCCATGGACGCCGTCGCCGACCGCGATCCGGCCACGGAGTTCTGCTTCGCCGCCGCCCTCTGTGGCGTCCACCTCTCGCGCCTGGCCGAGGACATGGTGCTCTGGTCCTCCGCGGAGTTCGGCTTCGCGCGCCTGCCCGACGAATTCTCGACGGGTTCGTCGCTGATGCCGCAGAAGCGTAATCCGGATTCGATGGAGCTCCTCCGGGGCAAGGCCGCGCGCTTCCAAGCCGCGCTCACGCATCTACTCACGCTCACGAAAGGCCTGCCGCTCACGTATAACCGCGACCTGCAGGACGACAAGCCGCCGCTCTTCGACGCCGCCGACCAGCTCATCCTGTCCGTCACCGTCGCCGACGCCACGCTCGCGGGCACGAAGTTCCACAAGGCCCGCTGCCTCGCGGCCGCTTCCGACCCGGCGCTCCTCGCTACCGACCTCGCCGATTGGCTCGTCCGCCAGGGCATGCCTTTCCGCCACGCCCACCACGCGGTCGGCCGTCTCGTCGCGCTTGCCGAGAAGTCCGGTGTGCCGCTCGACAAACTTTCCGACGTCGCCGCGTTGACCGCCGACAAGGCCTTCACGAAGGGCTGGCGCGAGGTTTTCAGCCTCCAGCGTGCCTTCGCCGCGCGCGAGAATACGGGCATGCCCGGCCCCCGGGCCGTCGCCCGCGAGATCGCGCGTTGGAAGCAGTCCCTCCGCTAAGCGCGGATGAACGTCGGGCTGCTCATCGCCTCCTGCCTGACCGCGAGCCTCTCGCCCGGGCCGGCGGCGCTGTCGACAATTGAGACCTCGCTCCGCTACGGCCAGCGCCGCACCTTCTGGCATACGCTGGGGCTCGCCGTCGGCGAGACCCCGCACCTCTTCCTGGCGCTTTTCGGTACGCTCTGGCTGGCGCGCACCGTGCCGTTCGCGCTGACGGGCATCGCTGTCTCCGGAATGGCTTATTTCTTCTATCTCAGCGTCGGGCTCCTGCTCCGCCCGCGCTCAAGCCTGCCGGTATCGGCCGGCCACGAGGGCGGCGCGGGGCGGCTTTTCCTGCGCGGAGCTTGGGTCAACTTTTCCAACCCGAAGACAATCCCGTGGATGCTTGTCATCATCCAGGCGGCGAACGTGCCGGCGGACCAGTTCACTTGGTCGACGACCGGCGTGTTCCTGCTCTGTACCTTGGGCTCGGAGGTCTCGGTGATGAGTTTCTACGCCATGGTCGGCGACCGCCTCCGCGTGCGCCTGAAGGACCCGGCGACGATTCGGCTCGTCGACCGCGTGACCGGCGTACTCTGGTTGATGCTTGGGCTGCTGATGGCGTGGCAGGTCTGGCAATCGCTCGAAGGTCAGCATTAACCGATGCCCCGGGGGCTTGTCAGCCGGGTCGCAGGGAATTACTCCTAGGTATGCGCTTACCCCGTCTCGTTCGTCAGGCCGCCTGCGCGGCCGCCTTTGTCACATCCCTCTGCGCCGCCGAGACTCCGAAGAGGGTCGGCATCATCGGCCTGGACACGTCGCACGTGGTGGCCTTCACGACGGTCCTCAATCAGGGGCCGAAGAATCCGGCCGACGTCGCAAAGTTTGCCGGCTTCCGCGTGACGCACGCCTTCGCCCAAGGCAGTAAGGATATCCCGGGGAGCACTTCGCGCGTCCCGGAATACACGGAGAAACTTAAGGGCATGGGCGTCGAGATTGTCGACTCGATCGAGAAGCTGTGCGCACAGGTCGATTTCGTGCTACTGGAATCTAACGACGGCCGCGTGCACCTCGAGCAGATCCTCCCGGTGCTCAAGGCCGGTAAAACGGTCTTCATCGACAAGCCAATTGCGGGCTCGCTCACCGACGTCATCCGGATCCAGGAAGCGGCCAAGAAGGCGGGTGTGGTTCACTTCTGCTCGTCGTCGCTCCGCTTTGCCGCCGGCACGCAGGCCGTCGCCCGAGGTTCAATCGGCAAGGTGAAGACGGCTACCGCGACGAGCCCCGCCAGCCTCGAGCCGCATCACCCAGATCTTTACTGGTATGGCGTCCATGGTTGCGAAAGCCTCTATGCCGTCATGGGCACAGGGTGCGTCTCGCTGAAGCGCGAGATGACTCCGGAAGGCCAGATCCAGGTCACGGGTAACTGGGGCGACGGCCGCGTGGGCATCTTCCGTGAAGCCGATCGCAAGGCGAAGGGCGGTCCCTACGGCGGCAAGGCCGTCGGCGACAAAGGCGAGGCCGACATCGGCAAGTTCGACGGCTATGAAGTCCTGCTCGAAGCGGTCGTAAAGATGTTCCGCACCGGCAAGGCACCGGTGAGCCCCGAAGAGACGCTCGAGCTTTATACCTTCATGGAAGCCGCCGACGAAAGTAAACGCCTGGGCGGCGCCGAAGTGAAACTCGCCGACGTCCTCGCCAAGGCCCGCGCCGAAGTGGCCGGCAAATAGAGGTAGGGATGCGATGACATCGCATCCGCTATGCCTTCGTCTGCCTCAGGTAGGGCGGTGATTGCCATCACCGCCGTTCGAGTCCGCAGCAGGAAGTCGTCGGCCCTTAGCTAGGCTCGGTGACATCGCATGTCCTTCCGCGAACGGACGTGATGGCAATCACGTCCCTACCTCACTCCGCGAAGCCGTGATCTTTCAACATCCGGGCCACTGCCTGAGGCAGAGCGGGGCGGATTGCGGTCGGCACGACTTTCTGGGCGTCGACGGTGCAATGCAGGTAGCCGAGTTTGCGTTCGGCGTCAGCGTCCCGTCCGGCGGCTTCGAGCCAGCGCTGCAGCACGGCCGCGGCGCGCGCCCACTCAGGCCAGTCGCTGTCGGCGCCGTCGGCGGCTTCGACGAGCGTACACAAGGCGCAGTCGCCGAGGAAGCGTTCGACCGCGGCGGCATCTTCCGCGCCGACAATCGCAACAAGCTTCTCCCGTTCGCCCGCTTGCATGGTCAGGTCTTGTAGCCGAGCACGGGGCGCAGCCACTTCTCGGCTTGTTCAACGGTCCAGCCCTTACGCTTGGCGTAATCCTCAACCTGGTCGCGGCCGACATTATCGACGTCGAAGTAAATCGACTGGGGATTGCCGAAATAGAGGCCCGATACCGAGGCGGCCGGATTCATGGCGTACGACTCAGTCAAGGTGCAGCCGAGGCGGTTAGCGTCCAGCAGACGCCAGAGCTCGGCCTTCTCGGTGTGCTCGGGGCAAGCGGGGTAGCCAGCGGCGGGACGACGACCGGCATAATTCTCGTCGACGAGTTCCTCGACGGTCAGAGCTTCGTTTGGCGCGTAGCCCCAGAGTTCCTTGCGAACCTCGAGGTGTAGCCATTCGGCGCAGCCTTCGGCGAGACGATCCGCCAGGGCCTGGATGAGAATCTGACGGAAGGGATCCCGCGCCTTGAAGGAAGCGGCGTAGTCTTCAATCTCCTGACCGGCGGTCACGGCGAAGGCGCCAAGGTGATCGCCCTTCTCGGTCGAGACGAGGTCGGCGAGCGAGCGGCAGGTGGTCACCTTCGGGCGCGGCCGCTGGTCGCGGAGGAAGTGGAAGCGGCCGATTTTCTTCGACTGGGCTTCGTCGCTATAAATCTCGACGTCATCGCTGACGCGGCGGGCGGGCCAGAGGCCGACGACGCCGCGGAGGTGCATGCGGTTGCCGCGGATGAGGTCGTCGAGTTCGCGGCGGGCATCGTCGAAGAGCTTGCGGGCTTCGCTACCATACTTGGCTGACTTAAAGATCTGCGGGAACGAACCCTTGAGCGACCAGGTCACGAAGAAGGGCGTCCAATCGATGATCTCGGCCACTGCGGCGGGATCGATACGTTCGAAGAGAGTCACGCCCGTCTGACGCGGCACGGGCTGCACCGGGGCGGTGGTGACGAGCGGGCGCTTACGGGCCTCGGCCAGCGGGATGACCACGGCGGGTTGCTGCTTTTCGTAGTCTGCGCGCATCTCGGCCTGTTCGACCTTGAGGTCCCCCACGACGCCACCCCGCTTGGCTGGGTTGAGCAGGTCGCTGCAGACCGTCGTGACGAGCGAGGCGTCGCCGACGTGGACCATTGGCCCGTCATAATGTTGGGCGAGCTTGATCGCCGTGTGTTCCTTGGAAGTCGTGGCGCCGCCGATGAGCAGCGGCGTGCTGATGCCGGCGCGCTTGAGCTCCTGGGCGACGTTGATCATCTCGTCGAGGGACGGGGTGATCAGGCCGGAGAGGCCGATGAAGTCAGGCTTGAGGCGCAGGGCCTCGGATACGATCCGCTCCGACGGCGTCATCACGCCGAGATCGGTGACGGCGTAGTTATTGCAGGCGAGAACGACGCCGACGATGTTCTTGCCGATGTCGTGGACGTCGCCGCGGACGGTCGCGATGAGGAACGAGCCCTGAGTGGAGCCGCCGACCTTCTCGGCGGCCATGAACGGTTCGAGGTGCGCGACCGCGGTCTTCATGACCTTGGCCGACTTCACCACTTGGGGGAGGAACATCTTGCCTTCGCCGAAGAGCTTGCCGACGACGCGCATGCCTTCCATCAGCGGGCCTTCGATGACGAGCAGCGGACGCCCCAGCTTGACACGGGCCTCCTCGGTGTCGGCGACGACGTGGTCGTCGAGGCCCTTCACCAGCGCATGTGCGAGGCGCGCGTCGACGTCGAGTTCGCGCCAGGCGTTCTTCTTGGAGGCGTCGACTTCGGTCCGGGTGCCGGCGAAACGCGGCGCGGCCTCGAGGAGGCGGTCGGTGGCGTCGGCGCGGCGGCAGAGCACGAGATCCTCGACGAGGTCGCGCAGCTCCGGGTCGATCTCGGTGTAGACCTCGAGCATACCGGCGTTGACGATCGCCATGTCGAGCCCCGCCTTGATGGCGTGGTAGAGGAAGACCGAGTGGATGGCCTCGCGGACCTTGTTGTTACCCGCGAAGGCGAACGAGACGTTGGACAGGCCGCCTGAGGTACGGACGCCGGGGCAGAGGCGTTTGATCTCCGTGACGGCTTCGATGAAATCGAGGGCGTAGCGGTCATGCTCCGCCATGCCCGTACCGACGGTGAGGATGTTGGCGTCGAAGATGATGTCCTGCGGGTCCACGCCGGCCTCCTGGGTGAGGATGCCGTAGGCGCGGACGCAGATGCGGATCTTATCCGCGAGAGTAGCGGCCTGTCCCTTCTCGTCGAAGGCCATGACAATCATCGCCGCACCGTAACGGCGACAGAGGCGGGCGCGGCGGACGAACTCGGCCTCCCCTTCCTTGAGGGAGATCGAGTTTACGATGGCCTTGCCCTGAACGCAGCGCAGGCCGGCCTCGATGATGTCGAAGTTCGACGAATCGATCATGAACGGCACCCGGGCGATATCCGGCTCGGTTGCCGCCATGTTCAGGAATTTCGTCATCGCCGCAGCGCCGTCGAGCAGCCCCGCGTCGAAGTTGATGTCGATGATCGTGGCGCCGGCCTCGATCTGCTGCTTGGCGACGCGTAGAGCGGAACGATAGTCGCCCTTTTCGATATGGCCCTTGAAGATCTTCGACCCGGCGACGTTGGTACGCTCGCCGACATTCACGAAATCACCGGCTCCACCGAAGAGGTTGAGCGGTTCGAGGCCGGCCAGCTGGAGGGCAGGCGGGATGGCGCCAAGCGGGCGCGCCGGATATTTCTCGGTGCGGCGGCGGATGGCGGCGATGTGGGCGGGCGTGGTGCCGCAGCAGCCGCCGAGGACATTGACCAGGCCGTCGCGGGCGAAGGTCTCGAGGATGGCCGCGGTGTCTTCCGGACCCTCAGGGAAGCCCGTCGGGGAAAGCGGATTAGGCAGGCCGGCGTTGGGGTAGCAGGAGACGAAGAGGTCGGCCTTCTTCGCGAGTTCGGCGATGTGCGGGCGCATCTGCTCGCCGCCGAGGGCGCAGTTCATGCCGACGCTGAGCGGCTGGGCGTGGCGGACGGAATTCCAGAAGGCTTCGGTCGTCTGGCCCGTGAGCGTGCGGCCGGAGGCATCGGTGATCGTGCCCGAGATCATCAGCGGAATCCGGAAGCCGCGGGCCTCGAAGGCCTCGTCGATGGCGAAGAGGGCGGCCTTGAGGACGAGCGTGTCGAAGACCGTCTCACAAAGGAGCAGGTCCGCGCCGGCGTCGATCAGGGCGTCGACCTGTTCGCGGTAGGAATCGCGCACCTGAACGAACGTCACGTCGCGCTTGGCGGAATCATTGACATCGCGGGACATCGACAGCGTCTTGTTCGTCGGCCCGATGGCACCGGCGACGAAGGCGTCTTTGCCGGGGTTGGCGGCCTTGAAGGCATCGACGGCTGCGCGGGCGACCTTGACCGCTTCGGTGTTCAACTCGCGGACGAGGTGCGTCATCGCGTAGTCTTCCATCGCGATGGACGTGCCGTTGAAAGTATTGGTCTCGAGGATGTCCGCGCCGGCGTCGAGGTAGGAGCGGTGGATGTCCCGGACGACGCCCGGCTTGGTGATGACCAGGAGGTCGTTGTTGCCCTTGAGCTGGCCCGGATGGTCCTTGAAACGGTCGCCGCGATAGTCTGCCTCCTGCAGCTTCAGCTGCTGGATCATGGTACCCATCGCGCCGTCGAGGTAGACGATGCGTTGGCGCAGGAGGGCCTCAAGGCGCTCGCCGGCTGGGTTCAGTGGGAGTCTCTGACGGGACATCGCCTTTAACGTGCGGGTTGCCGTCCACGGGTCAAGGCACAGGGAGTCCTATTGTGTCATCCCCGGCAGGTCGGGCTTCTTGCAGCGGAGGAGGTCCTGACTGCGGTAGAGCACGATCCGCTTTCCTTCGAACTTCTCGTCGTTCCAGAGGAGCGGGCGGAGTTCAAAACTGAAGACCGGGTTCAAAAAGGAAAGCTCCGCCTCGACCGCGGCGTCGCCGCCCTGCCAGTAGAGGATGCCGTTGGGCTGGGAATGCTTCGCCCCCTTGCACAGGAGCTGGCGGGTGTTGTGGACGAACGTGCGGAGGTCGGCCACGGCGCGGCCGGTGACGAAGTCGTGCTCGTGGTTCATCGTCTCGGCGCGGGCGTTCTTGACGTCGACGTTCTTGAGGCCGAGGCGCTCGGCGATGTCCGTGACGACCGTGATCTTCTTGCCGACCGAGTCGACGAGGGTGAAGCGGGCCTTGGGGTAGAGGACGGCGAGGATGAGGCCGGGGAAGCCGCCGCCGGTGCCGACGTCCATGACGCGGCAGCCGTCCATGAGTTTGAGGAACTTCACCGCGGCGATGCACGGGGCGTAGTGGTGGCGCTCGAGGTTCTCGATGTCCTTACGCGAGACCAGGTTGATCTTCTCGTTCCACTCGCGATGGAGCGCGGCCATGGCGGTCAGCTGTTCCCACTGGGCGGGCGTGACTTCCGGAAAAAGAGGAACAAGGGACTGCATGCGAGGGCGCCAGCGTGTCCCGAGGTCGTCCTGAGGCAAGGACGCCTTTGGCCCGCGCACTTTGCTGTTTCCTTCGGTCGGGACTTGGCCAAACCTTGCCGTCCTATGTTCCACCACATCGTCTTCTTCTACCTGAAAAAGGACATCACTTCTGCCCAGCGTGCGGAATTCGAGACCAAGCTCCGCGGCCTGCTCGCCATCAAGTCCATCCATAGCGGCTACGTCGGCATCCCGAGCACCCACGCCGTCCGCCCGATCATCGACACCTCCTACGACTTTGCCGAGTTCTTCGTGTTCAAGAATCACGCCGACCATGACGCCTACCAGATCGACCCGATTCACCAGGCCTTCATCGCCGACTGCAAGGCCTACTGGGATTCCGTTAAGATTTACGATTTCGAATAAGCCCACCGGCTCATTCGCAAATCAGGCGCCGCACCCCGGCGCCTTTTTTGTGCCTTGGTTTCGGGTTGGGTTCGACAGGGGTTGGCTCCGGCTTTGTATCAACGGTATGAAACGACTGCTTTCAGCCCTCCTTCTGGCCGGCTTCTCCGCGATGCTCTCGGCGCAGGCCCCGCTCTGGGATCTGGCGAAGGACAAGATTCCCGCAGCCCTCAACCATGGCGCGGTCCAGGCGTCGGACGGTAGCGTGATGGTCGGCGGCGAAAACTACTTCGGTATTCCGCCCTCGGCTTTCCCTGACCAGCAGAACTTCACCGTCCAGGTGACGGTCATCTTCCCCGAACTCACTGAAGGCACGACGATGCATGTGCTGCTCAAGCAGAAGAAAGATGGCGAGGACACCGGGCTCGGGCTCACGTTCCTCAATTACCCGACGTTCCAGGCCCACCGCCCGATCATTAATGGAATGCACATCGGCGACAAACGCCTCAAGCTCCAGCCGAACACGCCTTATGCCTTCACGATCGCGGTCCGGAAGGGTAGCCCGACGTATTATCTAAACGAAGCTCCGACCGGCCAGTATTTCGTGCTGCTGCTACCGAACGATGAACCGATGTGGGTGGGCAAGAAGCTCTTCCCTCGAGAAAAGCCATTCCCCGTAGCGAAGATTACGGCGCTGAAGGTGTTCGGCTCTGACTACACTTATAAGTCCCCCAAGGAGAAGGTGACCGCCGAGCCCCGCGGTGGCATCGCCGGCAAGGGTTGGATGGTCGATACGCCCACGATCGTCGACCTCAAGCGCCCGAAGCTGCTCTTCTATGGAGACTCGATTGCGGGTGGCTACCGCGGGCAACTCTTGCCGATGCTTGAGGGTAAGGTCTACGCTTACCATTGGAGTGGCTTCGTCGGTAGCATCAACCCGAAGGTCGACGCGCTGATCAAGCAAGGGGCCTCCGTCGCCGACTTCGACCTGATCTTCTTCAACAACGGGCTACACTCGCTTTCTTGGACGCCGGAGAAGGCTACGGACCAGCAGATCATCGATACCACGCGGGCCATCGTGCGCGGCTTTAAAGCCGGCGCACCGAGGGCCAAACTGTTCTGGATCGCCACGACCCCTCATACCGCCCGCCGCGCCGAACCTAGCAAGCCGGTCACGGCCTTGGGGGACAAGAATCCGGTCGTCTTGCGCATCAACCGCCTCGCCGAGCAGGTCATGAAGGAAGAAGGTGTCGAGGTCATCGATATGTATACGCCGCTCGCCGCTCGTCTGGACCTGGCCGCCGGAGATGAATACCATTGGTCAGCCCCCGCCTATAAGATGATTGCGGACGCAATCGTCGCGAAGACGAACGAAGCCCTGAAGGGCAAGTGAGGGTAGGGCGTGGGTAAGACGGGGCTTTCCGGGCCCTTAGACCATTGTAAACCTAGCCACACTTCGGACTTAACAATAGCCCGAGAGGGCCCTAGATAAGGGGTGTGCCGACTGCCCCCGCAGATACTTCGTCCGCCCAGGACGTCCTCGATGCCGCCGACCGGCGCTTCGGGTGGCACCCGTTTACCCAGATGCGGGAGTATCAGGATAACCCTCGCCTGCATCTTGTCCGAGGTGAGGGCAGCTGGCTGATCGACGGGGAAGGGAAGCGCTACCTGGACGGCAACGCGTCGGTCTGGACGAACGTCCACGGCCATAACGACCCCGACCTGAATCGCGCCCTGCGCGAGCAGTTGGACAAAGTCGCCCACGTGACAATTCTGGGCCTGAACCACCCGATCGCTACGGAACTCGCCGAAGATCTCGCTGGTCTGACCAACGGCGCCCTGCCGCGTTGCTTCTATACCGACAACGGCAGCAACGCCATCGAGGTCGCCCTGAAACTTTCGTTCCAGTATTGGCAACTCGTCGGCCAGGAAGCCAAGCGCGGGGTCATCTCGATGGAAGGCGCCTACCACGGCGATACCTTTGGCACGATGGCCGTCGGCGAACGCTCCGAGTTCCACCGTCGCTTCAATCCCTGGCTCTTCGCCGCGCAAACATTCCCCGCCCCGGTCCATTCCGAGTGCGCTGGTAAGGTTGCCCTCTCCGATGCCTCCGCTTCGCTGGCCGCGCTGAAGGCCATTCTCGAACGCGACGCCGCCACGACGGCCTGCCTGATCCTCGAACCCCGCGTTCAAGGCGCTGCCGGTATGGTCCAGCAGCCCGCCGGTTTCGTGAAGGCTGTCGCCGCCCTCTGCCGCCAGCACGGTGTGCACCTCATCCTCGACGAAGTCTTCACGGGCTTCGGTCGCGTGGGTGCGCTCACGGTTTCGGAACTCGAAGGCGTTGTCCCTGATTTCCTCTGCCTCGCTAAGGGCCTCGCTGCCGGCTACCTGCCACTGGCCGCGACAATGACCTCCGAAAACATCTACCAGGCCTTCCTTGGCGCGTTCTCTGAAGGAAAGACCTTCTTCCACGGCCATACGTTCTCCGGCAACCCGCTCGGCTGCGCCGTCGCCCGTGAGTCGCTGCGTAAGCTCAAGCCGATGCTCGCCTCGGGTCAGGTCGCGGATCGTGCCGCTTTGCTTGGTCGCGAGATGGAAGCCGCCTTCGCTGGTCATGCCCATGTGCGCACGTTCCGCCAACTCGGCCTCACGGGGTCCGTCGAATTCAAGCCGGCATCAACGGATCGCTGGCCGACTGACACCCGTGCGGGTTATCGAGTCGCTCTAGCCGCTCGCCGCCACGGCCTCGTCATCCGCCCGCTCGGCGACTCGATCCTGTTTGTCCCGCCGATCTCCATCCAAGCCGACGAAGTAAAGCACCTTGTCCGCGCCGTCCGCCTCGCTATGGACGAAGTTCTCCCGAACCTGAAGTAACTTTCCTAACCGCCAACCGCTAACTCCTTCTATCAATATGCCTAACCTCACCGAAGCCCGAGCGCTCTACGACCTGCCGCTCAACACGCTGATCTTCAAGGCTCAGCAAGTCCACCAGGCCAATCAAGATCCGGCCGGCGTGCAGCTCTGCACGCTAAAGTCGATCAAGACGGGAGCCTGCCCCGAAGACTGCGCCTATTGCCCGCAGTCGATTCACAATCAGACCGGCCTCGAGACCGAAGCCCTGATGGAGACACAGGCGATACTCGCCGATGCCCGCAAGGCCAAGGCCGGCGGTGCGACCCGCTTCTGCATGGGCGCCGCGTGGCGCCGCGTGAACGACGGTAAGCAGTTCGACAGCGTGCTGAACACAGTCTCGGGCGTGAAGGAGCTCGGCCTCGAAGTCTGTTGCACCCTCGGGATGGTCAGCGAAGCGCAGGCCTCCCGCCTCAAGCAGGCCGGTTGCGACGTGTATAACCACAACCTCGATACCTCCCGCGAGCACTACTCGAAGATCATCACGACCCGCACCTATGACGACCGTCTCCAGACGCTCTCGAACGTCCGCAAGGCCGGCCTCGAGGTCTGTTCCGGCGGCATCCTCGGCATGGGCGAGACGGTCGACGACCGCATGAAGATGCTCGTCGAGCTCGCGCAGCTCGACCCTCAGCCCGACTCCGTGCCGATCAACGCCCTGGTGGCTGTCGAAGGTACGCCGCTCGCGGGCCGCAAGTTCGTCGATACGATCGAGTTCGTCCGCACGATCGCCGTCGCCCGCATCCTGATGCCGAAGGCGATGGTCCGCCTCTCCGCTGGCCGTGCCAACATGAACGACGAGACGCAGGCTCTCTGCTACCTCGCCGGCGCCAACTCGATCTTCCTCGGCGAGAAGCTCCTTACGACGGGTAATCCCGACATCGAAGAGGACATGAATTTGATGAAGCGTCTTGGCCTGCACCCGATGCACCCGGACGAAGCTCGTCGTATCCATCGCGGCGATCTCGCCCCAGCGGACGCCAAGCCGGCCGAATGGCCAAACGTGGCGGAATTCGCCGCCGCCAACGCAACGGAAGAATCCTGCGGCAACGGTGGTTGCGGCTGCAAATAACATGGCCCTCATCTTCGTCACCGGCAGCGACACTGGCGTGGGTAAGACCCACGTCGCCGGTCTGCTCGCGCGTCGCCTCTCTCGTGATGGTTTCACGCAGGTCATCAAGCCGGTGGAGTCAGGCGCAGGCGCCGGTCGTCCGGCCGACGCCAAGAAGGCGGCGGGGAAGTGGGCTGAAGCGCACACGCTGCTGACGCTCCCGGCCCCGATCGCTCCGCTCGCCGCGGCGAAGAAGGCCCGCAAGCCACTCGACCTCGCGCTCCTGCTGAAACTTTACCGTGCCGTCCCGCAGGCGCCGTGTCGCGTCGTCGAAGGCGCTGGCGGTGTGGCTGTACCCATCGACCCAAAGGGTAAGGACTGGGCGGACTTCGCCGCGGCCATCAAGCCGACCGTCGCGATCGTGGTCGTCGAGGACCGCCTCGGGGCGATCAATCAGGCACGTCTCGCGATCTCTTACCTGCGTCGCCGTTACGACGGCCCTATCGGCGTCTGGCTCAATGCGATCAAGAAGCCTTCGAAGGAAGTCGCGGCGGCGAATCGCGCCGGCCTGGCCGAGTCTTGGATTCCGCTGCTCGGTGAATCGGGCAAAGGCGAAAAGTCTGCCCGCTTCCATTTCCTGCCGCGGTGAACGAAGCCCTGCTGAAGCGCCTGCGTCAGTCCCTCGCCCAGCGCGAAGGATCGTCGCTACGCCGTAAGCTGAGCGCCCGCGCCTCATCGGATACCCGCATCAATCTCGCCGATAACGATTACCTCGGCCTCTCGCGCGACCCGGCGGTCGTCGCTGCTGGCGTGGCCGCGCTCCAGGAATGGGGTGCATCTTCGTCCGCTTCGCCGCTCGTCACCGGTTACACCGAGATTCACCAGAAGCTCGAGCACACCCTCGCCGCTTGGCAGGGCTATGAGCACGGGCTCGTGATGAATACCGGCTTCTCGGCCAACTCCGCGGTGCTCGGCGGTCTGCCGAAGAAGGGGGACCTCATCCTCGCCGACCGCCTTGTGCATGCCAGCATGCTCGACGGCATCATGGCCTCGGGCGCCCGCCTGCGTCGCTTCGCCCATAATGACCTCGATGCCCTCGAGCTCATGCTCCACGAGGAGCCCGCCTTGGCTGGCGTGATCTTCGTCGTCACGGAAAGCGTCTACTCCATGGACGGCGATAGCCCCGATCTGAAGCGACTGGCTTCGTTAAGGAAGCGCTTCGGCTTCTGCTGGGTGCTCGACGAAGCACACGCCACGGGATGGTACGGCGCCACCGGTTCTGGACTCCAGGAAGAGCAGGGTGCTTTCGCCGCCGCGGACATCGTCGTCGGCACGCTTGGCAAGGGCCTCGGCTCGCAGGGCGCCTATGTGCTTTCGCACGCACCGGAAGTCCGCGATGCCCTGATTAATTTTGCCGGCGAGTTCGTCTACTCGACCTACCTCGCGCCTTCCTGTGCCGCCGCCGCCCTCGCCGCGGTCGAGCGCGTGAAGGGGATGTCGGGAGAACGGGCCAAGCTCCCTGCGCTCTCACACGCTTGGCGCGATGGGCTCATCGAAGCCGGCTTCGCGGTGCCCTCCGGCGATTCGCCCATCATCCCGATCATCCTCGGCGATTCCGACGTCACCCTAAAATACGCCACCGCGCTGCGCGCCGCCGGCTTCATGGTTTCCGCGATTCGTCCGCCCACGGTACCCGTGCGTACTGGACGTATCCGCATCTCGCTCCGCAGGGGGCTTTCCCCCGCCGTGCTGTCCTCCTTTGTCTCCGCCTTGAAGGGCGTCGCCGCATGAAGATCGGCTGGATTGGCGGCTGGGGCGTCTCGCTCGAAGAGATGAAGGCCATCGCGTTGGCCCATGCGCCCGATGCCGAGCACCTCATCTACCCGCCCGTCGTCGGGGCGGCCGAGAACCTTTCCGACTGCGACGCCGTCATCGCGTGGTCGCTTGGTGCGCACCTCGTAATGGAGGCCGGCGCCCGCGGCGTGCAGTTTCCGGCCAAGGTGCTGCTCTTCGCTCCGTTCACGTCGTTCTGCTCCGAGCACGGCAAGTGCGGGAAGCACTCCGAGACCCAGGTGAAGTATCTCCGTCGCTGGATTGACACCGACGCCCCGGCGGCCTTGGCCGATTTC